>JAJYAG010000052.1 GCA_021779665.1 Bacteroidota bacterium | reverse complement strand
AATTATTATAGTATGAAATAACTTTTGAGCTGAGTATCAAAAAAGTTGCACTCTGAGAAAGCGAATATTTCAGTGAAGCTGCAAAGTTTCTGTTACCAGCATACAATTCTTTATGAGATTGGGAAGCAGAATGGGTATTTAAAGGGTGTGTGTGTGCGTTAAAATTTAAAGAGGTCTTACCGTGAAAGTAGTTTCGTGGGATTATTTTTTTTACAGCAACTGGCACTAATGCAAAGTGATTTGCATAGCAGATATTATGTTTGGAGCCTAATTCAAAATAATTAAATTCAGGCATGAGCTGCAAATTAATAATCGTCAGTATGGACAAAAATATCCCACCACAGCAAAAAATGACTGTGCACTTTTGGGTAAGAAATATCTAAAGAATCTGAAAAATCAGATATTACTTCTTTGTTCCTTTCTTTTCAACAACGGTATCAGGTTCAGCCTGAACATCGGATGAAGAATCGCGCAGTAATGATAACTCGTCAGTGGAAAAGATAAGGTCCATATTCAGGAGCATAATAAATTCGTCATTTATTTTGGCCATACCTTCAATAAATTCCGATTTATACTTACTTCCAATACTGGGAGGTGGTTGTATTGAAGCATCGTCAATTTCAATAACTTCCTGAACTGAATCAACAAGGGCTCCGACATGTACCGATTCTCCGGCCATATCGATATCTAAAACCAGGATACAGGTATTTGTGGTATAGTTTGTTTCGCCCATATCAAATTTAATGCGGGTATCGATAAGCGGAAGAACAGCTCCACGCAGATTGATAACGCCCTTCATATAATTCGGGGCTTTGGGAACCTTGGTTATTTTAGTCATTTCCAAAATATTCAGTACTTTGGAAACGTTCGCCCCAAAAATTTCATCCTCTAATTTAAAAGTCAAATAGGAGTTTATTTTTGATGTAGAATCTTTCATTGAACTTCCTCCTTAATTATAGTTTGGTTGGCAAATTGTTTTATAGCTTTATTGGTATCAAGAACAAGGGCAATAGTACCATCGCCCAGAATGGTTGCTCCTGAAATTATTTCCTGTCTCTTGTAATGTTTTCCTAAAGGTTTAAGTACTGCCTGGTATTCACCTATAACGTTATCTACAGCAATACCTACTCTCTTGTCTTCGTAGCGTACTACAATCACTTCTTCAAATTCGGCTGTACTTTCGGGAAGCGAAAACTCGTTTCTCAAATGGAAAAACGGAACTTGTTCTCCATCGAGTACAATCACATTGTTAAATGATTTCATGAGCTTTTTATGCTCAACGGCGTAAATCTTGTCGATAACCGTAAGAGGAATAACATAGAATACTTCGGAAATTTTAACAAGTAATCCGTCAATAATCGAGAGTGTTAACGGAAGTTTAATGGTGAGGGTTGTACCTGCTCCAACTTCCGATTCAAGATCGACTTCACCACGAATATCGGCAATTTTACGTTTTACAACGTCCATACCCACTCCACGGCCCGAAACATCGGTAACCTTGGATGCAGTGGAAAATCCCGGAATAAATACAAGGTCGAGTATTTCGCGCTTCGATAATTGGGCTTCGGAACTGATTAAACCTTTGTTAACAGCTTTGGCCCTTATAAAATTAGGATCGATACCAGCGCCATCGTCAAAAATCTGGATGATAACATTTGCTCCCGAGTAAAAAGCTTTCAGAAGGATTTTACCAACGCGTGGTTTACCAAGCTTCATGCGGATGTCGGGAAGTTCTATGCCATGGTCCAGACTGTTGCGCAAAATGTGCATCAGAGGATCGGTGAGGTTTTCGATGATAGTTTTATCGAGCTCGGTGTCAATTCCTTCGGCTTCAAAAACAACTTCTTTTTTCAATTCCTTGGAAAGATCGCGCACCAACCTTTGAAAGCGGGTGAGCATATTTTCAATTGGAATGAGGACTATGCTAAAGGCGTTATCGCGAAGTTGTCTCGATAGTTTCTGAACATTTTCAGCAATATTGAGCAGTTCGGGCCGGCCATCCTGTTCGGCATATAAACTTAACCGGGCCTGTGTTGTAACCATTTCGCTCACAAGATTCATCAGCTGGTCTAATTTATCCGACGATACTCTTATGCTCGATATAGTTTGTTCTTTAGGGGTAACAACCGTGCGCTCTTCAGTTTTAGCAGCCTGTTTAATTTCGGGCTGACTTATTCCTGAAACAATATCTTTTATTTCGCTAACGGTAATTTCTTTCTGAAGTATCTGAAATTCATTAATTTTAGAAATAAATTCCTCATTTTCAAGAAGGTTGCCGTCAAAAATCTGGTTTACTTCCAGAACACATTCGTCTTCTACAAAAATGAAGACATCGGTAATTGCATTGATATCCACATCCGAAGCAAGAAAAATCTGCCAGCTGACATAACATTTGTCTCTGTCGAATTCTTCGGGAGCTGGTATTTTATAGTATATAGGAATTGCATAGCATTTTCCTAAAGAATGAAGTTCATCGATGAGAAATAATGGATTGGTTCCATTTTTCATGATATCTTCATTGGGTTGGAAAATAACAAAATAGGTCTGAAAAACCTTTTCAACTTTTTTCCCATCCCTTGATATTAGGTTAAGATTTGATGATTCCCTGCTGTTATCAATAAAATCTTCAATCTGTTTAATCAGATCGTTATGTTTTTCGAGAAGCTCTTCAGGATCCTGTGATTCTTCATTTAAAAGAAGCGAGAGATGGTCGACTGATTTGAGGGTTAAATTCAGGAGTTCTGAATTGATAACCATTTCATCGTTACGAACCAGGTCGTAAATGGTCTCCAAATGATGAGTAAATTCACTTACTTTCTCAAATCCGAACATAGCACCGCTTCCCTTTAGCGAATGCATGGCTCTGAAAACCCTCTCAATCAAAGGTTTATTTCCCGGAGAGTGTTCCAGTTCCAACAAAGCCTGTTCCAGATCCTGGATGTGTTCGGAGGCTTCTTCTATGAACTTTTTCCTGAAGTTATCCATCTACCTGAGTACTTTATTTATTGCTTCGATTAGTTTGGCAGGAACAAATGGTTTGATAATCCAACCAGTCGCACCGGCTTCTTTGGCTTCCATTTTTTTGGCAGCCTGCGATTCGGTTGTAAGAAACAGGATTGGGATTCTTTGGTAATCCGAAAGTGCTCTTACTTCCTTGATTAAACCTATGCCGTCCAAAACAGGCATATGAAGGTCGGTAATGATTAAGTCGATTTTAGTGCCATCGAGAAATTTGAGTGCGTCTTTCCCGTCGACAGCTACTAAAACATTATAACCTTCATGTTCAAGCGTAAAGCTAACAACTTCCCTGATACTTTCTGAATCGTCTACAATTAATATAGTTTTTGCCATATTGCTGATTAGATATGTTTTATACTAAAAAATTTCGAATATTTCCTTAAACCCGGAACGGAGAATCAAACTTTTCGATTCCTCGTTCATTTTTATTCCCAGAGATATGTTTTTGCCGTTATCTTTCAGGCTCTTTCTTATGGAATAAATTGCCTGAATACCGCTAAGGTCAAGAAGATCAACATTTCCTTGCATTACCAGAACGTCAAACTTATCCTTAGAAGCAATATAGTTGTCCAGGAGTTCATTAGCATTTGTGAATGTAATTTCATGGTCGAGCGTCAGGATTCCTTTGCGAGGCTCTCCTTTCTTCTCTTTCATTATTTCAATAGTGTTTTTTTTCATCCTGATTACAAATATATTTTTAAGATACAATATTTCTAGAACAGTTCCAAATTATCATCGTCTTCATCAACTCCTGTGCTGTCGATCGAAATCAGGTCCGACTGGCTCAGATTCTTTTCATTGGAGATGTTTTCGTGAATGATATGTTCACTCTGCATCGTATACTTTGCCTTTATGTGCTCGAGGTTAAGCCGCTTATGTTCATCGTCGGGACTCTCAACATTCTGCAATTTAAAGTTAATTTCGTTTAATTGTCCAATGATTTCGTCAATAGTTTTATCGAAAAACTCGTAATACTTTATTTGCTCAAGAGACGATTTGATATCGTTCGAAACCTGGCGGCTCAGGATCTGATTCTCTTCTATCGTTTTATAAACTTTCTGATTACTGTCTTTCAGAAAAGAAATTATTCTTTCGCTCAATGCTGAAAATTCAGTGAGATTAGCAGCCACTGTGCCGTTTTTATAATAAGTCTCCACAGTACTGTCGGCACCTGAGAATTCAACTTTTATTTTTTCAAACAATGTATCATGTTGGGCCAGAATGGCTTTCATTCCGGATAAAATTTGCTTAATCTGCGTAATGGTACTATTCTCGTTCTCCGGAACAGGCTGATTGTCTATCGATTTTAAAATGTTTCTTTCAATAGTCTGAATAAAATCGGATAGCTCAAAATAGTTATTTAAAATTTCACTTAGCTTATCTTTTGATTTATAATACCGGTCTCTGAGCAGATTCAGAGATTTGCTGTAAACATCTATAAAATAAGTTGTGCGTTCAATTTTATCTATAATATCCTTGAAGTGTGATTGCGATGAATTATTACCGCTGGTAATGAATTTATGACACATGTCTGCAATAATCGTCATCTCATTTCCAACCTGGAGGAATTTATCAGAGATTATTTCAATAGCTTTCTGATATTCCTTATTGGCATGGATAAGCTGAGCAGCCTGCAAACCTGCAACATCTCTTATCTGAAGAAAGCATTTAACCTGGTTTTGCTGACTTATTTCATCAGTTTGATTTGAAACCTGGTTCAATTCTTTCAGAATTTCCTTATGTGTTTGTTGAATATGCTCAATCTTTTGCCGTATAATATCATGATACTGCAAATTGGTTATAATTTTCCCAATGTTTGATGCCGTCGATTCGGTGCTTTCCTGCAGTTTTGGAAGTAATTCATGAGCTTCCTGGTACTTTTGATTGAACAGAGCGGAGCTGTTCTGGAGTTCGACCAGAATTTCACCTATATTTTCTGAGTTTTTACCTTCGAGTTCGGAGATAAAATCAATATTTTGCTTTAACTGTGTTTTTAAGAGATTGAGTGTATTATAAAATTCGGTAAAGAACGATTTGGTTTGAATAATAATTTCGTTGAAATCGTTTGCCTTCTTTTGCATTTTGCGCGGTACAGCAGAAACCGTAATGTTGATTTTTAAATTGGCTACCAAGAGTTTGAGGGTCATCAAATCCTGCTTTAAATTATTCGAAGGAACGAACATGTGCTCTATATCGCGCACCATATTCTCAAAACCTCCGGTGAGTTTGTCCGATAATTTCTCAAACTCATGAAGGTGAGCTGAAAGTTCATGATGAAAATGCGTCAGGGTTTTAAAAATTTCGTCTTTCTTTTCCTGATCTACAATAATGTTCAGGATGTCGGAAGCGTTTTGTGAAATTACTTTCGAATCCTTATAGTATCTTTTGAAATAAGCATTTAATGAAAGGAAGTCATCGGATGAACAATTATGAAGTGCTAATATCTTCTCGTCTATGACTGCGAATAACGATGTAATTTCCTGAATGGAATAAGCATTTAATAAAGTGCTTAACTGTGTATTCTCTGCGTTCGTCTCTTTCATGTTTTATTGGAATAATTCCTATACGTGAATACTCGCATTCAGGTTATATAGGTTAGCAAATAATGATAGAAAAAATCAATTGTTTTTAAGTACCGTGTCCACTTTCGTGATAAAATCCTGAATGTCAATTGGCTTATTTACGAAGTCCAATGCGCCCATTTCAAGAGATTTTTTCTTGTTTTCGGGATCGGCAACTGCCGATACAATAATTACCGGAATGTTTTTGGTGGCATCGTTGCTTTTTATTTCTTTCAGAAAATCGTATCCACTAACACGCGGCATCAGCAGGTCGAGTAATATAAGGTTTACCGGTTCTTTTTTTATTATGGTATGCGCTTCTTTGACTGACTGTGCAGTTTCAATCTGATACCCCTGTCCATTAAGTATAGCCTCTAATAAAACTATATTGGTTGAGGAGTCATCTACCACAAGAATGCGAGAATTTATCTTTTTTTTCATGTCAATTCGTTTATCGTAATTAAAGATAATAATTCCTCTTAAATATTTGTATCGAATTATTAAAATATATGTAAATATATCCCTGAAAGTGATCATTTTAAAAGAATTGGGATTGAGATCAATTACCAGTGCCAGATGATTTGTATCACCGCTGTTTGTATAACGTTCAGATAATCAATGGTGAATTTATTTTTATAATTAAGCGCAGGTATTCTTTAATTCAGATTATTTTGTATATTTAAAACATAAAAGCAGTATAAGCATGATCTCAAATTTTTCACAGGAACAAGCTGCAGAGACTACGGAAATTAGTTTGCCCTTCATGAATGTTCTTAGCGACGAACAAAGGGATGTTGTAGTTAAAAACAGCAATATAGTGCGTTATAAGGAGAGAGATGTTATATTTTTGCAGAATACCAGAACGTCGCATATAATGTATGTTAAGTCGGGCCTGGTTAAGATCTACAAAGAAGGCCGCAATGGTAAGGTTCTCATTCTTAAAATAGAAACTCCAAACTGTTTTCTTGGGTTAACTTCCGTTTTCGGACACGACATTCATCAGTATTCAGCAGCAGCTATTGAATCAACCGAAATCTGTTTTTCAGATATTAATATTTTTAAAACCATTATTAAAGAAAACGGGCTATTTGCGAATAAGCTTATTAACACCATCAGCCTTGAGAACCTGTTCGTTTTTGAGCGGCTTATGAGTCAGTCTCACAAACAACTTCCGGGAAGAATTGCCGATGTGCTCCTTTATTTTGCTGAAAAGATCTTTCATAATACAAGCTATACTTTACCATTAACAAGAAGAGAACTGGCTGAGCTTGCTGGTACTACCAAAGAAAGCTTTATACGAACACTAACCGAATTTAAAAACGATAAGATTATAGAACTAAACGGTTCGGAAGTTGAGATTAAGAGTATGAAAATTATTAAAACCCTCAGCGAACTAGGTTAAATAACCGTTTTTTTCCGGAGAATAAGGGTCGAGATATAAACCAGAAAGATTTCAAGCCATAAAGCAAAAAGATTGAAATAAGTAGTGTCGTAGTAAAATCCATTCATTAATTTTTGAGGAGCAAAAAAGTGAGAACGCCCGAAGTTATTATCCGGTAACCGGTAAATAGGATCGTCGGTTTGTATAATATCCCCATTGCTTTCAATAAAATTTCTGCCAGGTTTTTTCCCTGAGACATACATCAACAGGGAGCCGTTAAAATTACCGTTGATAAGCTTGGAGAAATTATCTTTTCCAAGAGAATCAGTAATATTCTTACGTAACTCATTTTTGCTGGCCAGGGTGGTTTCAAGCTTTTCGTATAACTGAAACTGAACAAAACGCATATATTCTTCAAGTTCAGTTACAACATCTGATTTCACCGTATCTTTATTCAGGTCTTCCATAAATTCGAAAGGATAAATATCAGGATAGCGGGTATTAATATCTTTCAAATCCTTATAAAAAATCTGAAAGTTCAAGGGTTTTGTCTCTGACTGGGTTGCATTGTAAACTTGTTCCTGCAGTTTGGGAATAAGAATATTGGTCTTAAAAGTTAAGTCGGAAATTTGTTGCTCGACCTGGAAAAGCATTTTTTGATATTTATTATCCTTTGCCTGCTGAACAATAAGAGCTTCGTAGGCCCAACGACCGGGAAAAATTTCAGCAAATGCCGGTACATACCTGTCGGACGATAATTGTTTGGGTAAGGAATTGTAAGGCAGCATATATCCGCTGAAAAGTATGTTCAAAACCAGCAGAATGGATGTTATAAAAATTGAATTGCGAAGTTGATATCCAATATACCCTAAAAACAGTCCGATACTGCCACCAATAAAAAAGGTACTGAAATAAATCAGCCAGTTAACAAGAAATAAGTTTGTGATACCACTAATGCTGTCGGTTATGTAAGTAAAAAACAGGCTGAATATTAACGCCAAAAAAGTAAGAAGAATATATTTGACATTGAGATAACTGAAAAAGCTATAATTTTTAAAGTGGTCGTAGGCTAAATGAATTTTATCATCGAGTGTAAAATGTAAACCAATAACGCATCCGGTAACAAAGCATATGATTGTATTTAGAAAAAACAATAAAGGCAGGTACTGATGCTGAGAAAACTGGAAATTATCCGACCAGTCGTATCGTAATAACCCAGCCGTCATAAAAGCAATCAGTAATCCACCTCCCAGAACCATTAATGATTTCAGGGGATTTGAAATTAACGATAAAAAATGTTTTTTAAAGTATGCTATAAATTGAAGGTTAACATTAGGTATGGAAGAGGCATAAGATGCAATAACTTTTTTGCTTTCTGCAGGAGGTTCGCAGTCCTCAATTTTTCGCTTATAGATATTATGCCATTCTGCTGGCGAAGTTTTGCGGTTGTGGGTTACTTTCCCCTGGTTATCAATTACTTTTGAGTGAATAATCTGGTAAAGCTGATCTGCATTTAAATTTCCGCAAATTGGGCAAACATCCGATTCGGCTGCAAGATTATTGCCTGCATTTTGAAAATAATTCAGGGCATCACCAGCTAAACCCCTGTAAATTATATAACCACCCGAATCAAAGATCCACATCCTGTCAATTTTCTTAAGTATGCAATTGCCAGGGTTTGTGGATGTAATAAATATCAGCTTTCCTTTATTCGCTTCCGACTTCAGAATATGGCAAAATTCTTCCGCATTGGTTGAGTTAAGCTTTTCCAGAGGCAAATCGAGTACCAGAACAAAAGTATCGCGGATAATTTCAATCCCGGTATTAATAAGAATTTTCAAATATTCCGCAGGTAATCCGTGATTGAGCTTTCGGATCGGAATACGGCTGAATTCTGTTAACCCGAGGTTTTGTATAGTCTGATTTACCGTTTGAACAACTTTTTCATCCGAATAACCCGGAAAAGAAAGTCGTGCTGAGAACCAAAAATTGTCGAATATCGAGACATTTTCATCGAAAATATTTTCACGGGGCACAAGTCCAATCATTTTGTGCACTCTGTACCGATCGGAATATATATTGTATCCGTTCAGGCATATTTTACCTGAGGAAAGAGGAATTTGTCCGGTTAAGAGTAACGAGAGATTTTTACTTTCAGTAGTGTTGTTGCAAAGAACTAAGACCAGATGCCCCGGCACTTCACAAAAGTTAAAAGGAGCTACGTGAATAATATTTCCTGAGGCTTTGGTGCTGACTTTTTCGCCTGTGAATTTTAATAAATTGTGGGGGAACCCCGATCGGAAGCCAGTTATAATTTCCTGGTACGAAAGTTTAACATCGGCCCCAATTTTAAGCTGATCGAACTGACCGATCAGAAAGAAATTTCCTGGCAGATATTTCCGGTTATTCAGCAGCACAACCTGATTCCCGAAATAACGCCCCACAATAAAATGGCTTCCCTGCAGCCTTAGCATAAGAACTTCGCCTTCAAGGCCTTCGCGAATCAGGTACATGTTTCTTTCCCGATCCTTCGGACGGTTCTGTTCAATCCAGGAACCTTCCAGTTCGTCGGAATTATTATTTTTCTGTGCCGAGATCATTAAAAAATCCTGATTCTCTTCCAGACCATCAACTGTTTCTTCGCAGAGAATAAAAATCAGACTGTTTTTGTAATCCTTGCGAGAAATGTGTAATTCAAGAGATAATATTTCAGCAAACTGCAGTTCTTCGGTTTCAACCTTTTTGTCGAGTTTAATTAATTCAAGAAACGACAGGAAAAAAACAATGCGTTCTTCCTCGTTCAATTCAGAATTAATCTTCTTAACAATTGAATTGATTTTTTCTTTCAGGGTGGCTTCATCTATGGGTTGATTCTGATCGGAACCTGAAAAAAGTTCAAAATATTCATAAAACCTGCGAATGTGGAGGCGGCTGTTTTTTATTGTAGCCGCTTGTTCCAGGTAGGTCTTTATTAAACTATGAGCATTGTCAATAAAGCGCGTATTATTTACCCTGGCGAACAAGGCAACCAATTCCATTAACGCGTTTAATAAATTCTCGTTCATGTTCTTCGTTCAATAAGGTAAAAATAGCATTTTAAGGAAAAACGTCCGGTAATTTTTAAATGCTTTTTATATTTTTTTAACTAAAAAATTGATGGTTTGTTTATGTTTAGTGAACTTAAATAATCAGCGATTCATAACATTGTATTAAAACTTTTAACTTTGTAAGTTTTAAGGAAATTTGCCGCGTAATGCAACCTACATGAAAAAGCTTTTATTATATATTCTTATCATTTGTTTTGCCCTGGACATAAATTCTCAGGTTAAATATTCGGCTGAGCCATTATGGTATAAAACGTACGATGTTAAGTTTTATTCTATTAACCTTGAGGTGAATGATACTTCCACGTATGTAGCCGGAAATACAGTCATGAAGGTTGAAATAAAACAACAGACCGATTCTCTTGTTTTTGAGTTTAATCCTCAGCTGACAATTGATTCCGTTGTGGTGGGAAAGCAAAAAGCAGGCCATGTTTTCAGATCAGATCTTTTGGTTTTGCGCGGTATGGGAATGATGAGTTCCGGATCTGCTCTTGATGTTTCAGTTTATTATAAAGGAAATGTAGGCTCTAATTCTTTCTTCTCTTCAGTTTCGAGCGAAAAAAATATTTACTGGAATACAAATGTTACCTGGACCTTATCAGAACCTTTTGGAGCTAAAAACTGGTTCCCCTGCAAGCAACAGCTAACCGATAAGGCTGATTCGTGCTGGGTTTTTCTTACAATTCCCAAAGGCAGAAAAGCCGGATCAGTCGGATTACTCGTGGATACAATTCCAATGGGAAATAAAATTCAATACCAATGGAAAACACGGTATCCGATAGCTTATTACCTGATATCGTATACCGTAGCCGATTATAAAGATTATTCCTTTTATTCCAGGTTAAGCAGTCCTAAAGATTCAGTTCTGGTGCAGAATTATATTTATAACAGACCTGGTTTTTTGGAAGCTAACAAGGCCGACATTGACCGGACAGCTGATTTTATCAGACTCTTCAGTAAACTTTTCGGCGATTATCCGTTCCGAAATGAAAAATATGGGCATTGTATTGCACCCATTGGAGGCGGAATGGAACATCAAACAATGACAACGCTTATAAGCTTTGACTATTCACTGGTATCGCATGAACTTGCACACCAGTGGTTTGGAAATAACACCACCTGCGCAAACTGGCAGGATATCTGGGTAAATGAAGGTTTTGCGTCCTATGCCGAATATCTGGCTTATGAAAACATAGGAACAAAAGATGATGCAAACGCCTGGATGATTTCAGCCCAAAACAGGGCATTGCGTGAACCCGAAGGCGAGGTTTTTATCCCTGCATCCGAGGCGGCCAGCGACAGCCGGATTTTTAGTACCAACCTGAGCTATAAAAAAGGAGCAGTTATTATCCATATGCTTCGCTACTATATAAATAACGATTCTCTTTTCTTCAGGACCTTAAAAGAATACCTGAGGCAATACAGATATTCGACTGCAACCGGAGATGATTTTAAAAATGTGGCAGAGCAGATCACAGGACTGGACCTGGATAAGTTTTTCAGCCAGTGGTATTATGGTAAAGGATATCCGGTGTTTGATATTTCGTGGAAAACAAGCAACGATTCCTTATTACTTAATGTGAAGCAAACTCCGAGTTCAAAAAGTGTTTCTTTTTTTTCCACTCCTTTTGAAATCAGGTTAATTGGCACTGGTTTGGACACAACAATAAGGCTGGAGCAAATAACCAATCCCCAATTGTTTCGGGTAAAGGTTTCCAGGCCGGTTACAAATGTGCTTTTCGATTCTGCCAAATGGCTGTTAAAATCAGTTCAAAGCATCACCCAGCTTCCCGAAATTCCTTCCAATGACAGTTTTTTTGAAATTAATCCCAACCCCTTTGACCATCACCTCAATATTTATTTTAACCATGAGCCACCCAGGGAAGGGAAAATTTCAATTCTCGCGCTGAATGGTTCAGTTGTTTATGAAACTTTGACCCGGAAAAGAAAAGAAGTAATTTTAAATACCACATCGATAAAACCAGGAACATATTTGTTGGTTGTCACCAATGGAAATGAGAAATATGTCAGGAAAATCACAAAAGTTAACATTTACTAAGATGAGATTATTATTTCCTCAGCATTGGGACGAATATGAACTTATAGATTCGGGGCAATTTGAAAAACTGGAAAAATTTGGGCGTTATATACTCCGGCGACCGGAACCTCAGGCGGTTTGGCCTAAAAATCTGCCCATAACTGAATGGGAGAAGGCTGATGCTACTTTTTTTCTCAATAAAACTATCGGAAAGCAGAATGAGCAGGGCGAGCGCGGCGAATGGCGATTGAAAAAGGGGATGCCCGAGCAATGGTTTATCTCGTACCATTACAAAAGTATGCACCTTAAATTCCGGTTAGGATTAACATCTTTCAAGCATGTAGGGTTATTTCCCGAACAATCTGAAAACTGGGATTATATTTTCGATACTTTAACCGAAATTGGAGAGCAAACCCCGCGTGTTTTAAACCTGTTTGCTTACACAGGAGGAGCATCATTAGCCGCAAAGGCCGCCGGTGCAGATGTGGTTCATCTCGATTCGGTTAAACAGGTGCTTACCTGGGGAAATGAAAATATGAAAGAATCCAATCTGGATGGGATCCGCTGGATTTTGGATGATGCCTTTAAATTTGTGAAAAGAGAGGTGAAACGCGGAAAAAAATATCACGGACTGATTTTGGATCCACCAGCCTATGGTCGCGGACCTGAAGGTGAAAAATGGATCCTGGAACAACAGATTGATGAGTTAATAAATCTTTGTTCGGAGCTATTATTGCCACAAAAATCGTTTTTTGTCCTTAACCTTTATTCCATGGGATTATCGTCACTAATTGCCGGAAATATTGTCAATAGCTATTTCAACCATCCCATTGATATGGAATCGGGAGAAATATATGTTCCCGATTCTTTCAACAGAAGGTTACCCCTTGGAACTTTTTTACGATTTCGAAGATAGAGTTTTAGTCCACTTTTACGTGTCCCCAGTTTTCGCCAGACCTTATCCGGTTAAGTTGTGTATGTGTAATGCCAAATTCCTTGGCAATTTTGTACAACTTGTTTTTTCCTCTTTTGAGTTTCAGTTTCAAACGGATCACCTCGGTTTCGGTAAGTTTGGCATTGGTAATAACACCTTTGCGTCTCGAGTTTATCACATTTGGATTTTTAATGTTGTGGGCCGTTAATTCTTCCTGAGTAACCCATTTCAGATTTTTGAAAAAGTTATTATCCTTTACAAAATTGATGTGAATAACGAATTTATGCTCTTCCGTGGGTTGTTCACAGTATAATTCGGCAACTAAACGGTGTACCGGCTTTGAAATTTTATGCTTCCAATCAATGTTCGATTTGAAAGTAAAATACCGATAACCTTTCACATTTGCTGATTTTAATACCTTCCAGTCATTCTGTTCAGGCTTAAAAATTCTGATTCTCCCATAATTGGAAACCTGGTAAATTTCTTCTTCGTTAATCCCCGAAAACTTCACAGTTTTCCACTCCTCATTCCATAACACGTTTGTAGTCATAGTTTTGTTGACCGGCTTTAAGATTGTTCCGATTAAATTATTTTATCTAACCGCAATATTAAAAAAAATCTTTATAAAAAAGCTAAAACGTTTTAAAATTTATGGTTTAGCTTTTTTTTTATTGTTTTTACCAGTTAAGCTGCTTCTGTATAATTTTGTATAAAAGTTTTCTGTTGATGGGTTTAGCTATATAGTCGTCGAAGCCTTGCTCCAGGCACTTTTGGTTATCCTCGGACATTGCAAAAGCAGTTTGGGCAACAACCGGTATGGACGGATTCTGATCTTTAATGTATCGCATGGCCTGATATCCATTAATTCCGGGTAAACGGATATCCATAAGCACCAGATGGATAGACTGATTACTTGAGAAAATCCTGATAGCATCTTCGCCCGAACCGGCCGTGATTATTATAGCATTGGAAGGTTCGAGCATTGTTTTCATTAATTCACAATTGATCTCATCATCTTCTACTATCATAATTATTTTGTTTTCCCAGTTAGGAATCGTTTCCTCAGATACTGAATAAGGCTCAAGAATACGCCGGTTAACCGGATTGTAAGGTAATGTTACATAAAATGTGGTACCCACGCCTGGTTCTGATTCGAATCTTATAGATCCGCCCAGTAATTTTGCCAGGCCTTCTGAAATTGAAAGTCCCAGGCCAGTACCTCCATATTTGCGTGTGGTAGAACCATCGACCTGTCGAAAACGCTCAAATACCAGATGGTACTGATCCTTTGGTATTCCAATTCCAGTATCTTTGATATAGAACTCAATAGTTTTTTTATCGGCCTGCCTGTAACCAATAACAATTTCACCCTGATTCGTAAATTTGACAGCATTGTCGGCAATATTCATCAGGATTTGACTTAACCGGGATTCATCGGTAAATATTTTGGCGTACTCGTCAATCAGCGGTAGCTCTATTTTTAGTTCAAGATTATCTTTTTCGAGCAGTAGCTTGTCTTTCTTATAAAACAGGAAAATGTCGCGGGCAACACTGTTGATGTTGCATTCGTGAATATCGAGGTTTAACTGGTTGGCTTCAATTTTTGAAATATCGATAATGTCATTTATAAGTTGCAGCAACTGCTTACTGCTCTTTTTGATGATGTTGATGTATTGTTCCCGTGTATCGGCCGTTAAGGAATCGTCGCTTAAAAGCTCCAAAAAGCCAAGAACTCCGTTCATGGGGGTTCGTATTTCGTGGGAAATATTGGCCAGGAACGCCGATTTCAGGTTATCACTTTCCATCGCTTTTTCTTTGGCCCGGAGGAGGGCAGCTTCTGTTTCCTTAAGCTCGGTTATATCGGTTGCAATTCCTGCAAGACGGTAAATTTTACCTTCGTTGTTAAATACCGGGTGAATTCTTGCCCAGAGCCAACGTACAGAGCCATCGTCTTTAATAATTCTGAATTGCTCTGAATAATTAATTATTATGGTAAATGATTGAAAGTCGTCCCATTTAGTATAGCGGCTCCGGTCTTCGGGATGAACAAGTTTCTCAAGTTGCTGGGGATTCTCAAAGATCTGATCCTTACTGCGACCCCAAAGTTTTTCAAATGAAGGATTGATATATAAAAGTTCCTTTTCGTCGCGCAGCCAGAAAGCATCATTTGTATTTTCAGCCAGCTCTCTGAATTTTTCTTCACTTTCGAGCAGCCTTTCATTTGTCTTTCGCAGCTGGATATTACCGCGCTGAATTTCTTCATTTACAAACTTCAGTTCATCATTGGTAGCTTTGAGTTCTTCTTCGGCTGCAACCAGCTCTTCATTTTTATATTTAAGAGCAATTTCAAATTCCTTTCTTTCCTGAATATCAGTAAGTATTATAAGAATTTTCCCATTATCAGCCTCTTTATTGATAAAGTGAACACTCAGCAGGCAGGTGTTACTCTGGCCGTTCGGCTTAATAATTGAAAATTCACCTTTATAATCTAAACGCCCTCTATTCAGGTTAATTATAAAATCACTGAAACGGGAGTTGGGGGTATCTGAAAATATCTGATCGATTCTTTTATGTAAAACTGACGATTTTATGGTGTCGAAAATTACTTCGGCACCTGAGCTGAATTCTGTTAATATATAATGCCTTTCTTTCAGTTCGAACATTAAAAAGGCAATATTCTTTGCCTCGTCGAAGAAAAGCTGCAAACGTTCCTCGTTTTCTTTTAGATTGGAGTATAATACCTGAAGGGCCTGACTATTCCTGTGAATTGTTTTTTCTGCTTCCTTTAATGCGGTATTGTGTTTTCTGATTTCTTCCTCTGCTTCTTTCAGCTTGGTTATATCAGTTTGGGTTCCGATAATTTTTATAATTTTTCCTTCGTCATTTTTGGCTGAAACTTTAGCACGGCAAAGAATCCATTTCCAATTATTTGACTTGGTCCGGATACGGTATTCCAGATGAATTTGCTCGGTTAAACCCGAGGCACAGTTTTTTAAAAGTTCAAAAGCATTTTGCCTGTCGTCAGGATGCATGAGGTTTTCCCATTCTGTAAAATTATCCTGAAATTCGTAAGGCTCATATTCAAGAATGGAATAAAAGCGGGCATCGAAAAATAACCTGTTAGAAGTAATTTTCCATTCCCATATGGAATCGCTGGCTGCTTCCATCGCCAGCGAATACCGTTCTTTACTGCTCGATTTTAGAATTTCAACGACCTTTAAATCTGTGACATCCCGGATGCACCCAATTATAGAAATAATTTTCCCTTCGTTGTTTCGTAAATAACGATGAGTATCGTTAAACCAAAAGAATTTGCCAATACTGGTACGGCATCGATAATCGCACGAATCAATATTGGATGAGTTACTGCTATTTGCAGGATTTGCCCAATGCGTCTCAAATATTTCTCTGTCTTCCGGATGAATTATGTCGTATAAAAATGTATAATCACAACCTGTAATTTTTTCAGGAGATATTCCAAAATGTTCCTTAATAGCTGGATTGACATAAGTATATATCGATTCCGAAACATCATAATAATAATGGATATCAGGCGAGAATTCCAATATTTCCAATAGTTGCTGCTCCATTTCCGTCCGTGCTGTGTGCCATTATTTATTTTAAGTTAATTTACTTAAAATTATGGCTTGACACTCATTTGCTGATAAACTTTTTTTATAAACTACTATAATATCCAAATGTTCAAGTTGTTATAGAATAACGGCCTCTTTTGTTTTATTGCTGATAAGTGCGGCATTAATCAGCTTAATATTATTCAGCGCATCTTCAGCTATAACTTCCAGAGGAGCGGAGTGTCGGATAGTTTTGTATATACTGTCGTAAAAAGCAAGGTAATTACCCGGTATAGTCTCAATTTTTCCGGAATAATGCAACCCATTTATTTCGGTGTTTAGCAAACCCCATTTGGATTCGTCATCTCTTCCCCAGTTAGGATCGTTCAGAGACTTTTCAGCCTTGAGGGCTTCTTCCTGTGGGTCTATCCCATACTTCAGAAATGATCCCAAGGTACCATGAAGAGTGTACCTGGGACCCGCTTCACGAACCAGGTAACTTCCTTTAAGGGTAACCTTTACATCAGAATAGTATAATTTTAAATCATAGCTGTCGTCAACATTGCCATTGGTGCGAAGAATTCTTACATCGGCATGCAAAGCTTCGGGCATCCCAAAAAGACACAAAGCCTGATCTATCATATGCGATCCCAGGTTAAACAATGTTCCTGTGCCTGTTGAAGCATCTTCCTTCCAGGTGCCGGGTTGAATAAAATTCCGGTAACGGTCGAAGTGCGATTCAAATTCAACCAGTCGGCCGAGTAACCCTTGTTTAATCACTTCCTTTACGGTTAAGAAATCATTATCCCACCGACGGTTTTGAAAAACACTGAGATGAAGATTTTTTTTGTATGCCAGATTAATCAGGGCTTCTCCTTGTTCAACCGTTTGCGTAAAAGGTTTTTCAACGATAACATGTTTTCCGGCTTCCAATGCTCTGCTGGCTAAATCAAAATGAGTATGATCAGGGGTATTAACAATTACAAGTTCAATTTCGTTGTCAACAAGAAGCTCATCGAAAGTTTTTACAGTAGTAATATTAGGGTATAATAAGGATGCCTCATTTTTGGTCCTTTCCACAATTTTTTTCATCCTGAATTGAGGATGATGATGCAATAAAGGCGCATGAAAAACTTTGCCCGACATTCCGAAAGAAGCTAAACCTGTTACTATCTGTGACATAATTGTACGTTTTTGACATCTAAAATACAAAAACTAACTAACTTGTAGTATCATTGTTTTTCTTATGATACTTTTGTGATAGGATTAAACACCGGATTATGCGTATTAAGCTATTGACCCTTTCAATTTTAACTTTTTTTGTTTCGTGCGATTCTGCGATGACTCAAAAAACAAACTCTGCTTATACAGTGGGAAAAAGACATATACTGCCGGAAGAAGTTCAGGAAACATCGGGATTAATAAAATTCAACGGGTTAGTATGGACTTTTAACGATAGTGGTGGTAAGCCCGAGATTTACGGGTTAAACCTTACAAACGACAGTATTGAACAAACCATAATCATTAAAAATGGCATTAACAAAGATTGGGAAGAGATTACTCAGGATAATACCTTTATTTATATAGGAGATTTTGGAAATAATCAGGGTACCCGCGACTCGATGGTTATTTACAAGATTGCCAAAGCTTCGCTGCCTGAGAAGGGGAATGGAGAAGTTACTGCTGAAAAAATTGTGTTTAGTTATCCGGGTTATAAACCGGTTTCGCTGGCGGTGAGTATGAGCCCTTACGATTGCGAGGCCTTTGTGGTTATGAAGGACAATATTTACCTCTTTTCAAAGAACTGGCTCGACGGAACTTCAACAGTGTACAGTTTGCCTAAAGTAAGTGGCAAATATGTTGCGAAAAAAATAACGACTCTTGGAACAAAGGGACTTGTTACCGGAGCATCATGTCAGGACAATAAACTCGTGCTTATAGGGTACAGTAGTTTTGTACCTTTTATTATAAGCTACACATTTACTGACATGAACAAACTTTCGGACAAGCAGTCAGTCAGGTACGATCTCGATAAGATTGCCACCTATCAAACGGAGGGAATATGCTTCGACGATTCAAAAATTTTAATCTCTTCTGAGAAAACACGGTCTCCGGCTCAGATAATTGAGATAGTTTTATACTAATATTTTCTTTTTATAAGCAATGAATAAAAAAACCAGCATTGCCAGGATATCAGTTTTTTCCAACACCTTTTTAATAATTATGAAAGTCGTGGTTGGGATTTTAAGTGGTTCGGTAAGTATTATTTCGGAAGCAATTCACTCTTTAATGGATCTTATTGCAGCGGTAATCGCTTATTTTTCAGTCCGAATTTCAGATAACCCGCCCGACGATGATCATCCATACGGCCATGGTAAGTTCGAAAACGTGTCAGGAGTAGTTGAAGCTATTTTGATTTTAATTGCTGCAGTCTGGATTATATACGAAGCGATTCACAAAATTATTAATCCGGCAGAGGTTAATAGTTTAGGTGTCGGCATTGGTGTATTGGTAATGTTTATTTCTGCCTTGGTTAATTTTGTGGTTTCCCGGAAACTTTACAAAGTGGCAAAGGAAACCGAATCCATTGCTTTGGAGGCCGATGCTTTGCACCTTAAAACTGATGTTTATACATCTTTCGGGGTAGGCGTTGGATTATTATTGCTCTGGATTACAGGTATTGCCATTCTCGACCCCATTGTAGCAATTTTGGTAGCATTGTTTATTTTAAAGGAAAGTTTTAACTTGTTGTCAAGAGCTTATTCTCCTTTACTCGACAGTGCTTTACCTAAAGAGGATATAAAAAAGATAGAAGTATTACTTAACGGAATGAATATTCAATTTCACGAATTGAAGACCAGGAAAGCCGGAAGTCAGAAGTTTCTGGATCTGCACGTAGAACTTCCTTCCCGGATGGAGCTTGGAGAAGTTCACCGTATTTGCGACGAAATTGAAAATAAATTGAATGAAAATATGCCTCAGCTTAGGATTAATATCCATGTTGAACCTATTAGTGAATAAAAATCAGAATATTCAAAAACATCAGATATGCGGAGAGGATTAGTTTTAGTTCTATTGCTTATTTTTTCGGTCTTTCAGATAGTTTATTCTCAAACTCAGCTTTCATCAAAATCAAAAAAAGCAGTAAGGTTTTATGAAGAAGGAATGAAGAATTATGGACTTCGCTATTATGATGCGGCAGAGGCAAATTTGAAATTGGCTGTTCAGGAAGACGATAAGTTTATCGAAGCATGGCTTTCTTTGGCCGAATTATATATGGATATGCGTCATTTCAGCGAGTCTATAGAGATGTATAAAAAAAGTATTTCTCTCAATCCGGATTTTTTTCCGGGAGCATATCTTAACCTCGCGGAGCTTGAGTTTATTGATGGTAAATATTCCGAAGCAAAGGAACAATATAATAAGTACCTGGCTTATAAAAACATTTCCGAGAAAAGCAGAAGGTCGGCTCTGGCTGGAATTTCGAACTGCGACTTTGCACTATGGTCTGTTGATCATCCAGTGCCCTTTAATCCTCAGAACATGGGCAGTTCCATTAATAATGAGCTCGACCAGTATTGGCCAAGCATAAGTGTTGATGAGCAGACTTTTGTTTTTACCTTATTGCTTCCTAAAGGTCCTAAAAATGAAGAGAACAAGGATGAACAGCAGAGTTCGATTAATATGCAGGAGGATTTTTACATTTCTTCATATTCGAAAGACGGATGGACTCCTGCAGAAAATGCAGGAATGCCTTTAAACACTTCCGATAATGAAGGCGCTCAAACCTTATCGGCAGATGGTAAAGAAATGTACTTCACTGCCTGCAACCGCCGTTCGGGATTAGGTTTATGCGATATTTACTATTCCTATTGGAACGGGAAAATCTGGGTTACTCCCCGAAATCTGGGTGCACCTGTAAATTCGCGGTACAAGGAAACACAACCCTCACTTTCGCCCGACGGGCGTACTCTGTATTTTGCAAGCAACAGACCGGGCGGAAAAGGAGGACTGGATCTTTGGCAAAGTACCATGCAGGACGACGGAACCTGGAGTGATCCGGTTAACCTTGGCGACACCATCAATACAAGCGGAGAGGAGCAATCGCCCTTTATTCATCCGGATAACGAAAGTTTGTATTTTTCCTCAACCGGACATCCGGGAATGGGACGGTTCGATTTGTTTTTATCCCGTAAGAATGCAGCTGGTGAATGGTCGAAACCAAAAAACCTCG
Source organism: Bacteroidota bacterium (assembly GCA_021779665.1). Taxonomy (GTDB): domain Bacteria; phylum Bacteroidota; class Bacteroidia; order Bacteroidales; family JAAUTT01; genus JAAUTT01. Next base: position 16,983 of record JAJYAG010000052.1, on the reverse strand, counting down.
GCTATCCGATAAATACAAATTTTAACGAAGAAGGTCTGATTGTAAATTCGAAGGGAAATACGGCCTATTATTCTTCAACACGCGAAGGAGGATTCGGAGGCCGGGATATTTACCAGTTTGAAATGCCGGCAGAAATCAGGCCTAAACCGGTATCGTACATGAAAGGTACTGTGTACGATATGGAAACCAAAAAGCCGTTGAGGGCCAAATTTGAGCTTGTCGATCTTCAAACTGCAAAATTGATCATGCAGTCTTATTCCAATCCTGTTGATGGTACTTTCCTGATCAGTATTCCTGCGGGGCACGATTATGCTTTGAATGCCAACACACCCGGTTACCTTTTCTTTTCCGAAAACTTTACGATGACACATGGCGATTACGCCAAGCCTTATTTAATGGATGTTCCTTTAAGTCCGATTAAGCAAGGCGAAAAATCTATTCTCCGAAATATATTCTTCGATACCGATAAATACACACTTAAACCCGAATCTAAGGTCGAGCTCGATAGGTTATTGAAGTTAATGAAGGAGAATGTTACTATTAAAGTACAAATTTCCGGTCATACCGATAATTCTGGAACTCCTGAGCATAACCGCGTACTTTCTGAGAACAGGGCCAAAGCAGTTGTTGGTTATCTGACTGACAACGGAATTGATATCAAACGTCTTGTTGCTAAAGGTTATGGTGAAACGCAGCCTGTCGCAGCAAACGATACAGAAGAAGGTAAAGCTCAAAACAGAAGAACAGAATTTATGATTCTGGAAAAATAAATTGTGGGTTGGAGTCTTCTAAGGTTCTCCAACCCGTAATTTACTTTTTATCGCCCAGGTATTTTTCTAATGCTGCTACATATTTTTCGAAGCTGGTTTTTCCCAATTCAGTTATTTTACAAATGGTTAAAGGATAATTGCCTTTAAATTGTTTTGTAATTTCCAGGTAACCTGCTTCTTTTAATTTTCCCAGCTGAATGCTCAGGTTGCCTGCTGTTGCCTCTGTTTTTTCTTTTATATAATTAAATTCAGCTTCCTTTACTCCGATAAGAATAGACATAACAGCCAGCCGCAACTGAGAGTGCAGCAGAGGATCGAGTGCGGGAAACATAATTATTTGTTTAATGATTTCAGACTATATCCCGGAAGTATATATCCGAATATGATAGCAACAGCATTAATAATCAGCTGATATTCATTATCAATCCATAACGCTATAACTGAGAATGCAAGCATAAACAAGCTTCCTGTTACGAGTGTTTTTTGTTTGATAAGCATTCCGGTGATCATTGTTGCTGCACCACAAATCGCCAGAATAAAAGGTGACGGATGAATATGGTATTTCCAGCAAAAAAGGCCTGCTATAATAATCAGTGCTCCATTCACCTGCCAGTGAACTGCGAGAAATTCTCCTATATGTGTTTTAATTTTCACCTGCTTTTTATGCTTTCCAATATAATTATATTGAATAGCAAAGCCGGAAAGGACAATTATTCCCCACAGAATTGCAGAAACAAGTCCCACAAATGCATGCTGACTGGTATTAATCAGAAGCTTGATAAGCGAAAATTGGAGCAGGCAGGCTATTGATATAAGATATCCCCAGAGCAGAAAATAGAAGCTGTTACTTCCATACTCTTCCTTGGTTTTGTTAATCATCTCTGATATTATTCTGAGACTTTCTTCAGGTGTGATAGACGATTCTTTTTCCATGATTTTAAATTTTAATTCAAACAAATATAAACTAGTTTATAATATAAACCAAAAAATATTTGGTGATTTCAAGTCGGGCAATATTCAAATTCTATATGAAAGTGTTATTATAATGAGGAATTTACGGCTTCTTAATTATTCTGAAAAACCAGATAAAGGAATAATAAATTGCGATACTTTACCATAAATATCAATAAAGATGTACAATTCAGCTTATTGTTATTTTTATAACAATATTTTTTATGTTTTAGAACTAATTCGGAAATGAATTTTTATATTTGCAGGGTTTTTTAAAAAGCCTTATGTTTTTTAACATAAATGAAATGATATAAACAATAATTTATTCAAGTATGACAAACAATCAAAAACTCAATCAATGGGTGAAGGAATGGGCTGACTGGTGTCAGGCTGATAACGTTTACTTATGTGATGGTTCTGAAGAAGAAAACCAACGCCTCCTTGATGAAATGGTAAAAAGTGGCATGGCCATTAAATTAAATGATTCTAAACGTCCTGGAAGCTATTATTTTCAAAGTGACCCGAGTGATGTAGCTCGCGTTGAAGACCGTACCTATATTTGTTCTGCCAAGAAAGAAGATGCAGGTCCAACTAACAACTGGGCTGATCCTAACGAAATGAAAACAACTCTTCGTGCAATGTACAAAGGTTGCATGAAAGGTCGCACCATGTATGTGATTCCATTCAGCATGGGTCCGCTTGGTTCTAAAATTGCACACATTGGAGTTGAAATTACCGACTCACCTTATGTTGTTGTGAACATGCGCATTATGACCCGAATGGGTAAGGCTGTGCTTGATGTTCTTGGTGCCGATGGAGAATTTGTTCCATGTATCCATACTGTTGGCGCTCCACTTGAACCAGGTCAGAAAGATGTTAAATGGCCTTGTGCTCCGATTGAAAAGAAATACATTTCTCACTTCCCCGAAACCAACGAAATTTGGTCGTTTGGTAGCGGTTATGGCGGAAATGCCTTATTAGGAAAAAAATGTTTCGCATTGCGTATTGCTTCCAACATGGCTAAAAAACAAGGTTGGTTAGCAGAACACATGCTTATTATGGGTATTACTAACCCACAAGGCGTTAAGAAGTACATTGCTGCTGCTTTCCCAAGCGCCTGCGGTAAAACTAACCTCGCCATGCTTATTCCTACTATTCCGGGCTGGAAAGTAGAAACAGTAGGTGATGATATCGCATGGATGAAATTCGGTGAAGATGGTCGTTTATATGCTATCAACCCTGAAGCTGGTTTCTTTGGTGTAGCTCCTTACACTTCTATGGATACCAATCCAAATGCAATGATCTCGGCTGAAAAAAATACAATTTTCACCAACACTGGTTTAACTCCCGATGGCGACATCTGGTGGGAAGGTATTGGTCACGATATGCCGGAAGGTACTATCACCTGGACCAATGAAGTTTTTGATGCTGAAAAATGTAAAGTTGTAGCTCATCCAAATGCTCGTTTTACTGCTCCTGCAAGCCAGTGTCCTGCTATTGACAAAGACTGGGAAAATCCTAAAGGAGTACCTATTTCGGCTATTCTTTTCGGTGGTCGTCGTCCAAGCACTGTACCTCTTGTTTACCAAGCTTTCGACTGGAATCATGGCGTATTCATGGGATCTGTTGTAGGTTCTGAAGTAACTGCTGCAGCTATCGGCTTAAAAGCTGGTGTTCGTCGCGACCCGTTTGCAATGTTACCATTCTGCGGTTACAACATGGGCGATTATTTTGGTCACTGGGTTAAGATTGGTGAAACTGCACCTGATAAATCCAAGTTACCTGCTATTTTCAATGTTAACTGGTTCCGCAAGAGCGCCGAAGGCAAATTCTTATGGCCAGGTTACGGCGACAACATCCGCGTTTTAAAATGGATCTTCGAAAGAACTGAAGGTACTGCAAAGGCAAATGAAACTGCTATTGGTTTCGTTCCTACTGCTGATGCTATTGATACAACCGGCTTAAACGGTGTTGATAAGAATATGCCGGAACTTCTTGAAGTAAGTAAAGAAAAATGGTATGAAGAGCTCGAACTCATCAATGAGCACTATGCTAAATTTGGTGATCATCTTCCAAAAGCTATGAAAGATCAGCAGGCAAAACTTGTTGAAAGACTTCAGAAAGCTTAAGTAGAATTGTATTCTCATCTTATAAACTGCCTCTTTTTGAGGCAGTTTTGCTTTCTAATCTATTTCTAATTCGATTGTATTTGTTTTTTTCTAACTTTAATTTATAACTTTGTAGTTTATTAACAAAATATTAACACTGTTGGACTGATGAATTGGATAGTTGATGTTTTGATGGTAATTGGTGCGTATCTGCTGGGTTCTATACCTTCGGCAGTTTGGATCGGTAAAACATTTTATGGCGTTGATGTGCGTGAGCATGGTAGTCGTAATGCAGGATCCACCAATACAATCAGAGTTTTAGGTTTAAAACCGGGTTTGATTGTTTTCGTAATGGATATGGTAAAAGGCTTTTTAGCTGTTAATCTGGTTCATCTTTCATATTTCCTTGTGCCCCGTACGGCAGACTTTGTTAATCTTCAGCTTGTTTTAGGTATTTCGGCCGTTTTAGGTCACATTTTCCCCATTTTTGCACAATTCAGAGGAGGTAAAGGAGTTGCAACACTTTTTGGCCTGGTAATGGCTATTCATCCTTATCCAACTCTCGTTTGCTTCGGGGTCTTTCTGCTAACACTTTTTATAACAAAATACGTTTCTTTAAGTTCGATGATTGCAGGTTTTACATTCCCAATTCTGGTGATGTTTGTTTTCAAAACCTCAATTCCTTCCCTGGTAATTTTCTCGATGACAGTTTCCATTCTTTTACTTTTTACACACCAAAAGAATATAGAACGGTTGTTACGCCGTCAGGAAAACAAGGCGACTTTCCTCAAACGTCGTCGTAACCGTAGAATGGATCAGGAATAAATCACGCAAATCTGGTTTGTTGAAATTCTTTTTCGAGGAATTGCATAAGCGATTCTCTTGAAAGTTCATGTTCTATTCTGCCCGAGTCAGCAATAGAAATGCTTCCTGTTTCTTCCGAAACTATGATGGCAATAGCATCGGTATGCTCGGTAACTCCCAGGGCCGCCCGGTGACGCAGACCGAAATGAGCCGGCAGGTCAATATTTTCTGATACCGGAAGAATACATCGTGCCGCATGGATTTTATCATTTGATATGATTACAGCTCCGTCGTGCAAAGGGCTGTTTTTGTTGAAAATACTCTCCAGTAAACGGCTGGAGGTATCGGCATTCAATATATCGCCGGTCTCTGAGTAAAGAGAAAGGGACGATTTGCGAGAAATCACAATAAGGGCGCCAACTTTGTGATCCGACAAGTGCGAGCAGGCACGGGCTACCTGTTTAATTTTAACGTTCGGGGTTTCGGCAATGTTCAGGTTCAACATTTTTTCGACCGATTGTGACAAGTACCGGCTACCCAGCATCAGTAAAAAACGCCTTATTTCCTGTTGAAAAAGTATAATCAATGCAATTACTCCCACAGAGATAATTTGTCCCAGAATAGAACCCAGCAGCTGCATATTCAAAGCTTTCACCACCAGCCATACCAGGTAAATAGAAAAAATTCCTATAAAGATGTTAATTGCAACCGTACCCTTAATAAGGATATAAATCTGGTACATCAGAAATGCAACCAGCATTATATCAAAAACATCCAACCAACGCAGGGTAATAAACGAATCCATAAGCTAAGCTTTTTTCAAAAGTACAAATTTAATTTTTATCAGCCTGCTGATTATAAGCTCTGAATAGTCGGACACATTCAACGGCTTCCTTAACATCGTGAACACGCAGTATATCAGCGCCCTTTAACAAGGCAATTGTATTCATGGAAATAGTTCCGGTTAAAGCTTCTTCAGGTGACTGATTGAGGGTTTTATAAATGAATGATTTTCGAGAAAGCCCTGCAAGTACTGGCAAATTCAGGAATCTGAACTTGTCCAGATTGGAAAGTAGCTGAAAGTTCTGTGCAATATTTTTGGCAAACCCGAATCCCGGATCGATGATGATATCGGCTACGCCCATTTTTTTAAGAGAATTTACCCTTTCAGCAAAGAACATTAAAATTTCATGAGTGAGGTTATCGTATTTGCTCAGGGTTTTCATGGTTTGGGGAGTCCCTTTCATATGCATGAGTATATAAGGAACATGAAGCGAAGCTATTGTTTCAAACATATCTGCATCCAGAGTACCGCCCGAAATGTCGTTGATCAAATCAGCGCCGAATTCCTTTACCGCCATGGATGCCACCTCCGACCGGTAAGTATCCACCGAGATAATTGCATAAGGAAATTCTTTTCTGATTTTTCCCAGAACCTTTGCAAGTCGTTCCTTTTCTTCCGCAGTACTTATATCTTCTGCATCAGGGCGTGAGGAATAAGCTCCAATGTCGATAATCTCGCCGCCTTCACTCAGGATTTGCTCGCAGCGTCGTAAAACTTCGCTTTCGGCATTGACCCTGCTTCCTGAATAGAAGGAATCGGGGGTGATGTTGACTATACCCATTACCAGCGGAAACGATGGGGAAATTAATCGCCCGTTAACATTGAGGGTTTCCTTTTTTGAAAAAAATGTATCTTTGGCTTCCATCAGGAAAAATTTTTCAAAATTAGTGAATCTGGCTGATTCAACATCGATACAAATAAATTATGAGTGTAATAGTAATAGAAGGTTTAGACGGAGCTGGAAAATCGACCCAGGTTAATTTGTTGAAGGAATATTTGAATGAGCGTAATCTTCCGTTTAAATACCTGCACTTTCCAAGAGTAGAGGGTGGAATATTCGGCGATCTGGTTGCACGTTTTCTAAGGGGCGAGTTTGGCGATAACAAAGCCGTCAATCCTTATCTGGTTGCGCTTATTTATGCTGAAGACCGTCAGGATGCCCGCAAGATTCTCCAGGATTGGATTTCAGCCGGAAATATTGTTATTCTCGACCGTTATGTTTATTCCAATATTGCCTATCAATGTGCCAAAATTGAAGGCGCAGAAGAGAAAGAAAAACTTAAAAACTGGATACTCGATCTTGAATTTGGCTATTATAGTTTACCCCGGCCGGTTTTAAACGTTTTCTTTGATGTACCATTTATGTTCACATCTAAAAAGCTTACCGAAAACCGAACCGGTAAGGAGCGCGAATATCTTCAGGGAATGCGCGACATTCACGAAGAAGATCTTGATTTTCAGAAAAAAGTGCGTGAAATTTATTTAACTTTAGCTGATGAACCTTCGTTTATAAGAATTGATTGCAGCAGAAACAATTCGGAAATGCTGTCTCCCGGCGAGATCTTTTCCAAGTTGAAACCTTATGTTGAAAAAACGTTGACTCTATAATTATGAAAGCAGTTCGTATTTTCTCGAGAATTTTCCTGGGAATGGTTTTTATGTTTTCAGGATTTGTAAAAGGTATTGATCCTTATGGTTTTGGTATCAAACTTTCTGAGTATTTCGAGTCGTTTGGCTTACCCGAATTGCAGGCCTTAACAATGATTCTGGGTATCCTGGTTTCGACCGGTGAACTGATCATAGGGGTTTGCCTGTTTATAGGCTTACGAATGAAAATAACCGCCTGGGCAAGCTTGTTATTTATGTCGTTTTTTACACTGCTGACATTTTACATAGCAATTGCAAATCCGGTTACCGACTGCGGTTGTTTTGGCGATGCCATTAAGTTGTCCAACTGGGGTACCTTTTATAAAAACCTCGTTTTAATAGTACCCGCAATCATCATTTTCTGGCAGAGAAACAAGTATTTACCTATGTTTAAATCTGCTTACGAATGGGGAATTATTGGAGTTTATACCATAGCCATCGCCTCGGTTTTTATTTATTGCGTAAATCATTTACCCATTATTGACTTCAGACCTTACCATGTTGGTGCTGATATAAGAGCAGGAATGGAGATACCGGAAGGCGCACCTGCTCCTCAGTATAAAACAACTTTCCTGTATAAAAAGGATGGTGTAGTAAAAGAGTTTACATCCGATAACTATCCCTGGAACGATTCCACATGGGTGTGGGTAGAAACCAAGCAGGATGTGATATCTAAAGGATATGAACCTCCTATTCACGACTTCTCGATTACCACTGAAGCTGGTGCTGATATAACTGATTCAATTATATCAAGCAATAATTTTACATTTTTGCTTGTTTCAACCGAGCTGAAAAAGGCTGACAAAGATGGTATGGTTATAGCTTCGGCTATGGCCGAGGAAGCAGCAAAGCGTGGTTATGGGTTTTATTGTCTCACAGCATCACCTTTCGATTTTGCCGCTTCCTATAAGAAAGCTTATGATTTAAAATTTCCTTTTTGCTCAACTGATAAGACTACTCTGAAGACAATTATCCGTTCCAATCCTGGACTGGTTTTGCTTAAAGAAGGGGTTGTGATTGGCCAGTGGCATTTTAATGACCTGCCCGGAGTTGAATTTGTTAAAGGTAATATGATGGCCCAACAGCTAAATAATTTAAGGAAGCTGGATAACAATAAAATGAATTTCCTGTTTATATCTGTGTTTCTGCTTTCTGTGGCAGTTTTAGCATTGTTCAGGAATAAAATAAAGGATTAGTTAAGTGTTTGGATTTACAATAAAGAAACTGTTATATAGCCTCGTAGTCTTGTGGGGAGTCGTAAGCCTTATATTTCTGCTTTTCTTTTATCTTCCTGCCGATCCTGCGCGTATGATGCTCGGCCAGCGGGCCGACGAAGCTTCTCTTAAAGCCATTCGTCAGGATTTGGGATTGGATCAGCCAAAATGGAAACAATATTTTAAATATTTAAACGACCTCTCTCCGGTTTCCATACATTCCCTTAATGAAACTGATTACTTTTATTTTGATGAAGGAGTATATAAACCTGCAGCCAGAATATTAACACTCTCCGAAAAAGTTGTTGTTTTAAAATATCCTTATTTAAGACGTTCGTACCAGAGCGGCAAAACCGTTTCGGGAATTATTACCGAAACAATGCCCAACACGCTTATTCTCGCTTTGATGGCCATTATTTTTGCCAGCATATTTGGAATTATACTTGGCGTTTTATCGGCCATTTACAAAAATACATGGTTCGACCGGACTACCATTGTTTTCTCCACCATTGGAGTTTCCCTGCCTTCCTTTTTTGCTGCCATACTCGTGGGATGGTTGTTTGCTTATGTTTTAGGGAAATATACAGGCTTGAATCTTACAGGAAACTGGGTGGTGATGGACGATTTCGGGGAAGGAATCCGGTATGAGTGGAAAAACCTTATACTTCCTGTTTTTACACTTGGTATGCGTCCTTTGGGCGTAATTGTTCAGTTGACACGAAATTCGATGCTCGATACGCTGAGCATGGATTTTATCCGCACGGCCCGGGCAAAAGGACTAAGCGAGAACCGGGTCATCTGGGTACATGCGTTGCGAAACTCGTTAAATCCTGTGGTTACAGCTATTTCTGGGTGGTTTGCCTCCATGATGGCCGGCGTAGTCTTTATTGAATACATTTTTGGTTGGAAAGGCCTGGGCTATATTGTTGTCGACGCACTTGGTAATTTCGATCTTCCGCTTGTATTGGGTTGTGTCTTAACTATTTCTGTAATATTTATTGTCGTTAATTTTCTTGTTGATATTGCCTATTCGCTTCTGGATCCGCGCATCCGGCTCAATTAAGGGCATACTTCTGAATTCATTATCACTCAATAGTTCAATTACTTTTTACTAAATACTTCTTACTTATTGCTGTTTTTTGTACTTTTAGGCCTTTATTTTTGAACCAAAAAATTTAATTAGAATGAGACAAAAAATAGTAGCAGGTAACTGGAAAATGAATAAAAACCTGCAGGAAGGTTTAGAACTGGCCAAGGAAATAGATAAACTTGTATCGGGATTAACTAACGATGTAAAAGTTATTTTAGCTCCTCCCTTTACCCATATTACCGAAGTTAAAAAAGCTGTTGGCTCCAAAATCAGCGTTTCTTCCCAGAACTGCGCAGCCGAAGTAAGCGGCGCTTACACCGGTGAAGTATCTGCTTCCATGATTAAATCTACCGGAGCTGAATACGCTATTATCGGTCACTCCGAACGTCGTCAGTACTATGGAGAAACTGATGCTATTCTTCTGAAGAAAGTTAAACTGGCTTTGGCTAATGGCTTAAAACCTATTTTTTGTATTGGTGAAGTTTTGGAAGAACGCGAATCAGGCAAACATTTCGATGTTGTAAAATCGCAGATTGTAAACGGAGTTTTCGAACTTACTGCCGAAGAATTTAAGAATGTAGTTCTTGCTTATGAACCAGTTTGGGCTATTGGTACCGGAAAAACTGCCAGCTCCGATCAGGCTCAGGAAATGCATAAATTCATCCGCGAAACTGTAGCTGCAAAATATGGACAGGCTGTTGCCGACGACACTTCAATTCTTTACGGTGGTAGCTGCAAAGCTTCGAATGCTAAGGAATTATTTGCCAATCCTGATGTTGATGGTGGTTTGATTGGCGGTGCTGCCCTTGTAGCTGCTGAATTCTTAGGAATTATTACCGCTTTTTAATTCTCCTAAAATATTACTTAACTGTTTAGCTGAGTTACATCAGCTAAACAGTTTATTTTTTTATAGATAATCAATTTCAATCCTTTCGTTATGCACTACATTGAACTAACCTGTAATTTAATAACCGAAACCCAGGATTTATTGTCAGCCTATTTAATTACCGGTTTAGGCGAAATTGGATTTGAATCGTTCGACGAAGAAGAGAAATTAATAAAAGCCTACATTCCCGAGAATTTCTACAGTCAAAGCAAACTGGAAGAATTTATTATGGAGATTCCCGAAGAATTCGGGAAACTTAACTGGCAAATTGAAAAGATTGAACAACAAAACTGGAATGCCGAATGGGAAAAGCATTTCAATCCGGTTTTAATTTACAATACTGTTTTAATCAGGGCTTCATTTCACAAAAATTTACCGGAGTATCCATTCGAAATCCTGATTGATCCCAAAATGTCTTTTGGCACGGGTCATCATTCAACCACTGCTTTGATGATAAAAACCATGTTAAGCATTGATTTTTCCGGTAAAAGGGTTTCAGACATGGGTTGTGGTACCGGAGTACTTGCTATTCTGGCAAAAAAGCAGGGTGCTGCTGAAGTAACTGCCGTAGATATAGATGAATGGGCTGTTTCCAATGCTGCTGAAAATTTTCAGCTTAACAATATAAATGATTACGCTTTATTGCACGGCGGTGCAGAGTTGCTTGCCGGCAAAGAGTTTGATATTATTCTTGCAAATATTAACCGCAACATTCTTGTGAACGATATGATCTCCTATGCAAAATCGTTAAAACCTGGAGGAATTATTCTGATAAGCGGTATTTATCATAACGACCTCGATACTGTACGCGATGCAGCCGAGCATAATGGGGTTATCTACAAAAATCACATCGAAAAAAATAGCTGGATTGCTGCCCGTTTTGTAAAGGATTAGCTGTAAATTATTAACTTTAATAGAGCTAAAACAAACAAGTTTTTGCTTTTTTAACGTTTTATTTTCGGAACATTTAGGTTTGGTTCCGTATATTGGCTATACCCGTTAAAGATTTACAGGCGGACTGGTTATTTAATACTGGCTTTATGAAGCAATTGACCTTAATATTGTTCTTTATAACCTTAGGTGTGAGTGTTATTGCTCAACCTCAGAAATTTTCATTTTCGGGCGAAGCTGAAAAATTTCCCGGAGAGTTGTATGTTGCCATGGGAAATGGAAATTTATCGAACGAGGATGAGTTTATTTTAAAAAGCTTTTCCGATGCATGGAAGTCTGGCTCTATTCCCGACGATCAGAAAAAATCGATTATGGAATTGTCGAACCTTATGCTACAGAAGAAAGCCAGAGGAAATCCTCATTTCAGGCTATTAATGGAAAGTCTGCTCGAAATTAAAAAGAATACAGTTTTCGATAGTTCTTTTCCTGAATGGCTGAAAGGGATGTTTTATCTTCTGGAAAAGTTGAAAACGCTTACTGCTTTTGTAAATTACATGAATTTCTCCATTACGCTTGCCCGGCATGGAAGCGTATCCGAAACCACTTCGGTTTATTGGAAACTTTCGAATGTTGACTTTAAATTCAATACGGATACAACCGGGATATCTGTGAAGTTTGCCAAAGCTGATCTGACTTGCCTTTCACGGCGCGATAGTATTATCATTTTTGGTACGGAAGGAACTTTGAATCCGGTAGAAAACAGATGGTACGGGAAAGGTGGCCGTGTTACATGGGAGAGGGCAGGATTTAGCCCCGACCAGGTTAATGCTGTGCTCAGAAACTACCGGATTGATATGAAAAAGTCGGAGTTTGATGCCGATTCGGTATCATTTACTCATAAACAGTATTTTCCCCAGCCTATTCAGGGAAAGCTGCATCATGAAGTTGTTCCTGTACCTAAACCCGAAGAAGCGGATTATCCGCAGTTCGATTCTTATAATAAACGGTTTAAACTTGATAATCTGTATCCCGGTATCGATTACGACGGAGGGTTCTCCATGAAAGGGGCCAAAGTAGTTGGCTCTGGTTCTGATGTCGAAGATGCCGTGATTACCATTTCTAATAAAGGGAAAGATGTAATGCAGGTCAAATCCAAGTATTTTGTTTTCCGGCCCGAAAGGATTACGGGAATAAATACCAGCGCTTTGCTGCATCTTGAGGACGACTCCATATTTCATGCCGATGTAAATTTTTCTTACCTGGTAAAACAAAAGGAAGTAAATCTTCTGCGGACGGGCGATTATTCCTCACGCAGCTTATACTCAAATTCTTATCATAAGGTTGATATGGACTTTGAGCTGTTTTCGTGGAAAATTGATCAGCCCTTGATAAACCTTACCATGGCTCGAGGTTCTGCCATTGGAAACGCCAGGTTTCTTTCCCAGAATTTTTACAACCAGCCTCAATTTGAGGCCTTACAGGGAATTGACGACATTCATCCTCTTGTTGCTCTCAGAAAGTACAGCAGGCTTATAAAGTCGGATATGTTTAAAGCTGCGAACTTTGCCGATTACCGCAATAAAAGCGTTAACCAGATAAGACAGGTTTTGATGGCGATGGCAAAAGAAGGGTTTATTTATTATAACATTCAAACCGATGTAGTTAAGCTGAAGAAACGTTTATATGACTATCTCGACTCCAGTACCGGAAAAATTGACTTTGATGTACTGGACCTTAACTCTTCAACACAAGCTCCGTTACAGAATGCAGTTCTGAACACTGAAACATTCGATATAATTATCAATGGCATTCCCCGTATTTTTGTGTCCGACTCACAAAATGTAGTGATATATCCTGCCAACGAGCAAATTATTCTGAAACGAAACCGCAGTTTTCAGTTTAATGGTAAAGTAGATGCAGGTTTGTTTACCTTTTACGGGAGCAATTTATTTTTCGATTATCCCAATTTTAAAATCAATCTTCAGAATGTCGATTCAGTTCAGATCAAAGTATTTACCGGAGAACTGGATAATTTTGGCCGTCCTTTAACACGCAATGTGCGGAACGTAATCCAGCATATTACCGGCGATCTGGTGATTGATAAAGCTGAAAATAAATCCGGAAGATTCAATTTTCCGGCTTATCCTTTGTTTACAAGCCGCGAGAACTCATTTGTCTACTATAACTCGGCCGAAATTCAGAAAGGTGTTTATCCGAAAGATAAATTTTACTTCGAACTCGATCCATTTGTGCTCGACAGCCTTGATAATTTCCGTAAGGAAGGTATGGTATTCAAAGGGAAATTCGAATCCGCAGGAATTCTTCCTACCCTTACTCAGACACTCTATCTGCAGAAAGATTATTCCCTTGGGTTCAAAATCAACTCTTCAAAAGATGGCATGCCTGTTTATGGAGGAAAAGGTATGCTGTTTGCCGACATTCAGTTAAGCAACGACGGACTTCATGCAAATGGTAAACTAAACCATTTGTCATCTACAATGCAGGCCAAGGATTACGTGTTCTATCCCGATTCCATGAACACTTTTGCCGACAATTTCTCGATGCAGAAGAAAATCATTGGCGGAACAGAGTTTCCCCAGGTTACATCGACAGAAAACAATGTACACTGGCTTCCCGGAAAAGAGGAGATGCTGATAGCCCAAACGAAAGACCCGTTTAAAATGTTTAACGATAATACCATTTTATCAGGAACATTAAAGCTTAAGCCCAAAGGAATGACCGGTTCCGGAACAATGGATCTCAAAACTGCGGTTCTGGCTTCGAACGAGTTTAAGTACAAAAGCAACATTTTTGATGCCGATACAGCATCTTTCAATCTGAGATCTCTGCAAAAGGAAGGCTTTACCGTTCTTACGAAAAATGTTAAGTCGCATATCGACTTTACAACCCAGAAGGGCGAGTTTACTTCCAATGAAGATTATACCCTGGTTGAGTTTCCTGAAAATAAGTACATAAGCTATCTGGATCATTTTAAGTGGGACATGACCGATAAAACCCTTGAAATGACTGCCCAAAAGACAAAGAAAAAGGAGGATTCAGGTCTTGCTTCGAAATTCCCATACAGGTTTAGTGAAGAACCTGAAGGCCCCAGATATATATCTGTTAACAAGAATCAGGATTCACTCAGTTTTGTTTCGCCGGTTGCTGTTTACGACTACGAAAAGAATCTCATTAATGCCAGCAATGTTAAATTGCTGAGAGTAGCCGATGCAATTGTTTATACATCGGATGGTAAAGTTACAGTAGAGGAGGGTGGTATAATGAAAACGCTGTACAAAGCCACGGTTGTAACTAATTACCAGACAAAATATCACACCTTCAAAATGGCTTCCATAAATATCTATGGACGGAAGAAATATGCAGGCGAAGGTGAGTACGATTATATTGATGAAGCGGAACGGACTCAGATTATTAAGTTTAAGGAAATTAAGGTTGATTCAACACTTCAGACTGTTGCTCAGGCGCAGGTTCTTGAATCCGATAATTTTACACTCAGCCCTTATTTCGATTTTCAGGGTAAGGTCAATCTGAGTTCAAATGAGAAGTTGCTGAATTTCGACGGTGCAGCACATATTAAAGTCGATTGCGGCAATATTCAGCCTCATTGGTTATCGTTCGAAAGTATTATTGATCCTAAAAAAGTGATGATACCAATTTCGGCTGAACCAATTAATATTAACCGCAATAAGATTGTTTCAGGAATAATGGTTGCAAACGATTCAATTCACATTTATCCTGCATTCCTGACTTATAAGAGGAATTATGCCGATATTCCTGTTGCCACCGCCGATGGATATCTCATTTATGATAAAGATTCAAGTACTTACAATATTGCTTCGAATGAAAAGTTACAAAACCATAACAGTCCGGGTAATTTCCTGAGCATTCACCGCGATGAATGTACAATTTATGGTGAAGGTAAACTCAATCTCGGTGCGGATTTAGGTCAGCTAAAGCTTACGACTGTAGGAAATGCAACACATGAGATTATACCCAAAATAACCAATCTCGATTTTATGATGGGTATGGATTTTATGCTCGATCCGGTGTCGCTTAATATTATTGCCAATAAAATAGATAGTTTCCCCGGCCTTGAGGGCATTAATATGGGTACAAAAACTTATGTTCGGGGTATGAATGAATTGCTTGGGGAAAAGGGTTCCAAAGCTTATCACGACGAGCTTAAACTGTTTGGCTTTGTAAAGGTTTATCCTCCCGAACTTACTCATACTATCACTTTCACGCATACCAAACTCACCTGGGACGACGAGTCCAATTCCTATTATTATATCGGGAAAGTTGGCATCGGCAGTATGGGAACAGTGCAAATCAACCGTGTAGTGGATGCTTATATTGAAGTATTTAAGAAACGCTCGGGTGATATAATGGATGTATATCTGAAACTCGATGAAAATAACTGGTTCTATTTTGGTTATACACGTGGTGTGATGCAGATAATATCGTCGGAAGAAAAACTGAACGACTACATTAGAAAGTTACCAAATAAGGACAGGCAGATGGATGTTGCCAGCGGTCAAACGCCATATATCTATATGGTTGCATCGGATGCAAAATGGACAAACTTCAGAAGGCAGTATCAGAGTAGATTACAAAAACTTGAAATGCCTGTAGATAATATCCCGAAGAATCCTAAAGCAGCTCCTGCAAAAACAACGCCTGCTAAATCGACACCCACACCTGCCAAAAAAACTCAGGAAACGAAGCCCGCTCCGGCTAAAACCACACCGGCAAAGTCTCCCGGAAGTAAAACATCGGTAGGAGGGAAGGCTCCCGAGACTAAAGCTCCGGCAGCAAAAACACCCGATAAGCAGCAACAGGCTCCTAAGGATGAAGTTAAACAACAACCGCCTGCTGAAACTAAACCTCCCGTAAAAAAGGAAGAACCAAAACAGGAGGAAGATGATGCTCCGGTGCAGGAAATACAGTAAAGTATCAAGTATCAAGACATAAGGCCGTTAAGTCTTGATACTTGATACTTGTTTTTGGAAAAGATATAAAGCAGTTAACAGCTTTAATTTACGCTGTGGTTCTGCGTAACTATTTTAATTGATGATGCAAGGATTAGTTTTATCTTAGTCCTTGCATTTTACTTTTAACCATGAAGAAGATTGGAGTTTTAAGCGATACACATGGAAGTCTGGAGCCCAGGCTGTACGAGTTCTTTAAGGATTGTAACGAATTATGGCACGCCGGCGATATGGGCAACGTCGAAACAGCTGAAAAACTCGAACAGTTCAAGCCCTTGAAAGCAGTTTTTGGAAATATTGATGGATACGAGGTTCGTCTCCGGTATAAAGTAAGTGAAGTATTTTCATGCGAAGAAGTGCTGGTTTTAATGACACACATTGGCGGCTATCCTGGTCACTACGAAAAAAATGTAATGCAGCTTTTTTCCGAAATAAAACCTCAGATATTTGTTTGCGGTCATTCACATATTCTCCGGGTTATAAATGATAAAAAATACAACCTGTTATATCTCAATCCCGGTGCTGCGGGTAATTCCGGTTTTCATACCGTTAAAACTGCTTTACGGTTCGAGATTGATGGTAAGAATATACAGAACATGGAAGTATTTGAAATGAAGCGGGGTTAATTTATTTTATATTCGCAAAAAAATTACAATGCAGGTATTTTATGCTCCCAATTGCCAGCTAGGCTTTTTCCCTCTGCATGAAGAGGAATCGAAACATGTTGTCCGTGTTCTGCGCATGAAGCAGGGCGATCCGGTATATGTTG
>JAJYAG010000232.1 GCA_021779665.1 Bacteroidota bacterium | reverse complement strand
CGATCTCCTTGGAAGGTTGAAATTTTTGACGCAGCAGGGAAGCTCCTTACAAGTACCAACCACGCCAGCGACAATAATACCTCATTTACTCCCTTAACACCATTCTGTTTTGTAAGAAGGACTTCGGACTATTCCAGAAGTTTTTCCGCAGCTTTTAACCTTTCGCCCGATGAAAAAATCTTTGGCTGCGGTGAGTCATTTACGCAACTGAACAAACGCGGACAGAAGGTTGTGCTTTGGACTGATGATGCCAACGGAGTCGAAAATGAAACCATGTACAAACCTATCCCGTTTTTTATGAGCAGCAGGGGCTATGGAATGTTCATGCATACCTCCTCTCCCATCACCTGCGACTTTGGTAAATACTTCAATGGTTTAAATTCGTTGATGATAGGCGATGATGAACTCGATTTATTTGTATTTCTGGGACAACCCAAGGAAATACTTGATGAATATACCAATCTCACCGGAAAACCTGAAATGCCCCCACTTTGGTCATTTGGCCTCTGGATGAGCCGTATAACTTATTTCTCCGAAAATGATGGCCGCACCGTTGCCCGCAAACTTCGCGAGAATAAAATTCCGTGCGATGTGATTCACTTCGATACCGGATGGTTCGAAACTGACTGGAGAAGCGATTACACCTTCTCAAAAACCCGTTTTCAGGATCCGGCCAAAATGATCACCGACCTTAAATCGCAGGGATTTCATATCAGTCTTTGGCAATTACCCTATTTCGTACCTAAAAACAGCCTGTTTAACGAAATTGTTGAAAAAGGTCTCTATGTAAAAGATGCGAAAGGCAATATCCCTTACGAAGATGCTATCCTCGACTTTTCAAATCCCAACACCGTTACCTGGTATCAGGAAAAAATTGCCGGATTACTGAAGCTGGGCGTAGGAGCCATAAAGGTGGATTTTGGTGAAGCAGCGCCACATACAGGCGTTTATGCATCGGGAAAAACAGGTTTTTACGAACATAATCTTTATCCTTTGCGCTATAATAAAACTGTTGCCGACATCACCAAAAAAGTAACAGGCGAATCCATCATCTGGGCGCGCAGCACCTGGGCAGGAAGTCAGCGCTACCCGCTCCATTGGGGCGGCGATGCCGAAAACACAAATAACGGCATGCAGGCTGAATTGCGAGGTGGCCTTTCGCTCGGATTATCAGGTTTCTCATTCTGGAGTCACGACATTGGAGGCTTTGTGGTCAAAACCCCCGAAGATCTGTATCGCCGCTGGTTACCATTTGGCATGCTTACCTCCCACACACGTACCCATGGCGCTCCTCCAAAAGAACCCTGGGAATATAACGAAAGCTTTAACAATGCTTTCCGCGATGCAGATAACATGCGATACAGGTTGATGCCATATATCTATGCCCAGTCCAGGCTTTGTACCGAAAAAGGATTACCCATGGTAAGAGCCTTGTTTGTTGAATATCCAAACGATCCCGGTGCATGGCTGATCGATAACGAATACTTATTTGGCTCCGATATTCTGGTTGCCCCCATGATGGAAAACGGCACCGAACGCGATGTATACCTTCCCGGCGGTAACTGGATCGATTATCAGACAAAACAGGTCTACACTCCCGGGTGGCACCGGATAAAAACCGGCGACATACCGGTAGTAATGCTGGTTCGCGACGGCGCTGTAATTCCGCATATCAAACTTGCCCAATCGACAATGGACATGGACTGGAGTAACCTGGAACTTGTAAATTTCACTTCCGGACCAAAAGCCGAAGGTTATATCTGCTTACCTTCCGACAACAAACTGCAACCAGTTTCCCTCACCAAAAAAGGAAACAATTTTGGTTTGAACAGCGATCCTTTTGCAGGAAAAGTCAAGTTTAAAATTTTGAATTATACAGAACTGAAATAATCAACATTCTGGCAAACATGCAGAACATTTACTGCTGTTTGCCAGACTTTTATACGATAACTTAACTTCTGAACTTATGACTAAAAGTAAACGAACACATCAATTTAAGTCTCTCCTTCTATTTCTTGCTTTGGCTTATTGCTCCGGCATTTCAGCCCAGCATTTATCAACCGCAATAAGACTCAACCAGATTGGGTTTTACCCGAACAGCACCAAGATTGCAGTTTTGGCAAAAGACATGGATGGTAAATTCATGATTACAACACCCGATTTAAGTGAGACACTTTTTACCGGCGAATTAAGCGGTCCTCATAAATCCGACTATTCCCCATCCGTAACCCGCATTGCCGACTTTTCACAATTCAATAAACCAGGTACTTATGTAGTTTATATTCCAGAAGCAGGGTATTCATACCAATTTGAAATTAAGGCCAATGTTAATGAAGAACTGGCCAAAGGTGCCATGAAATCGTTCTATTTTCAACGGCTTTCAACTCCTCTTGCCTACAAATATGCCGGAAAATGGAGCCGCCCGGCCGGTCACCCCGACGATAAGGTACTCGTTCATCCATCGGCAGCCACACAGCAACGTCCTGAAGGAACAATAATATCGTCCACAAAAGGCTGGTACGATGCAGGAGATTACAATAAATACATTGTAAACTCAGGGATAACGATGGGAACGATGTTTTCTCTTTACGAGGAATATCCCGATTATTGCAAACAAGTGAACCTCGACCTCCCGGAAAGTTCAAATACATTGCCCGATATTCTAGACGAACTATTGTGGAACCTTCGCTGGATGCTGACAATGCAGGATCCTGCAGATGGAGGTGTTTACCATAAATTAACAAACCCGTCGTTTGATGGTTTTGTGATGCCCGCTGAGGCCAAAGCGCCACGTTACGTTGTGCAGAAAAGCACTGCAGCCGCACTTGACTTTGCAGCCGTAATGGCACAAGCCTCGCGCATATTCAAAAAATTCCCGAAAGAGCTGCCCGGATTAGCAGACTCATGCCTTAAAGCATCTGAAAAAGCCTGGAATTGGGCAATTGCCAATCCGGAAGTACTTTACAGACAGAATGAAATGAATACCAAATTCAAACCCCAGGTTTTTACAGGTGAGTATGGTGATGGAAATGTTAAAGACGAATTTATATGGGCTGCTTCCGAATTATATGTTACAACACTAAAAGACAGTTACTATAAGGCTGTAAACCTGTTTCCCGACAATAACATGCCGGTGCCATCGTGGGGAAATGTGCGCTTGTTGGGATACTATACACTGCTGCGTTTTGAAAAGAACTTAACGGCAGTGGCAAAAAACGACATGGTAACCTTAAAAAAGAACCTTACAACAATGGCCGACGAGCTGATAAAAGACTCGGAAAAAAATGCCTATTCAATGCCCATGTGCAAGGATGCCCGTAATTTTGTATGGGGAAGCAATGCAGTGGCAGCAAACCAGGCAATTGCACTGGTACAGGCCTTTCGGATAACTAACGATAAAAAATATGTGACCGGAGCGGTTCAGATTCTTGATTATTTGATGGGACGAAATGCAACCGGATATTCCTATGTTACAGGCTTTGGAGATAAAACCCCAATGTTTCCTCATCACAGGCCTTCGGGCGCCGATGAAATACTTGAACCGATTCCCGGCTTACTCTCAGGCGGTCCAAATCCTGGAAAACAGGACAAATGCGAGTACCCATCATCAGTACCCGACGAAGCTTTTGTGGATGTAACAGCATCATATGCATCAAACGAGATTGCAATCAACTGGAATTCACCTCTGGTATATCTTATTTGGTCACTCGAAGCAATACATAAGTAAACAAAAAACAGCTATTAGCCAAAAACGGCTGGACAGGATGAAACCTGCTCCAGCCGTTTTCGTTTTTATCTTACTTTTAGTCAACCCATAAAACAATCTCAACTAATCAATCTCTCAAACCAATCACAAATGAAAAATTTCTTCAAACTTCAGCTTATGCTGGCTGCAATTTTATTTTCGGGCATGTCACTTGCCTTTGTTAGTTACGACCAACCCTCATGGGATGTTCCTGCTGAATATAAAGCCATGAAAAACCCGGTTAAAAAGACAAATGAAACAGTAGCCGAAGGTAAAAAACTATACGACCTGAGTTGTGCTTCCTGTCATGGAGCAACCGGGAAAGGTGATGGGAAAAAGTCGGAACATCTGGCTAAAATGCCTGCCGATTTAAGTCTGGATCAAATTCAACAGGATGGCGAAGGCAGTTATTTTTATAAAGTTAAAATAGGTCGTCAGGGGTTACACAGTTTTAAAAACAAACTTGACGACGAAGACATCTGGACTATTTTACATTTTGTACATACCTTCCAAAAGTAAATTATAATTCAAAAGAGGGCAGGTTTATAATGAGACCTGACCTCTTTTTTCTTCCTCTAAATTGAGTTCAGCGCCTGTTCCATATCTTCAATCAGGTCATCCACATTTTCAATCCCTACTGATAAGCGGATCAACGATTCAGTAATTCCTGCCGCTTCCTGCTCTTCCTTTGTCATGGAAACATGTGTCATTGTTTTGGGATGTTCAATCAAAGTCTCCACTCCACCCAGGCTTTCAGCCAATAAATAGAGTTTCAGATTTGCGAAAAGTTTACGAACTGCATTTTCCCCGCCTTTAATTTCAAACGAAATCATGCCCCCGAATCCACTTGTTTGCTTTTTTGCAAGTTCGTGCTGAGGATGACTGGGCAAACCCGGATAATTTACCCTGGTGATCTTTGGATGTTTCTCAAGAAACTGAGCCAGAGCCAGGGCATTCTTCTGATGGGTCTGCATACGTACTGCCAGGGTTTTGATGCCCCGCATGGCCAGATATGAGTCAAACGGTGCCTGCACCCCACCTGTAGAGGTATGAATAAACTTAATTTTCTGGTATAACTCTTCGTTATTCACCATTACAGCTCCACACAAAACATCACTGTGCCCGCCAATATATTTTGTTCCGCTATGGAGCACAATATCGGCACCCAGATTTAAAGGATTCTGAAAATAAGGTGTGAGAAAAGTATTATCAACCACCACTATCAGATTACGTTCATGGGCAATTTTTGATATTTCAGCAATATCGGCCAGGAACATCATAGGATTGGTGGGAGTTTCAATCCACACCATTCTTGTATTAGGCTTAATAGCAGCCCTTAGATTTTCCGGATTGCGAAGATCGATATAATTCCCTGTAATATTAAAGTTACCAAAAACCTTATCGATTAACCTTTTGGTACCGCCGTACAAGTCTTTAAAAGAAATAATTTCATCGCCGGGTCTCAACAAAGCAAGCATCAATGCCGTTTCGGCCGCCTGACCAGAGGAAAAGGCAATTGCATACAAGGCATTCTCAAGCCTGGCCAACTGATATTCAAGTGCATTACGGGTGGGATTTTCACTTCTGATATACTCGAAAGGTCCCGGCTTATCTATCTCGTCGCGGGTATGAGTACTCGAAAGGTGAATGGGGGTTACAACATCGCGGCTATAAAGTTTATTTTGATATAACGAATCGCCAAGACGAACGGAAGCTGTTTCTTTTTTCATGTATTGCAGTTATGAACAGAAATAAAGACTCAAAAATCTGAAAATAATCCGATTTTTGAAAATACTAAACAGCAACCGAAGGAAAAAAGTTAATAAGTTTCGTAGGTAAATTTATACAGAACCTTAAACTTGTACGATGCAAAATAGCAATCCATCTCGGTATACAAGCCTTTTTCGTTATAGGTATATTTTTTATACGAATCGTCCGAAGAGTTTTCTTTTCTCCACTTTTCTTCAAAGATATTCCCTTTTGAATCGTAAGTGTAATTATTTAAAACTACAGTGCTGCCGTCAGTTTTAACATCTTCAACTTTAAGCAGATTGCCGGAATTATCATAAGTGTACTTTTTCTTATAGGAAAAATTTCCGTACCGATGTTTGGTTTCTTCTAACACCTGATTCTTTGTATCGTATTGGTACTGCATTTTTTGAGTAACATCGCGATCGGCTAAACGGGACTCTTCAATAAGGTTTTTTCGTGAATCATAAATATTAAGTTCTTTGGCAACAGGTTTTCCATCGGCCCCAACAATGGAAATCTCGGTATTGACACCATCATATTTAAAAACTCTTTTCTCTGTAAGAATATTATCGGTGGTATAACGAATTTCAACAAGTTTGTCATTCTCATACCGGAATGAATTTTTGAAATTGCTGGCGCCATCAAAACCGGTTTCAGCCATTTTATTACCTTTCGAATCGTAAGCAATCTTCTGGCTGTAGGTGAGCCTCTCGCGGTTTCCCTGAAAACGTGTAAAGGAAGTTTTATTTCCTTTGGAATCATATGTGTAATTGAGGATAGAAGTTATTTTACCATCTACTTTATAGTTTACAACTTCCAGAACATTCCCGTTTTTATCGTATGAGGTAACAACGCTGATATAACCTTTGGAAGAAGGTTTTCCTTCAACATAATCATAAGCCCATTGAGTTTGCTTTTTGATTTTATTTGAAGCCATCCTTGCTTTTTCCTTTTTTTCAAGATTATCTTGTCCATTCGCACCAACCGAACAAATTAAAATCAAGGTGAACAATAAATAATTCTTCATTTTTTTAGGTTTCTCTGGTTACTATATATCAAATATAATAAAATTAAACAAAAATCTTTATTCAGCAATTAAATACGAGACAAGAGCTAATCGGGTTCTGAAATAAACTAATTTTGTTAGATAAAAAATCCTATTTAAAACCAATGAAATACATAATCGTCTTTATTTCAGTTATTTTAATTACTTGTAAAATTACTGCAGATCCTTATAAAATTTCCAAAATATCAGGAGATCTCGAGATATTAAAGCTAACGCAAAATGCATATATCCATATCAGCTATGCGAACACCGAATGGGGAAGAATAGCATCCAATGGTTTAATTTATGTTCAGGATCACAAAGCTTTTCTTTTTGACACTCCTATGGATGAGCCCACCACCAAACTGCTTGTTAAATTTATTGAAGATTCGCTCACAGCTCAGATAGTTGGATTTGTACCCAATCACTGGCATGCCGACTGTATTGGCGGGCTTAAATACCTGCACAGCATTGGTGTAGAATCGTACGCAAACAGCATGACTATTGAATTTGCCCGGAAAAATGGTTATGAGCAACCCCGGCAGGCATTTACGGACAGTCTCATTTTACAGCTCGGAAAGAAAAAAATAGTTTGTTTTTATCCGGGAGCTGCTCATTCCATGGACAATATTGTTGTTTGGCTCCCCGGAGAGCGGATCCTTTTCGGGGGGTGTATGGTAAAAGATCTGGCTGCAAAAAATATGGGGAACTATGCTGATGGCGATCTGAAACAATGGCCCGAAACTATCCGAAAGATTATGGCCCGTTTCCCTGATGCGGAAATTGTAATTCCCGGGCATGGACAGTTTGGAGGGTTCAACCTGCTGAAGCATACTTTTGAGCTTTCAAAAGCTTATGCCAATTAAATTTTAAACCTTTTTTCTTGTTTTGATATTTTGATTTTTATATTTGTGACTACGGGTTACCAAAAAATTACCTGACTTTTAATCCCGACACCTGTTTTTTTGTTTATAAAGCAATTAATTTAAATGTCGGAATAAAAAATAAAATTATGCGTACACGATTACTGATTTCATCTATCCTGCTTTTATCTCTCACAAACTTAAGTGCTCAAAAGAAATTATCGGCAGATATTACCATTAACGATCTTAAAACTCAATTATACTACCTAGCATCCGATTCGCTGGGAGGCCGTTTCCCCGGGACTAAAGGAGATCAACTGGCTGCAAAATACATTGCAACTTCTTTTAAAAATGCGGGTCTGAGTCTTTATAATAAAACCGGATTTCAGAATTTCGATGTTTTAACGCGCCAGGAACTAGGGAAAAAGAACACCCTGACAATTGATGGCGCTAAAATGAAGCTAAAATCTGATTTTGCGCCTTTCCCTTTTTCTGGTAACGGTAAGGCTGAAGGTGAAGCGATTTTTGCCGGTTATGGATTTGATATCAAAAATGATACTTTTCAATGGAACGATTATGCAGGTTTGGATGTAAAGGGCAAAATTGTTTTGCTTCTGCGAGGCATGCCGGAATCCTTAAAATATGAATCGCTGTTTGACAGTTACTCCGATGAGATTGTAAAGGCGATAAACGCCCGCGATAAAGGCGCCAGCGCAGTTATTTTTGTTTCGGGAAGCAAGTACGATCCCACCGAAAAATTTCCACAGATGAATCTGAGAGAAAGTTCAGCAGGCATCCCCGTTTTCCAGGTTAAACGTGATGTTGCGAATAAAATGCTTGCATCGGGAGGAATAAACACTGAAGCTTACGAAAACAAAATAAAGGGTGACTTTAAACCTCTTTCCGTTGCGTTAAAATCGAAAATCAGCCTTAATTCCGAAATTGTTAAAATAAAAGCTACCACACATAATGTTGTAGGTTATGTATTTGCCGGTGACACCTCAAAAGTTAAGAGTTATATTGTTATCGGAGCGCACTACGATCATCTTGGTATGGGCGGTATGGGTTCTTCTTCACGCATTCAGGATACGGTAGCCGTTCACAATGGTGCCGACGACAACGCCTCCGGAGTTACTGTATTGCTTGAGCTTGCAGCAAAATTTCAGCAGGAACGTGAAAAGCTGAAACATAACCTTGTTTTTGTAGCCTTCAGCGCGGAAGAAATGGGAATTCTGGGATCGAAATACTTTACCGAGCATGCACCCGTTCCGGTGAAAGCCATAAAAGCAATGATAAACCTTGATATGGTAGGCCGTTTGAAAGAAGACACACTGCTCCAGGTGAACGGAACAGGAACATCGGAGGAAGCTGTTGATCTGATCAATAAAATTAATGGAAACTATAAATTCAATTTAAGGATGGCACCCGAAGGATACGGGCCGTCGGATCATGCCGCATTTTACGGGAAAAACATCCCTGTATTTTTTATCACCACAGGAGCCCATACCGATTACCACACACCGATGGACGACCGCGAAAAGATAAATTTTGCCGGAATGGAAAAGGTTGCAAATTTCACCGGAGAGTTGCTCAGTGAATTAGCTTTTTCAGGTCCTATGCTTACTTTTCAGGAAGCCGGGCCACAGCAGGGTACCGGATCGAGCCGACGTTTCAGGGTAACCTTTGGAATAATGCCCGACGTTAACGGCACAGTTGAAAACGGATTACTGGTTGAATTTGTAACCAAAGGTAAACCAGCGTATAATGGCGGAATGCAAAAAGGCGACATTATAACTTCTGTTGATGGCAAACCTGTGAAAAACATTCAGGATTACATGGTACGACTAGAT
>JAJYAG010000051.1 GCA_021779665.1 Bacteroidota bacterium | reverse complement strand
CAAACAATAACTACCTGGAAGTTACCGGATATCTTGAAAAAGAAGTTATAGGTAAAAACGCACGTTTTTTCCTTAAGCCTGAAGAATTAAGACAATTCGATCTGATTTGGGCAGAAGTTGAAAAAGGCAAGGAACACAAAGGGGTTGTCCGTCGCACAAAACCTACCGGAGAAGAATACTGGCTGATGTCGGCTGCAATACCTTCCTCGGACGATCGTGGAGCTGTTAGAAGAATATTCTTTATTGCGCAGGACATTACGGAAAAGAAGTTGAAGTATCAGGTTCTGGAGGAAGCAAATAAGGAAATAGAGCGTCTTAAGGCACTCTACGAAAACAATAACTTAAAGGATTAGTTTGAGATGACAGAGATCGGGATTGTTGATACCAGAAATATCATCAAACTGATACAGGAAAAATATGCGTACGATTTTTCCGACTTCGCCTTAACATCATTAAAGCGCAGGTTGGAAAGTATTATACAGCAGCGAAACCTGAAACATCCCGAATTATTACTAAGCCGGTTAAACGACAATCCTCAGTTCTTTGAACAGATGCTGGAGGACATTCAGGTTCCATCAACAGAGATGTTCCGCGATCCATCGTTATGGCGTTTGCTCCGCGATGAGCTTCTTCCACGCATTAACAGAGAGTTTCCGCGGTTTAAAATCTGGCTCCCGGGATCCGTTTCGGGCGACGAACTTTATTCCCTTTGTATAATTCTAAAGGAAATTGACTTACTCGACAGTGTGAATATACTGGTAACATGCATGAGCAGCCGCAGCATCGAAACAATTAAAAGCGGTCTTTTGCGTTCATCGAAAGTTGAAGTAAGCCTCGAAAATTACAACCGCCTTAACGGCAAAGCAAAGTTTTCCGATTACTACTCGACAGTAAACGGAACAGCGTACCGTGATACAAACCTGATTAAGAATGTAAATTTTGAGCTTGAAAGAATAGATCTCGAAAACCCTCCCTGTGGAGTAAGGCTGGTACTTTACAGAAATAAAATGATTTATTTTAACCCTACATTACAGCTTAAAGTACTGAAGAACATCAATTCAAGCCTGTCGGCCGGCGGACATTTGGTAGTAGGAATTAAAGAACTTTTAGCTAACTTGTATAATGCGAACGATTTTATTTTGGTTAACCCATCGGAAAGCATCTATAAAAAGAAATAAATGTATAAGGCAATAGTAATAGGAGGATCAGCAGGAAGTTTCCAGGTAGTTACCCGGATACTCAGTATGTTATCCCCTAATTTGAGCTTGCCCGTTTTTTTAAGTTTGCACCGGCTAAAACATGTTCGATCGGGATTTTTAGAAGCGCTGATGATGAAGTCGAAAATTCAGATTATAGAACCTACGGATAAAGAACAGATAAAACCCGGAAAAGCATACCTGGCGCCGGCAAATTATCACATGTATATTGAACTGGGTAACCGGATTGCTTTATCAACAGAGGAGCCGGTACATCATTCCAGGCCATCGATAGATCTTTCTTTTCAGACAGCGGCAAATGTTTACAGGGATAAACTTATAGGAATAATTCTCTCGGGTGCCAATCAGGATGGTGCTTTGGGAATTAAGAAGGTGAAGGAAAACGGCGGTTTGACAATTGTGCAGGATCCAAAAGAATGCCAAGTGAGCACAATGACCGAAGCTTCTCTAAACCTTATTAAGGCAGATTACGTATTTAGCTCGGACAGAATAGCAGACTTTCTCTCTAAAATTAAATAACCATGCAATTGCATAAAAACAAAATATTGATTTTTTCGGCAGTCTATATTGCTTCTCTGATTGTAATCAGCTCATTATTCGGCATGTGGCACAACATGCAATTGAAGAATGCAACAAAAGACTACCTTTTGTTTTTGCTTTTGCTTGTAATTTTGATTCTGATTGTGAGTTCACTTTTCATTACTCTCTTTAATAAGTACAGGAAAGAAATTGAAGAAAAAGAAGCTTTGGAACGAATCAAAGCTTCGGCAGAGGAGCAACAAAGTCCTGAGTTAACCCTGCAGGAAGAAAAAGTGAAAGAAACCTTCGATAAAGATGCTTTTATTTCGGGAATCCTGCCTTCATCCAAAAAGTCGGCGGCCGAATACTGCGAAGAGGTTCTTCAAAAGCTTGCTGCCAAAATGGAAATTGTACAGGGATTATTTTACCTTAAATCAAAAGAAAGCGATGCTTTTGAGCCTGTTTCACTTTACGCTTATTACTCTGACAAAACACCTCCGGTTTTTAAAATTGGAGAAAGTTTACCAGGACAGACGGTGAAAGACAAACGTGTAGTGGTGATACAAAATATTCCCGAGAATTATGTTCCCGTAGTTTCCGGACTTGGAAGCAGCAAACCTAAAACTCTGGTAATGATTCCGGTAACATCAGAGAACGAGCCTGTTGGATTGATTGAAATTGCTGTATTTACAACAGTTGATCACGAGGTTGAACCTGCTTTAAAGGAATTAGGTGCTATTATTGGAAAAAATATTATTAAATTAATAAAACAAAATGCCGGTTAAGGTGCACGATTTACTTCAGAAAACAAAAACCCAGATAATTTTGGTTGTCACTCTTTTGAGTGCCACTATTCCTGTAATTGCCTGGATTCTTGAATTTATGACCGATGAAATTTCTTTTGGTTTTACCGGCATTGCAATTATCCATGTAAAAAACCCTTCGCTATATCTGTTGGATTTAATCCCGGTAATTGTAGCTCTGTTCGCTGCTTTCTTTATAAATTGGAACGAAGCTCAGAAGAAAAAAAGCCAGGAAAGCATCCAGGAACGCGACCGCATTATTGCCCGCAATGCCGAATTTGCCAAACATATAGGAACCGGCGATTATACAACACATTTCGAAATTGAGGATGACGATGCGCTTGGCAAATCGTTGCTGCTCATGCGCCAGAACCTCCTTCAAAATACTCAGAAAGAAGCTGAACAGAGCTGGATTGCCGACGGAAAAGAACAAATATCGGCTATTCTCCGCAACTACAACAAAATAGATACCCTCTCCTATGAGGTAATTGTAAACCTGATCAAATACTCGAACGCTGTTCAGGGCGCTATATACCTATACGACGAGGAACGCGAAGTTCTCAATAACATTGCCACCTATGCATACAACCGCAAAAAATACCTGAATCAGGAATTTAGAGTTGGCCAAGGGTTGATAGGCCAGTGTGCCTACGAAATGGAAATTGTTTACCGCACCGAAATTCCCGATGATTATGTCACAATAACTTCTGGTATTCTCGGTGACAGAAAACCTCGCAGTCTGCTTATTCTTCCGTTAATCTCCGACGATAAGCTGCTTGGCGTGATGGAGTTCGCCTTTCTGCTCGAATCTCTTCCCGAAATAACAATTCAGTTCCTCAAAGAGCTGGCCGAAATCATTGCCCGAACCATTTTCAACCTCGGTGTAAATCAAAAAACGGAACGTTTGCTCGAGGAATCGCGCCAGATGACTCAGGAACTCCAGGAAAATGAAGAGCAACTGAGGCAAAGCGCCGAAGAGATGCGGGCTACCCAGGAAGAGCTTCAGAAATCGAACGAAAAACTCGAATCGCAGATTCACGAAGTTGAAAACGCCCAGAAACGTTTGCACTCCCTGCTCGAAAATGCATCGGAAATTATATCCATTTATAATGAAAAACTCGAACTTATCTATATTTCGCCTTCAGTAAATTCAATTTTGGGTTTCTCGCCCGACGAAATGATGAAAGGTAAGGACATTGACCGCCTCACCCGTAAAGGTGAAGCCGAAATGAAAAATATGTTCAATCAGTTGCTGCTGAATACGGACCAGGCATTCACCATCCAATACACCTACATGAAAAAGGATGGAGCCAAGGTATTTCTGGAAACAACCGGTAGAAATTTAATTACAGACAAAGCCATAAATGGCATCATCCTCAATACGCGAGACGTAACCGAACGCAAGCGTGCCGAAAAAGAAGAGCGCATGAAAAGTAAAATGCAGGCGCTTTCGGAAAACTCGCTCGACCTGATTATCCGTTTGAGCATGCATGGAATGTTCTTTTATTCGAACCCAATTGTTGAAGACTACATCGGAATAAAAAATACGGAACTTTTGAATAAATCGGTTACCGATATCGAACTCCCCGAATCGTTAAGAGAATATTTTTCAACTATTCTGGTCGATATGAAAAAATCTCCCAGCAAAAGGAATAATATCATTACCATTCCCATGCATCTCGGAGAAAAAATTGCTGAACGCATCATGAGTTTCGATGCCATACCGGAGTTCAACGAGAATGAACTTGAAACCATTCTTTTTGTTGGGCATGATATTACCGAGGCCAAACGCATCGAGCTCGAAATTCAGGATAAAAACCGGAAGATTGAAGACAGTATCAACTACGCACAACGTATTCAGTCTGCAATTTTGCCCGACACGAATTACATCCGCGATTATCTGCCAAATTCATTTATTCTTTATAAACCTCGCGATGTTGTAAGCGGGGACTTCCCATGGTTCTTCCTACACGACGATACTATCTACATTGCAGCCGTTGACTGTACCGGACATGGCGTACCGGGTGCATTGTTATCCTTTATTGGCTATTTTATTCTCAACAATATTGTAGACCACGACCGGGAATACACAGCTTCAGAAGTTTGCGATCTGCTGCATAACGGAGTGCGTACAACCCTGAAACAAAACCGCGACGATGCCCAGGGCCGCGATGGTATGGATATAGCACTCTGCCGCATCAATTTCAAGAGGAATGAATTACAATACTGCGGTGCTCACCGTCCGCTCTATTTCCTTAGAAACAGTGAGTTAACCGAATATAAAGGCGACCGTAAAGCAATTGGCGGTATACCATTAGGAAACAAGCCAGAAAACAACTTTACAAATTATGTAATTCCGTTTGAAAAAGGCGATAAAGTTTTCTTCTTCTCCGATGGTTTGCCCGATCAGTTAGGTGGTCCGTTGGATAAAAAATACTCGCCGGGACGAATAAGAGAACAAATTGTAAATAATAATTCGTTCAATATGCAACAATATAACGAATTATTCGAAAAAGACTATTGGGATTGGAAAGGTGACAATAAACAGATAGACGACGTTTTGTTAATTGGCATCGAATTTTAAAGCGAAAAACCTAAAACTAAATTATATGAACAAAGAAGAAAAGAAAGACAACGTCAGCTTCCTTGAGTTTGTGTACGATTTTTACAAATCGATGAAAAGACATGAGATCAGTCTTGTTTACGAAGGAGAAATTACTCATCAGATTACAAAAGCCTTTACTTCTTTAACTGAATCGAACATGGCTAAGGAAGAAGAATCGAATACGGTTCAGAAAAAAGTTTTCCATGTAATGGTTGAATGCCTCCAGAATATAAGCAAACATGCTGACGAATATGGCACAAACGACTATATCTTCTCCGGCCGCGGAATATTTCTTGTTGCGAAAGGCGAAGAAGAATATTCGGTTACAACCGGCAATACCGTTGAGAACACAAAAATTCCCGATCTGAAAAAGCTTTTGGAACAGGTAAACAGCCTCGACAAAGAGGAACTTACCGAACTCTACAAAAAACAGATCAAGGAAGGTCGCCTTTCGGAAAAAGGTGGTGCAGGACTCGGGTTCATTGACATTAAAAGAAAAACCGGCAGAAACCTCGACTACCATTTTCTTCCAATCAATGAAGAAACTTCATTCTTCTTATTAACTTCAACTATTTCGAGAAACAACTAATAAAGCTAATAATATGGATGTTATAAAAATAAAAGGTACAGACGACACTCCGTCTGTTACACTCGATGCAGCATCAAACACTTTTGAGATTGCCGGTCGTTCATTACCCGAAGATGTAGCTTCTTTTTACAATCCTATCCTTGAATGGCTTGACAAATATCATCAATCGCCCAATCCTAAGACCATCTTCAACTTCAAGCTGGTATATTTCAACACAGCTTCCTCAAAACTTTTGCTCGATATTCTCATGAAACTTGAAGATCTGAGCAAAGCAGGAAAAGATGTGCTTGTAAAATGGCATTATTCAGAAGATGACGAGGATATGAAAGAAGCCGGCGAAGAATACGCGGATATTGTAGACGTCCCATTTGAACAGATAAGCTACACCTAAAATATTTTACACCCAAAACCTAACAAAATTTAGAAAATGAGTGAGGAAATTCTAAAAGCGCTAATGCAGCTCTTCGCCCTTATTGTGAAACAAGATGAAGGCGTAGAGCATGGCGAAAGGGAATATGTAAGCAATTTCCTTACATTGCAATTGAATGCCGAAACGGCAAACGAATACCTTGCTTTATTCGACAGTTTTGCAGGTAACGACAAATCGTCGGAAGAAAACGGTGAAGAGACCAAAAAGAGGCTAACCTCGGTTAAAGACTCAGTTCGCATCCTGGGTATCTGTAAAAAGATTAACAAAACCCTTACCCAGGAGCAGAAAGTTGTTGTTTTGGTTCGTCTTTTTGAGCTTGTAAATGCCGACCGCAAATTTACCGACCAGCGGATGGCCATTATTAATACCGTTGCCGAAGTATTTAATGTTTCAAAAGAGGAGTTTTTATCCATTCAGGATTTTGTAATTAAAAATGAGCCGGAAGAGCTGGATAACACGGCCATCATGCTCATTAACGACAAAGGCAAACATCCCGAAAAAGGCAAATACATCCGGACAGAAAAACTACACGGGAATATTTTCATCCTCCGTATCAGCAGTGTCGACCTATACTTCCTGAAATATACCGGTAATGAAGATCTGTTCCTGAACGGAATGGGCGTAAGCAACAAGCGTATTTACCTTTTTGCTACCGGTAGTACCGTTAAACTTCCCAAGGGAAAACCAATTTATTACAGCGACATTGTTTCGCATTATCTGGCCGACATCACTTCGAGCAAAATTTCGTTCGATGTTACTAATCTTGAATACCGCTTTCAGAATGGCAATATAGGTTTGCGTAATATTTCCTTCTCCGAAGGTCATGGCAAACTGATCGGAATTATGGGTGCCAGTGGCGCCGGTAAAACCACGCTTTTGAATGTGCTTTGCGGAACCGAAGCACCCTACGCAGGTTCAGTCGAAATTAACGGCCTTAATCTTCATACTCAGAAAGATAAACTGGAAGGCGTAATTGGTCTAATTCCACAGGACGACCTTTTAATTGAAGAATTAACCGTTTTCGAGAACCTTTATTACAACGCCAAACTTTGTTTCAAGGATCGCTCCGAAGTCGAAATCACCGAAATGGTGCATAAAACGCTTTCGAGCCTCGGTTTGCTGGAACGCAAGGATCTGAAAGTCGGATCCCCGCTGAACAAAACCATCAGCGGTGGCCAGCGTAAACGCTTAAATATTGCACTGGAACTTATCCGTGAGCCATCCATCCTTTTTGTGGATGAACCAACATCCGGTCTGTCGTCGCGCGACTCGGAAAATGTGATGGACCTCCTCCGGGAACTAGCTTTGAAGGGTAAACTTATTTTTGTGGTTATCCATCAGCCCTCGTCGGAAATCTACAAGATGTTCGACAAAATGATTATCCTCGATACCGGCGGATACATGGTTTACTATGGAAATCCGGTGGAAGCCGTGATGTATTTCAAACGTATCGATGCACAGATCAACTCCGAAGTAGGCGAATGTCCTACCTGCGGTAACGTCAACCCCGAACTTATCTTCAATATTGTTGAGGCAAAGGTGGTCGACGAATTTGGCCGGTATACAACTAAACGAAAGGTTGCACCTACAAAATGGGAGGAGCATTATCAGGCCAATATCATTCCCGAAAAAGTTTCAAAAATTGCCGAAGAACCGCCTAAATCACTGAATATCCCGAACTGGTTCAAACAATTGGGAATCTATACCCTGCGCGATTTCTTCTCGAAAATAAGCAATACACAATATATCGCTCTTAACTTGCTGGAAGCTCCGCTGTTGGGTTTGATGCTTTCGTACATCATACGTTACATCGCAGAGCCTACATCGGACATTTATATATTCCGCGAGAACGAGAATATGCCCATATATATTTTCATGAGCCTTATTGTTGCCCTGTTTATGGGATTGATGGTGAGTGCCGAAGAAATATTCCGCGACAGGAAGATCCTTAAGCGTGAAGCATTTCTCAATTTAAGCCGCTCCAGTTACCTGGTGTCGAAAATTACGATTCTTTTTGCCATTTCGGCTATACAAACCATAACGTTTGTGTTGATTGCCAACACCATTCTTGGCATCAAAGGCATGACTTTCGAATACTGGCTTGCACTTTTTTCGACAGCAGCTTTTGCAAATATGCTGGGTTTGAACATTTCGGCGACCTTTAACTCGGCAGTCACCATCTATATTATCATTCCTCTGGTAATGATTCCCATGATGGTACTCAGCGGTGCCATGTTCAGTTTCGACAAGCTTAACCGCACTGTTGGAAGCGTGGATAAGGTTCCCCTTCTTGCCGAACTTATGGTAACAAAATGGTCGTACGAAGGACTGGTGGTGCATCAGTTTAAAGAAAACGAATTTGAAAAGATTTTTTATCCACTTGAGAAAGCCGTGAGCATTGCCGACTTTAAACAGGTACATCTGCACGGTGAACTCATGAAAAGATATGAGGCATGCATGGCCGATCTTGACAAAAACGGCCAAATTAAAGAGTCGGGTCAAAAACTTCTGCTTATAAAAAATGAAATCGAAAAAGAAGGAAATATAAATCCACGACTGAGGTACAAGGAGCTTGAACTGCTTACACCCGAAAAATTCAATATGGATGTAGCTATTAGCCTGGCTGCTTATCTGGACAATTATAAAGAATTCTATTCCAAGGTTTTTGAAACCAACAACTCTAAAAAAGAAGTGATGGTAGAAAAAGCTCTGAGCAAGAATGCCGATTTGTATAACAAACTAAAAAACGATTATCACAATGAGGCTATTTCGGACCTGGCTAAAAAAGTGCTGGAGAAGAAAAAAATTCTGGAATACGACAACCAATTGGTTCAGCAGATTGATCCGGTTTTTATGGATCCCACAGTAACATCTCAATTTAGCATGAGATCGCATTTTTTGGCCCCCCGCAAACACTTCATGGGCAATTTTTACGACACCTTTTATTATAACATGATAGTAATCTGGGCATATACACTTCTGCTTTACATAACCCTGTATTTCGAACTCTCTAAAAAGCTTTTCGACTTACTGGGGAAAATTAGTTTTAGCAAAGAAAAAAATCCCTGAGAATTTCAAATTCGCGAAAAAATTTAATAATTTGGAGTAAGCTCTGGTAACAACACAACAACAATTACGTAAGTACTTAAGAATTAAAAATGAAAAATATGATCCGAAAATTAGCTTGCATAGTAATAAGTTTTCTGATAATTATTGCTTGTAAATCGGGTAAATCCGATTATTCGTCCCAGTTGGGATTAGATGACAGTACAGGAACCGGTGAACACCCGGTTGCGCAGGAAGCAATGTCGCAGGTGGTCGAAAATGTTTCTTCCCCGGTTGAAATGGCCGCCCTGATCAAAAGCATCGGTGTGCCTTTCTCTCAGAAATATCTGGCTTCTACGGATAATTCTGACACTTACAACACCAGTCATTCCAAAGCCTTTAACCTGGGTATTTTCGGAGCCGACTTAGGTTATCTTAACATGTATAGCAAAACCTCATCGGTTGTGGAATATATCACGGTTATCAAGAAGCTTGCTGAAGGTATCAATGTAGGTCAGTTTTTCGATTTCAACACCTTAAAGCGTCTTGCAACCAATAACGAAAACATCGATTCGCTGATGTACATCTCCGTTCACAGCTTCAACGTAATGGATAAGTATCTGCAGAAAAATAACCGTTCGAACCTGAGCGCGCTCATGGTAGCCGGCGTTTGGGTAGAAGGAATTTACCTTGCAACACAGGTTCAGAAGGATCGCCCGAATAAGAAATTAGCCGAAAACATTGGTGAACAGAAAAACATGCTGGCAGAGCTACTGATCATCCTGAACAATTATAAAAAGGAAAAATATATTGCTGATCTTATTGCTGATCTGAATTTGATCAAAGCTAAATTCGACCCCATTACCATTTCAATTATCAAGGGAGAGCCCGAACAGGTAATTGAAAACGGCATGCTCACTATTAAGCAGAACGACAGAAGTGTTGTAAATATTACCGACGAACAACTTAAGGATATCATCAACACCACCGAACAGGTTCGTAACAAATTAATAAAGATTCAATAAACCAGATTATTAAAATATTGTGATGAAGCCTTTTCTAGTTAAAGGATTCAGCATAACCAAAAAAATCACTATATGAAAAAAATTAGCTTAATGTTCCTTCTGGCTTTTTTCGCCTTCACCTACATGGCAAAAGCTCAAACGGAAGCACAAAAAGTAGAAATTTGTTCGGGAATGGCTGGTGCTGATGCAACATATTTAAAAGACTTCCAGGTTGTGCTCGATGCTGCAATGGGGAACGAAAAACCGCCTCAGGCAAAATATTCACTGATACTTCAGAAAGATACCAAATACAGGTTTACCATTTGTACTGCCGACGATTCGCCGGGCAAAGGCTACATGCAGCTTTGGGATGGTGAAAAAATCATAGGTACCACCTACGATCCTAAAACAGGTCGCGAATTTAAAGGCTTCGACTTCGATTGTCAGAAGAGCGGGGTTTATCACATATTCTTCATGTTTGTGGATGGTAAAGCCGGAAACGCAATTGGAATACTCTCGTTTGTAAAGAAACTGTAAATAAAAATTTTACCCAAAAAAAGGCCTTCTAAGGCCTTTTTTTGTTTTATCCAAAACAGAAAGGCTGAATTCCGGTTTGGCCTGAAAATTGACTAATGTCTTGTCTCTATTAATTAATTTTTATCCAGGCTATGAAAAACATTGCAATTATTTTTTTGCTAAGTATTTTGACTGTCCAGGCCGAAGGTCAGATTTTGAAGGATGCTAACAGGCTTCTAAAACAAGGTACAGGAAAACTCACCGAGAAAGATGCTACCGATGGAATAAGAGAAGCATTGGTAAAAGGCACCGGCGAAGCTGTTAAAGTAGTTTCGAATGTGGATGGCTATTTTAAAAATCCGGAAATCAAAATACCTTTCCCTGAAGATGCCAAAGTAGTTGAAAGTAAGTTGAGAGCTATTGGGCTGGGCAACAAAGTTGATGAGGTAATTCTTACAATTAATCGTGCTGCCGAAGATGCAGCCAAAGAAGCCACACCTATCTTTGTTTCGGCCATCAAAAGCATGACCGTTAAAGATGCTGTTAACATAGTTAAAGGCAGCGATACAGCAGCAACCAGTTATCTCAGGCAAACCTCCTCGCCCGAGTTGAAAAATAAATTCCAGCCCATAATCAGGACATCTCTGGATAAGGTAGATGCAACAAAATATTGGACCGATCTCATTAACACCTATAACAAAATACCGATGGTAAAGAAAATGAACCCTGACCTGACAGCCTACGTTACAGGCAAAGCCATTGATGGGTTATTTGTTATGGTAGGAAAAGAAGAATATAAAATAAGAAAAGATCCGAAAGCCCGCACAACAGAGCTTTTAAGAAAGGTCTTCGGGCAAAAGTAGATTAAGAGGCTGTAGGCAATAGGCTGCAGGTTCCGGACTAAAAGGAAATTTCCTAAAGCCTGTTTACCTATATCCTAACTCCTTTCTCCTCCTTGATTCTATTGATTAAAAAGCTTACTTTTATATTTTCAGAAAATAAACACTTCCTTAACTCTACCTTTATGCAAACTACAAGAAGAAACTTTTTAAAAACAGGAGCTATGGCCGCAGCCGGACTCGCAGTTCTAAACCAGAGCACATTTGCTGCCTCTGGAAAAAAGAAAGTTGCTGTTGGCATGCAACTTTATTCCGTACGTGAGGATATGACCAAGGATCCTGGCGGATCGTTAAAGAAAATAGCCGACATGGGTTACAAATATGTGGAACATGCAAATTATGTAAACCGTAAGTTTTATGGCTATACTCCGCAGGAATTCCGGAAGCTGCTCGACGACCTGGGTTTGAAAAACATAAGCGGCCATACCGTTTTTGGTTTAAACCACTGGGACGATGCTAAAAAAGATTTTACTGATGCCTGGAAATATACCGTTGAAGATGCAGCAGTATTGGGACAGGAATACGTAATAAGCCCCTGGATGGACGAAAAAATGCGCAACAGCTACGACAACCTCAAGAAATATTGCGAAATATTTAATAAATGCGGTGAGTTATGTAAAAAATCAGGAATGAAATATGGTTATCATAACCACGATTTTGAATTCAGCCAGATGCTGAATAACCAATCGGTTTTTGATATCATCATGAACAGCATAGACCCGAAGATGGTTGTAATTCAGCTCGACACAGGTAACTTATATAATGGCGGCGCCAAAGCGCTCGACGTACTTAAGAAATTCCCCAACCGTTTCGAAAACGTTCACATCAAAGATGAAATTAAAGCCGAAGGTGGGAATGAAAAATACGAAAGCACCATTCTTGGTCAAGGAATTATCAGTTGCAAGGAAGTTGCCGATCTGGCAGTAGAAAAAGGCGGCACCAAACTATTCATCATCGAACAGGAAGCATACCAGGGCAAAGCACCCATGGATTGTATGAAAGAAAACCTGGAGATAATGAAAAAGTGGGGATATGTTTAGTTAGTCGTAAGACATTAGTAGTAAGTCGCAAGATGAATATAAAATAAGCGGGGCTTTGATCCCGCTTATTTCTTGCCTTGAATAATATTTAATTCTAAACTTAACTAAGCTAAAGTAAATTATAAATTTTGAAATGATTCGGATTGTTAAAGTCATCATACTATTATCTTTCATATCTTCCGAACTTTTAGGACAGAACCAAATTATAGGCAGAGTTATAGATTTTGATACAAAAAAA
Source organism: Bacteroidota bacterium (assembly GCA_021779665.1). Taxonomy (GTDB): domain Bacteria; phylum Bacteroidota; class Bacteroidia; order Bacteroidales; family JAAUTT01; genus JAAUTT01. Next base: position 25,105 of record JAJYAG010000051.1, on the reverse strand, counting down.
TCAATCAAAGATGTTATTGTGAGCGTCAAAAGTAAAAACCTAGAAACTATAATTAATAGCCTTGGTTACTTTCAAATTTTGGCAGACACATCTGACTATCTGATTTTTGAAAAACCATTTTATCAATCGGGACAAGTTAAAGTATTACCGAGTTATAATATGAAGGTTGCCTTAAAAAAGCGAAATGAAGCTGTTTACGAAGGCGGAATGGAAGTATTTTATGGATTGGTAGCTCAAAATATTAGATATCCACAACAGGCAGTAGAAAATAAAACGATGGGGAAAATAATTATATCGTTTGTTATTGATAGTACTGGACAAATGAAGGAAATAAAAAAAGTGAAGGATATTGGCAATGATTGTGGAGATGATTTAATAAGAATATTAAAGAACATTCCCAATAAATGGCTCCCAGCCGAAACTGCCACGACTTTTATTCTTCCGGTCATCTTTAAATTTGAGAATTATAAATTTAAATTTAACGAGGCTGAATTACCCCATGGGAAAATATTACAGGAAATTGTTGTTACTAAACTTGAGGGTTTTAATTAAGCAATTTTCGGCATAGGCCAATCTGAAAGATATATTTTCGCATCTTTTGCTTACTTTGCGCTATTTAAGAAAGTCATGCAAATACCATCAACCGAAATACAAAACCGCCTGCAACGTTTCAGGGAAGTTATGGATACTCAGAATCCATCCTGGGAGCTGGCTGTGATTTTCAGCAAAATAAACCTCTACTATTTTACGGGCACCATGCAGGAAGGAATGTTGCTGGTTCCCCGCAACACTGAAGCTATTTTCTGGGTACGCCGCAGCTACGAAAGAGCTGTGGAGGAATCGCTTTTCCCGGCAATAAAACCTATGGATAGTTTTAAAGACGCTGCGGCAACATATAAAGCCGCTCCCGAAACGGTACATCTCGAAACTGAATTTGTGCCGTTGGCAATGTATCAGCGTTTTCAGAAATATTTTCCGGCAAAACAGGTTTGTCCGCTCGATGCACAAATTGCTTACGTAAGATCCCGCAAGAGTGCTTTCGAATTATCAGTTATGGAAGAATGCGGTAAAATCCATGCCCGTGTGCTCGAAGAAGTGGTTCCTTCCTTGTTTTACGAAGGCATCAGCGAAGCTGAGTTAGCCGTTGAAATATACAAAGCGATGGTACACGAAGGTCACCAGGGACAGGTTCGCTTTGGAATGTTCGATACCGATATGGTACTGGGGCATGTTGCTTTTGGCGAGAGCTCCATTTATCCTACAGCATTTAACGGCCCTGGAGGTAACTACGGTATGGGACCGGCGATGCCATCGCTTGGCAGTCGGACCCGTAAACTGAAAAAAGGAGATCTGGTGTTTGTGGACATCGGCTGCGGACTTTATGGGTATCATACCGACAAAACCATGACCTATGTTTATGATGGCGAACTACCCTCCCATGCGGTGGAGGCTCATAAACAATGTGTGGATATACAGAACCGGATTGCCGCCAGTCTCAAACCCGGAGCTATTCCTTCCGAAATTTACCAGAACATTATGAATTCACTTTCACCGGATTTTTTGGAAAACTTCATGGGCTTTGGTAAGCGACAGGTAAAATTCCTGGGACATGGCATTGGTATCACCATTGACGAGCTGCCCGTAATTGCGAAAGGTTTCGATGAACCGCTGGAAGAAAGTATGGTGTTTGCTCTTGAACCCAAAAAAGGTATCCCCAACATAGGTATGGTGGGGATTGAAAATACTTTTGTGGTTACTGCAGAAGGAGGAAAATGTATAACAGGGAATAATCCGGGGCTGAAGATAATAGTTAGTCGTAGGTCGTAAGTCGTAAGACTTAACAGCCATGCATATAAGCAGCAGAGCAATCTAAACTAAAACTAGTTTATCAACCCAAGCGTTTTCTCCAGGGCCTCCTCCGACTTGCAAACAACATCCGGCATCACTCCTACCCTGTCAATCTTTTTACCATCACTGGTATAGTAATCGGCCGTAGGAACCCATAACCGGAAGTTTTTAGTAATATTGAACTGCTCGCCATTTAACATACCTCCATAGGTTTTTTCTCCAACAACAGTAGCTCTTTTGGAATGTTTCAGACCATAAACCAAAGGTTCGCAGGTACTGCCTGTTGAGCCGTTTGTAAGAATGTAAACCTTTCCGGGAAATGGATATTTCTCAGGATAAACGACCAGGCACAACCCTTCGGTTGTATGGATGCCTTTGATAATTAACTCGAAACTAGCTTCACTGAAAATATCAAAATGTTTGTATGCGTCAACTGAAGGAAGCTGATCATGGGTTTTGAAATATTTCTGGGTGATAAACACCCCACCGTACAGGGTATCCTTAAAGAGAAAGCGAGCAAGAGGCAGGGCTGATGCAATGGTTCCACCGGTATTGCCGCGAAGGTCAATAATTAAATTATCAATCTTAAGGTTTCTCAGGGTATCAATATAAGGTTGAATTTCATCGGCCGAGGCACTGAAAGTTCTTACGGAAAATAACACTGTATTGGTATTTATCTTTTTGAGTTCGAACTTGCTTGTCGGAGCATCGTTTCTACTTCCGCCAGCTTTTTTGGGAGGTTTGTTCAGTCTGATTCCATAATGTGAGAAGGGCAGATTCTGAGCATTCAGGTTATACATATTCTCAAACTCATAATCATCGGCCACCACAGACGATAACCGGAGAACTTTTTCCTCGAAGCTAATCCAGGCTTCACCCTTCAAAATAGCAGGATCGAACAGATAACAACGCGAAGTATCTATTGCTGCCCTGGCAATTGCATGATAATCCCTTGCTGGTTGATATTGTTCAGTAAGTTTACCCTGAAGAGAGTTCTGTCCGACTTTGGCGTTTAGCGCCTTTCCGTAAATAAAGCCTGAAAAATCCCGTTCGGAAGTCAGACTTCGATAAGTTCCCTGAAGATAGGCGGTATCATTTCGGTAATTAACTTTCCCGGAAATCTCAATACTGTGATTTTCAACTTTTCGGGCTAACCTGGCTAAAATGTATTTATTTCCCAAAACAGCTTTTGAGCTCCCCGGTCGTGAATACAATTTAAAGCGGTTCCCCTTTTGGGAATAAGTTAAACGCAGCTGGGTGCTATCGGACAATGTTGCATTCCAAAAGGTTCTATTGAGCTCCGCCGGTTGTCCCCTGAGAACCGTAATGGCCGAGAATACTAAAATAACTACGAGCATACTTTTTGACATATCTTAAGAATTTTGGATGGTAAAACAATAGGTTAATGATTTCACAAATGTAGAAGAGTGAGCCACAGTTATAAAATTGATTTCTGGCGACATGAACACAGGCTTAGGGAAGTTTGAAAATGGGGGCAGAAGGATAAAGGTTAAACTTGGTTTTTTTGCGCAAATCAATTACCTTGCCCGGAACTTTGTTCCAGATTATTGATTTTCGCAAATCTTTTTCTCTGCTTTTATGAATTTAGCAACTAATGACACCCAAGCCATATTGATTTCGCTGCTGAAAGACCGCATTTCCCCTCAACAATCGCTTGTAGATGAAATTTCCGATCTCCTGAATATTAGTCAGGATGCGGCATACCGGAGACTCAGGGGAGAAAAACGGTTCGACATCGATGAACTGAATACGATTTGCCAAACATTTAATATTTCACTCGATTCGATATTTGCCGTTAAATCGCAAGGAACAATTTTCAACTACACAACCCTCGATATCCGCGACCAGAGCAATTATCTGGCATACATGCAGCGATTCTCAAAATCGGTTGAGATGGTGAAGCAAGGCAAAGAAAAAGAGATTATTTTCTCGGCAACCGATGTTCCGGTTTTTCATTTTATGCCGTTTAAAGAACTTACCATTTTCAAGCTATTTGCCTGGAACAATACTGCTTATAATCATAAAGAGAAGTTCGAGACATTCCTCAGCAATATCGATCAATCGAATTTCTTTCCTTGTTACGACAAGATATTTACGGATTATACTGCTATTCCTTCAACCGAAATCTGGACAATCAACACCCTAGATCCAATCGTTAGATTACTCGATTTTTATTACGATATCGGTTCTTTCGAAAAGGAAGAAACCTATAAGTTATTGTGCAACCAGTTGGTGCAAATGGTAGAAAATATAAGACAATGGGTAGAGAAGGGCTATAAAGGCCAGGGCAGCCAGAACACCTTTAAATTCTATATCAGCGAAACCGATCTCGAGAACAGTTTTGGTTTGTTTAGAAGAGATAATAATATAACCTGTGTTATAAAGCTATTTACAATTAACAGTCTCTCGACCAACAATGAATTGTTTTGCAAGGAAGCCAATAACTGGCTGGAGTCGTCCATAAGCCGATCGATATTGTTGTCAGGAGCTTCGGAGCGGGAGCGGTTCAAGTATTTTAACGGGCTGCAGCAAAAAGTAGGTAGGCTATTAACCAAAATGAACTAAACTGAATATTCCCTTATTATTTGCAGAAAATATCCATAATACATTTAACCACAACACCCAGGATAGCTTCATTAACTTTTCCTGCCCTGCGAATTATAAGGTTTTTGTCTGCGGTAAATATGCGGGTTGGTCTTATATAGGAGGATACGGGCAAGCTTCCCGATATAAAGTGAGAACTATCCAGCTCTATGGCGTATCTATCATTAACGCTTTGCGAAGTAATCTGGCAAAGAATAATATCATCTCCGGGCAGATCGGCTAAAACAAAAGCTGGTCTCCTTTTCGAGCCTGATAAATCAGAAAACGGGAATGGAATAACTACAACATCACCTTTTACAAATCTTTCCATGCATTTTCTTCTTCAGGTGTTAACCAGTCTTTAGATAATACTTTTTCGCTGGCAAAATATGTTTGAACAGGATCACTTATAATTTGGTCATCATTAGTCTCGTCAACAATAAAAGCAATCACTTCAATCCGTTTTCCAATAAAACTCTGAGGCAACCGGATTGAAATATTTTGATTATCTGGCTTTAAAAATGTCCTAACCATATTTGTGCTATATTTTATTTAACACATTAAATCAAAGGCTAAATTAATAATTCACCAACCTAATTGCAATAATTAATTAAATGTGAAAGAAATTACATCAACCATTTCTAAACTTCTCCATAAAATCAGCGCTTTCCCTCACTATCCGTTGTACAGCTAACCCATGCTTCAAATCAGGTACGAAGCTATTTGAATAGCCGGTTAAAAACACGTAATGCGCATGGATAAGCGACCTTAACCATCCGCCTGGAACATGAGCCGAAGGAAAACTGGTTGCCGGCTGATAGTTGCTGCCGGTAAACACCTTTGTCCAGTTACCGGTTTCTTCCAGATAATACTCAAAAGTATCGGGTATATGCGATGAATATTTTAGGGTGCCTTTTTCGGCATAAATCTCGAATGCCATCAGGTCGCCGGTACCAGAACTTACGCGGCTTCCCGAAATAGTTCCGGCAGCTTTTGTGGTGGTATCAATAACCGAAATTTCGGAAAAAAGATCGGAACCAGCGGGAACATCTTCAAAAGATCCGGCCTGTATTGCATGGGCAATTTTGAGGTTCTCGCCCAAAAAAGCCATTGCCAGGCTAACTGCATGCGAGCCAAGATCGGCCATGGCTCCCCCATCGGGAGCCGGAGTGAGACGAGTTGCCCGCTTTTCGCGGTACGACTTCTGCAGATAATCGCCATGTTTCAGTGTAAAGTTAAAATGAACGGGTCGTCCAAGTTTACCGCTGTTCCACATCTTCAAAGCTTCCTGAATTGCAGAGGTTTGAGTCATCTGAAAGCCTACCTGAATTTTCTGATTGGCACCGTGTTCTTTCAGAAGTTGTTTCATCTGTTCTTCCTCGTTGGCACTGGAACAAACAGGCTTTTCAAGATAAATGCGCTTTACAGAAGGCATTTTTAAAGCTGCCTTAAGATGAGGATAATGGATATGATTGGGGCCAAGGATGAAGACAGTATCAAGCGAGCTGTTCTGAATAAATGTGTCGAAATCAACCGCCCTGTTAAAGCCATATTGACGAGCAAAAGCCTCGCGACTCTCAGCTCTTGCTGAATGAACATTGGCCAGAATAATTTCAGGAGCATCGGGATAGTAAAATTTTAATGCTGATAGTGCAAATGCATGTGATCTGGCAATACCGCCAGCACCTAAAAATCCGATTGTAAATGTTGACATGGCTTCTGTTTTTCAGTTTCTCCAAAAGTAAAACACTTTGGGGAAAAGAATTTGAGAAGAAGTCAAAATTTTAGTCGACAGACGTCGGTTGACGGACCACAGCAAACAGCCAAAAAAATTAAGTCGACAGTCCACGGACCTCGGTCCTCTGCCAACAGCCAGTATTTGCAGAGGTCTGACGCCAACTCTAACTTAATTCGCAGCAATGATAACCCGCATCGGTAACCAGAAATTCTACTTTACGGGTGATATCGGTTGCGGCTTCAACACGTAAAACCATGTCACAATCATCGGTATCGACATTCCAGGCGAGAATATCTTTTTCCTTCATCAAGATATTCCCAACCTTTTGAATGTCTTCTCTTAATTGAATATTTGTTTTAAAAACCAGAATTTCCATGAACTGAACCATTATTGTTCTGAGGAATTATCCCTTTGAAAACCGGGATGACAGCGTGAATGCCACTTCTGATAAAACTGCTCCCGCTCTTCGGGAGTCATTTTAGCGAGCTTGTCGCGAAAGTGCCCGCCCCATGGATGGTGGCGATGATGCCCGCCTGGGCGAGGCCCGCAACCAAAAAGAATACGGGAAAGCACCAATAAACCGATAGCTTGCCAGAATGTAATTGCCGGCAAATGGAATATAGCAGGCATCAGGTAATTCCACAAAGACATGGTAAGAAACCCAAAAGCTGTAATTCCAAGGATAATGAGTGGTATAAAAAAGTACCATCTTTTTTTGAAAAATGTTTTCATATTTTAATAATTTAAAAATTCATTATAAAGATGCTGGAGACGCTTTCGCAGATAGAGCACAGCGTAACGCTTCCGGGAAATTAACGTATTCAACGGTTCGCCGGTTTGCTCCGAAATATCTTTGAAAGGAATGTCCAAAAGTTCGTTCATTTCAAACACAAGTCTTTGCTCAGGTGGAAGTTCGCTCAGCGCAGTTTCGAATTCGTCCCTTATCAACGATTGCAGATAAAGTTCTTCGGGATTACCATTGTCCATGTCGGCCAGCACCATTCCAAGTTCATCCATCCGTACATCATCATCGTCATCAAAAAGCATATCGGAAAACTTAGACGATTTTTTCTTCCTGTATAGGTCGGCAATTCTGCTGCGCGCCACGGTAAAAAGCCAACCCGAGATCTGATCGATAGGTTTCATCATCCGGTCTGCTTCAGCAAGCTGAACGTATACTTCCTGCAGAATATCCTCAGAATCTTCAAGGGAACGAACTCTTTTATGAATAAAAGCTTTCAGCCTTTTCCCATAATCCCTGATAACCTGAGTAATATTTAATTTTTGCGTCACGCTGACCGTTGAGTCCAATTGGTGTGTTATTAAAATTACACTTTTATTGAGGTAGACGAACGAGCCGGGAAAATATTTTAAGAAAAATGTAAAAATTTAAAACAATGCCCTCACCCCTGCCCTTCTCCCCAAGGAAGAAGGGAGTTCGGATCTTATAAATTTTTTCGCACTCTTAAGTTCAAAGAACAATATTAAAATTGAACTCATAGCCAAGTTTTTCGTTGTTTTCCTTAAATTGCGCACGATTGAAACCAAAACTGCTAAAAAATGATCCGATTCCTTTTTACAACCGTACTGTTGATATTCGTTTACTCATTTTCAGGTGCACAAACGTATACCATTGCTACTTACAACCTCCGTTATGATAATCCGGGCGACTCGCTCGATCTTTGGAAGAACCGTTATACTCACCTCGCCGACCTGGTGAAGTTTTACAATTTCGATATTTTTGGAACGCAGGAAGGTTTAAAACACCAGCTGGGCGATCTGATTTCAGTTTTACCTGAATATGATTATATAGGCGTTGGTCGTACGGACGGTCAGGAAGCCGGTGAATACGCAGCAATTTTCTTTAAAACCTCTCAATTTAAGCTTCTGGATAAAGGTACATTCTGGCTATCGACAGAAACCGACAAACCCAATGTAGGCTGGGATGCTGCTCTCCCGCGCATTTGCACCTGGGGAAAATTCAGCGACCGAAAATCTAAGTTTACATTCTTTGTTTTCAATATACATTTTGACCATAAAGGAGTTCAGGCAAGAATGGAGAGTGCAAAGCTGCTCCTTTCGAAAATACCCGAAATAGCAGGTAAAAATCCTGCCATACTTACAGGAGATTTTAACATCGACGAAAAAAATGAAAGCTATTTACTGCTAAAGAATTCAGGCTTTCTGAGAGATTCATACGATATTGCCGAAGTGAAACTGGCTCCGAACGGAACATTCAATGGTTTTAACGTAAACGGAAAGCCCGAAGGTCGCATTGATCACATTTTCCTCACAAAACAGTTTGAAGTTCAGAAATACGGAATTCTTACAAACACCTATAATGGCCGGTATCCGTCGGACCATTTCCCCGTTATGGTAAAAATTAAAAACAATAAATGATGTTAAAGACAGTGATTATGACAGCAACAACAGTCTGTCTGGTTTTTTTCTCAACTTCTGCAATACAGGCTCAGAAAACGGATTTAAAAAAAGTAAAAATCATCGCTCATCGCGGAGCTTCCTTCCATGCTCCCGAAAACACAATTGCATCAGCTAAATTAGGATGGCAACAAAAAGCAGATGCTGTTGAGATCGACATTCACCTTTCGGCGGATAAAAAGATAATGGTAATGCACGATGCCGGAACAAAACGTACAACCGGCAAAGATTACAAAATTGCTACCACCACCTCCGATACCTTAAGGAAACTGGATGCAGGGAGCTGGAAAGCTGCTGAATTTAAGGGTGAGAAAGTCCCTTTTCTTTCAGAAATTCTGGAACTGATTCCGAAAAAGCAGAAGCTTGTGATTGAAATTAAAAGCAACAAGGAACTTGTTCCCTTGCTGAAAGATCAAATTGAAAAGTCGGGGAAAAAGAAGCAATGCATCATCATATCGTTTGATTTTGACGCATTGGTAGACGTGAAAAATGTAATGCCCGACATTCCCGCATACTATCTCTCAAGCAAGGTAACACCTCAAATATTTGAAGAGTTATTAACCCGTTTAAGAGAAAACAAGATAGACGGATTAAATCTGAACTTTACAACCATATCTCCTGAAGTTGCAGCACTTTGCAAAAAGAATAATATCCCACTTTTAGCCTGGACGGTAGATGATCCCGTGGTAGCAAAGAAACTGATTGCAATGGGTGTAACTGCAATCACCACAAACAAGCCAAAAGAAATGCGCGAAGCTTTAAAATAATGTGATTCAGTTTGAATCAAGAAACGAATAGCCGGTTTTGAATCCCCGGCTTTTCGTTTATCTATGGACTTATGAAACTTATTTAGCAGTTATTGCCTCAACTTCTGCAACTGTCTTCGGAATTGGATTTCCTAATACTCTGCATCCGTTTTCGGTTATCAGGACATCGTCTTCAATGCGAATTCCTCCAAAATCTTTATAGCTCTCCAGTTTATCGTAATTAATAAACTCCGTAAACTTCGATTCGGCTTTCCATTGATCAATCAAGGCAGGTATGAAATAAATACCAGGCTCGTCGGTAACTACATAACCAGGCTGTAATTTTTTAGCAAGACGCAAATAAGCAAGTCCAAACTGCTCGCTCCGGGAAACAGAACTATCGTAACCCACATATTTCTCGCCAATATTTTCCATGTCGTGAACATCGAGACCGAGCATGTGACCCAGTCCATGTGGGAAAAACAGGGCATGGGCACCTTTGGATACAGCTTCTTCCATGTTGCCCTTCATGAGACCTAAAGCTTTCAATCCTTCGGCAATAACTTTAGCAGCATTCAGATGAACGTCCCTGTAATAAATCCCGGGCTTACACATGGCAATGGCTGCCATGTTTGCAGCTACAACAATTTCATAAATTTCCTTTTGCTTTTGCGAGAACTTACCACCTACAGGACAAGTGCGTGTAATATCGCTTGCATAATATGATTCAGCTTCGGCGCCTGCATCAACAACCAATAAATCACCATTCTGCAAAACATTTCCATGGTGATGATTATGAAGAATTTCGCCATGCTTTGAAAGAATAACCGGGAAAGAGGCCCCTACCCCATGAGAAAGTGCTATACCTTCGATTGCTCCCGCAATTTCGCGTTCAACAACACCGGCTTTGGCCATTGTCATAGCGGTGGTATGCATTAATCCGGCAACATTCACTATTTTTTCAATCTCAACAATTTCCTCCTGCGATTTTATGGAACGCAGATCAGTAATAGCAACCGCAAGGGCTTCAGAACTGCTTTTCTTAAGAGCATCAAAGTCCATTCCGAGTAATTGCATCATTTGAATCTGAATTTCGCCCCGGTATGGGAAAAGAAAATGTATCTCCTTTTTCTGCTGAATTGCCTTTTGAATGTGTTCGGAAATTTTATTCAGCGGGAAACTTTTAGAAATTGCAACCGAAGCGGCCCTTTCAGAAATAGTGGGCATATTTCCCATCCAAATGATATCTTCCATATCGATATCGTTCCCAAACAGATAATCGGTATTATTGTCGATATCAATAATTCCAAATAGATCGGGCTGATCGAGGCCAAAAAAATAAAGAAAAGAACTATCGGGCCGGAAACGATAGGTGTTTGCCCTGTAATTCATAGGTACTTCTGTATTTCCGGGAAATAAGATAAGACCACTTTTAAATTTTGAACGAAGAGCATCTCTTCGGCGCTGATAAACTTCTTTATTAAACATAAAAATATTTTTTTCTAAATATACAACATTGCAGCAATAGCAAGCGCTTAAAGACCTAGTTTAAGAACATAGGTACAGATTTTTTCTATCTAACAATCAAACCAATATCCCCATCGGACATGTATAAAGAAAAGATACGAATAGAGTCGTTTTTCTTAAATTAATTCTTATATTCGCATTGCATTGAGTTATTAACAATTTATAAACAGTTATCGACAATGCCGTACCGCCGACTCCCTAACACAGATGTTGCCAGGCTTAGAGCCCTCAAGATCGCATACCTGAAAGGTAAAGAATTACCTCCTTTCAAACTGGCTTTTTCACAAAATTCATTTACAAGAGTACAAGCTTTTATGCCACAGTTCGAACATGCATTACTGCTGCATAAGAATGCTTTCTCGAACCAGGTAAATAAAAGCAGGGAGTACACCAATGCGCTTAAAAAAGCCAAGTTATATATATCCCATTTTATTCAGGTGATGAATATGGCGGTTCAGCGAGGTGAAATGCCTGCGAATGTGAAATCGTATTTTGATCTGGAAGAAAACGACTGGCGTGTACCAGCCCTCAACACCGAACAGGAAGTAATTAAATGGGGTGAAACCCTCATAAAAGGCGAAGCCGAAAGAATTCGCCGGGGAATGGCTCCGGTAACCAATCCAACCATAGCGATTGTCCGGGTGCGCTACGAAAATTTCCTTGAATCTTACAGATTTCAGAAAACTCTTCAAAAGACCAATAACCGTACACTAGGCGATTTATCCAAAATGCGCAAAGATGCGGATGAACTCATCACCAAAATCTGGAACGAAGTAGAAACAACTTTTGGCAATCTGCCTGATGAACTGAAGAGAGAACGATCCAAAGAATATGGCCTGATTTACGTCTTCAGAAAAAATGAAATAAGAGGCATCCGTATTTTCGAAGAAGAGCCTACTTCCTCAGAAGTTGTTCAGGAGTCCTGATCGGTATCGACTTCCAAAATTTCTTCTTCCTTAACGGCATTTTTATAAAAATACCAGATAATCCCTGCGGTTAATACTGCCGAAATTATTACGAATGGCCATACATCGGATTTTGCGCCGTAGTCCAGCGTTTCCTCCTTAATTTTACCAGTATTCGAAAGGTAATAGAGTAATACAGCTGTTGTGTTATTTACAAAATGCGCCAGTATCGGAACCCAGATACTTTTGGTCCATACCAGCAAATAGCCGAAAAGAGCTCCAAGGATTAAAATTGGTAAAAATGTAAATACTTTTGAATGCACGAGACTGAATAAGACCGCTGTAATCCAGATTCCCCAATGATAATTCCGGGTCATACCGCTGAAGATACGCTGCAGAACGCCTCTGAAGAACAATTCCTCTCCTATTGCAGGAATAATTCCAATCATTAATATGTTGATTAAAAGCCCAGGAATATTGGTATCGCTCAGAAAGCTTTCCATTATTCTTTCATTCTGCTCATCCTTCTGAGTCAACGTCTGCTCGATTCCCTTCATAAAATCAGGAAAAGCAAGTTGCTGATTTAAAGCTCCAAGCATATTTATAAAGGGGAAAACCACAAATACAAGGAAAAATGCACCTATCAGGAATCGCGAATCAGGTTTTCTTTCCATGGAAAGGTATTGAGAAGAATTGGGAGAGAAAAGATAGGCAAGCAGTAAGGCAGAGAAAAGAAATCCCATCAGCGATAGAATAATCTGCAAAACTTTCATAATGGCAATATTACGTGCATCGAGGCTGGAGAAGATAGCTTCGAAATCAACTGTATCTAACCCATACAAAGGCTTTATCACGCCAATGGCAATTACCGAAGCAAACACATTCATCATAAAAGCAACTGATAAAGTAATTATCAGTTGGGTAAAGTATCCGCTATTTTGAAACATGCCTCTGATCATAAAGAAAAGCTTTAAATTTGTCAAAAGTAATAATTTAGTTGGAAGTAGTAAGTTGGAAGTAGTAAGTTGGAAGTAGTAAGACAAAACAGTTAAGGATGAGGATTGAGAATATTGAGTTGAGGGAAAAGCCTTTGTTTCTGGCGCCGATGGAAGATGTGACAGATCCGTCGTTTCGATATATATGTAAGCAATATGGTGCCGATATGATGTATACAGAATTTATATCGAGCGATGGTTTGATACGCGATGCAAAAAAGAGCCTGCAGAAACTTGAAATTTATGATTACGAGCGGCCGATTGGAATTCAAATATACGGACATTTGATAGAGCCCATGGTGGAAGCAGCACAGATAGCTGAATCGGCCATCCCCGACCTCATCGATATAAACTTTGGATGTCCGGTCAAGAAAATTGCCAATCGTGGAGCTGGTTCCGGAATGATGAACAACGTTCCTTTAATGGTCGAAATGACCAAAGCCATTGTTGACGCGGTAAAGCTTCCGGTAACTGTAAAAACCCGGCTGGGCTGGGACGAGAACTCGAAGAATATTGTTGAAATTGCTGAACGTTTACAGGACGTAGGAATAAAAGCGCTCACAATCCATGGTCGCACACGCGCACAGCTTTACACAGGCAAAGCCGACTGGACCTTAATCGGTGAAGTGAAAAACAATCCACGGATGAAAATCCCCATCATTGGCAATGGCGATATCACAAGTCCCGAAATTGCAAAAGAAATGTTCGACCGCTACGGAGTTGACGCCATAATGATCGGAAGAGCAACCTACGGACGACCATGGATATTTAAGGAGGTAAGACATTTTCTGGATACAGGCGAAAAAATGCCTCCATTGACTATTCGACAAAAAGTAGATCTGGCAAAGGATCATCTTAGGAAATCGTTTGAAATAAAAGGTTCTCCGGTGGGAATATTCGAAATGCGCCGTCATCTTTCAAATTATTTCAAAGGATTGCCTAATTTTAAGGAAACAAGAATGAAGCTTGTAACCCTGATGGAGGTTGATGAACTTAACGAAACGCTGGAACAGATTGCTATCCGGTATGCCGACTATGAACCTCCGGTATCGGCGGAGGAAACGATGAACTAAACCTTAAAAACAAACAGATATGACTAACAACCTATCAGTAGGAACCCGCATCGACCACGACCGCTATGGCGAAGGTGTAATTGGCAGGGTAAATATGGTGAGTTATGACGTTTATTTTGCCCGTGGCGGAAAAATCGAGATCCTGAAATCGAATAAAGACTTTAAAGTTCTTGAATCGCCCGACAACAACGCTCCACAACTAAACATTGATGTGGAATCCATCCAGACATTAATTGTTCAAACCCTCGACAAATACGGGATGCTGCAGGAAGTTGTTCCCCTGGGAGAAAAATACATTGGTGGCAAGCTTTTAATACAGCCTGCTAATTCCACTTTGCAGCCCAAAGAAATACCTATCGAAGCCTTCTTTCATAAAATTGTAATGCTCCGCGACAGGCTCCGGGTACTGGAACAAAACATTAACAGTCACAAAAACCTGAGCGACGAAGAAAAAATTGACCTTCAACAATATATTACCCGTATTTACGGCAGTTTAACTACTTTCAATATTCTTTTTAAAAATAAAGAACAATTTTTTATAGGCACAGGAGGCGATAAATAGTTACCGCTTATTCGGTAACTATTTTCAGGCCCTTTCCTAAGAGTTTTCCACCGGAAACGCTCAGGCTAATTTCTCCGGGAGCTTCACCTGCTTCAACTACAGCAATAATTTTCCCATTGAAAGCACGCATGTAATTCGAAGCAAACGAAGTTTGATCGGTAGCATCGCCGTTACAAACGGCTTTCAGTTTGCCGGCGCCTTCAACCTGAAAGAACAGCAGGTTATTTGCGCGTGGACAAAGGTTGCCATCCTTATCAAGAATTTCGATTGTGACAAAAGACAAATCCTTACCGCCGGCTTTAATTTTGCTCCTGTCGGCGGTTAACTTTACCGCATAGGGCTCCCCGGCAGTTTTGATGATTTGTTCAGCAACAGCTTTATTTTGATCGTCGTAAGCTACAACTTTGATTTCACCGGGTTGATAAACCACATCGTTCCACATGAGGCGGTAACGGGTATATTTATTTCCTTTGTCTTTCTGGCGGATACCGGCACTCACTCCATTCACAAAAAGCTCAGCTTTGGGGTAATTCGTGTAACAATAAACCGGAACATTTTGTCCAATGCGATCGGACCAGTTCCAATGCGGCAGAACATGCAAAACGGGTTCATTACTCCACTTACTTTGATACAGATAAAACCTGTCTTTTTTCAATCCCGCAAGATCCACAATGCCAAAATAAGAACTGCGGGCCGGTGTTCCTTCATTATAAGGAGTAGGTTCACCAAGATAATCGAAACCAGTCCACACAAATTCGCCCAAAATAAAATCACAGTCGTCCTGCGCTTCAAATTCAGTATCGGGCGTCTGCGCCCATCCGGGAAATTCATAGTCGTAGCTGGTCACCTGGTAATCCTGGTACCAGGGACTGCGGTTTTCCTTTGCAGGAAATTTGTACTCACCACGTGAACTTACGGTAGAAGCGGTTTCGCTGCCATATAAAATATAGTTCGGGAATTCAGCATGTTTCGGTTTATAATCAGCAGGTTTATAATTGAAACCAACAAGATCGACAGCATCGCTCAGGCCATTCTTGATAGCATTCACATGTTGATTAAATCCTGCAGTAGTTGGCCGTGTTGGATCGAGTCGTTTGCAAATTGAAGACAGAAACTGAGCAGTTTCCTTGCCATTCTGAGCCGATTGTTCCCTTATTTCGTTCCCGATACTCCACATAATTACCGATGGATGATTGCGGTCGCGACGAACCATGGTGCTTATATCAGTTTCGGCCCACTGATCAAAAAACTGTCCATACCCGTTTTTGTTCTTGCCGCTTTTCCATTCATCAAAAGCTTCGACCATAACAACCAAACCTAAACTATCGCAAATCTGAAGCAACTCGGGCGATGGAGGATTATGAGAAGTACGGACCGCATTGCAGCCCATCTCCTTCAGAATCTGCATCTGCCGCTCAGTAGCGCGATAATTAACAGCGGCGCCAATCGGGCCTAAATCGTGATGCATGCAAACTCCCTGAAGCTTTACGTGCTTTTCGTTCAGGAAAAAGCCTTTATCCTTATCAAAGCGCAGACTTCGAAAACCAAAAACAGTTGTATACTCGTCCTTTAAATCATTTCCGACAAATAAGCGTGAAACAGCCTTGTATCGTGCAGGGTTCTCAATGCTCCATAATTGGGGTGCTTTTACTTTCAGAGTCTGATCGAATAAAAGTTTTTCATTGCTTTTCTTTGCAGACGTAACACTTGCGACTTTCACACCTGCCGTATTGTAAATATCGGTTACCAGTTTGACGGACTGAGGAGCGCCGGCTGATCCATCGATTTCGGTTTTGATATTCACATCGCTGCTTTTGGCATTCACAACCGGCGTTGTCACGAAGGTTCCCCACTGAGCTATCCGCAGATCTGAAGTTTTAACAAGCCGCACATTCCTGTATATTCCGGCACCCGGGTACCATCGTGAAGATTCTTCCGGATTCTCGATTCGTACGGCCAGGATATTGTCCTGACCAAACTTCAAATATTTTGAAATTTCGAAGGAGAATGAAGAATAACCATAAGGCCGTTCCCCAACAAATTCGCCATTGATAAAAACCTTTGCGCGACTCATGGCACCATCGAATTCGATAAAAATTCTTTTTCCCTGATCGTTTGCGGTTACGGGCAATACTTTCCGGTACCAGCCAATTCCAAAGCAAGGTAATGCCCCGGTCCTGCCAGTTCTTAACCGGGCAACCTTCTCCCCGTCTTCCACAACCTGAACCGTTTGTTTATCGATATTCATATCGAAATTGCCAGTTATCGCCCAATCGTGTGGGACACTGACCTTTGTCCAGTCGCCGTCCTTTATTTGAGGAGATTCACCATGCGGAACATCTTTTTGAATAAAAGACCAGTTTTTATCCAGAAGGACGATTTCGCGAACAGGAGACTGTGCTTTCAGAAAAAATGGGAAAGCAGCAACGCATAAAAGAAGAATTCTTTTCATGTTGAATAATTGTTAGTAGATCGGGAACAGTATCCCGTTATATTTCTCAGTTTGTGATAATTCGTTTTGTATGCGGATAATCTAAAGTATAATGCAAACCAACACTCTCTTTGCGGGCCTGTGCACCTTTTATTACCAGATACCCTGTGTTGATCATATTCCGAAGTTCCAGCAACTTAATCGAAAGTGTCGACTTCACATATAAATCCTCTGTTTCTTCGTATATAATCTCCAAACGATCCAGAGCTCTTTTTAACCTGAGGTTAGAGCGAACAATACCAACATAGTTAGTCATTATCTGCTGTAATTCTTTATAATTCTGCGTTATGAGAACCATTTCCTCCGGATGTGAAGTTCCTTCATCGTTCCAATGAGGAATATTTGTGGGAATGTTATAATCCTTGATATTTTTCATGGCGTGAGTCGAAGCCACTTCAGCATAAACAATGGCTTCGAGCAACGAATTGGATGCAAGACGATTTGCTCCGTGCAGACCGGTACAAGAACATTCGCCTATGGCATAGAGTCTGTTAATTGTACTTTCCCCATGCATGTTCACCCTTATTCCACCACATTGGAAGTGAGCTGCTGGAACAACCGGAATCATGTTTTTGGTAATATCAATGCCAATGCTTTTACATTTTTCATAAATGTTAGGAAAATGATCGAGCAAACCTTTAGGATCCAGATGTGTGGCATCCAGATAAACATGATCGTCGCCACGGACCTTCATTTCATTATCGATAGCACGTGCAACAATATCGCGCGGAGCCAATGAGCCGCGAGGATCGTATTTGGTCATAAGCTCGTTGCCATCGAGTGTACGGAGAATTGCTCCAAATCCGCGCATTGCTTCTGTAATAAGAAAAGAAGGTCGTTCCGCAGGTAAAAATAAGGAAGTAGGATGGAACTGAATAAATTCCATATTGTCAATAATTCCCTTGGCACGATATACCATAGCAACACCATCGCCTGTAGCAATGATAGGATTGGTCGTGGTTGTGTATAAATTTCCGGCACCGCCTGTGGCCATCACTGTAACTTTTGCAAGGACAGAAAGTGTTTTCCTGGTTTCAGGATGAAAAATATAAGCGCCATAACATTCAATATCGCTATGGTACCTTTTTACAAGATGTCCCAAATGATGCTGGGTAATAATTTCAACTGCAAAATGATTTTCCAGAACCTGAATATTCGGATGGTTTTTCACCTTTTGGGTTAAAGCTCTTTGAATTTCGTATCCCGAAATATCTTTATGGTGAAGAATCCGGTGTTCGCTATGCCCTCCTTCTTTAGCCAAATCGAAAGTCCCGTCCGATTTTTTATCGAATTCCGCACCCCATTCTATCAGCTGATTTATCTGGCGCGGAGCTTCTTCAACCACCATGCGGACAACATTAACATCGCACAAGCCATCTCCTGCAATCAAAGTATCCGCAACATGTTTTTCAAAATTGTCGGGAGCATATGTAACCGATGCTATTCCTCCCTGCGCGTAACGGGTATTTGTTTCTTCCAGACTTGTCTTCGAAACTACTATAACTTTTCCATGTTCGGCTACCTTCAAGGCAAAACTTAGTCCTCCAATACCCGATCCTATAACCAGATAATCAACTTTTCTCTGCATCACTTAAAAACCATTTTGATATCAAACCTACATGAAATTTAGGATAATCACAACCCCATTTTTCAGTAATTATCATTTGCTAGTGATAACCAAATTGTTAACCAAAGTTAAAAGTGTACATTAATGAACACCTATGTTCTTTTTTGAAACAGTTATAAAAACAAACAAACAAGTCAATACTCAACTTTAATACCTGTTTTATAGTTATTTACAAGTTTTGGCACGCACCTTGATTAATCATAGGCATAATAATACAATTATCATCAACATATAAAAAATGAAAACCATGAAAACGTTAAAATCACTTTTTGTTATATCGGCCATGTTATTAATGTCGGGTTACACCTTTGCAGGCCCAGGTGACTCAAAAAATGTTAACAGCTCGGTAAGAGAAAAAATTGCCAGTGCCATTCAATCGGCCGACATCCAGGGTCAGGGTCAGGTAACCTTAAAATTCGGCGTCACTGAAGATAACAACCTCCAGCTTCTTAAAATTGAAAGTTCCGACATGAGCCTAAACAGAGAAGTTAAAAACGTTCTTAGCGACTCTAAAATTAAGTTTCCTAAGGGAAGTTCAGGAATTTACACAATCAACCTTCGGGTAAATAGTGACACTGAAGCTGCTGATAAGGAAGCTGCCAATTACACTGCAATCCGCGATCAGGTTATGGACGTTGTGAGCGATATTAAAACCGACAGGGCGGAAAGTGTAGACGTAAAGCTTAGGGTTGTTAATCCTTATTACGTAAAGGTAATGAAAGCCGAATCGTCCGATCCGAATTTAGCTGCCAAAGTTAAAAAGACACTGGAAAAAGAAAGATTATATGTTCCTAAAAACCTAAATGGAGACTATACAGTAAAAGTAACCTTCAAATAAATAATAATTCAAATTCAAATGTTGGCCTGTCGGAATTCCCGGCAGGCTTTTTTCTTTAAAAAAATTTCAGTTTTGTTTCTTTTGCAAAACAGGTGCGTTTCATATACATTTGCAAGCTATTAATTTAAAGAAACAAAATAAGGATGGCTAACGACGATCTTTTTAAGAAGCTTATTTCGCATGCGAAGGAATATGGTTTTATTTTCCCATCGAGCGAAATTTATGATGGTTTAAGTGCAGTTTACGATTACGGTCAATATGGTGTTGAGCTTAAGAACAACATCAAAAAGTACTGGTGGGATTCCATGGTGCTTTTGCACGAAAACATTGTTGGGATAGACGCCGCCATTTTTATGCATCCTACCACCTGGAAAGCCTCAGGTCACGTTGATGCTTTTAACGATCCGCTCATTGATAACAAAGACTCGAAAAAGCGTTACCGCGCCGATGTTCTTATTGAAGAATTCCGCGATAAGCTCGAAGATAAAATCAATAAAGAAGTCGAAAAAGCCAAAAATAAATTTGGTGATGCTTTCGACGAAGAAAAATTCAAGGCAACCAACCCCAATGTGCAACGTTCGCAGACCAAGATTGACGAACTGAATACCCGTTACGTTGCTGCCCTTGAAAAGACTGATCTGGAAGGGATCCGTCAGATTATTATCGACAACGGCATTGTTTGTCCGATTTCAGGAACTGCTAACTGGACCGAAGTACGTCAGTTTAACCTGATGTTCGATACAAAAATGGGTTCGGTAAGCGAAGATGCCAATGTTATCTATCTCCGTCCCGAAACCGCTCAGGGGATTTTCGTGAACTACCTCAACGTTCAGAAGACAGGCCGTATGAAAATTCCTTTTGGAATTGCCCAGATAGGTAAAGCCTTCCGTAACGAAATTGTTGCCCGCCAGTTTATTTTCCGCATGCGCGAATTCGAACAGATGGAAATGCAGTTCTTTGTTCGACCCGGCGAAGAAATTGAGTGGTTCAAAAAATGGAAGGAAACCCGCCTAAAATGGCACCATGCTTTGGGTTTGGGAAGTGAAAATTACCGCTATCACGATCACGAAAAGCTGGCACATTATGCCAATGCTGCTACCGATATTCAGTTTAATTTTCCCATGGGTTTCAAGGAATTGGAAGGAATTCACTCGCGTACTGACTTTGACCTGTCGCAGCACGAGAAATTCTCCGGCAAGAAAATACGTTATTTCGATCCTGAAACCAACGAAAGTTATGTGCCATATGTAATCGAAACCTCGATTGGTCTCGACCGCACATTTTTGGCAATACTTTCAAACGCGTATACCGAAGAAAAACTGAAAAAAGAAGACGGATCGGAAGACGAACGTATTGTTTTACGCATCCCAGCTGCACTTGCACCCATCAAGCTGGCTATTTTCCCGCTTGTGAAAAAAGACGGACTTGGCGAAAAAGCGCGTGAAATTCACAATACCCTCCGTTTCGATTTCAACTGTCAATACGAAGAAAAAGATACTATTGGCCGCCGTTACCGTCGTCAGGATGCCATTGGAACTCCCTATTGCATCACCATTGATCATCAAACCCTGCAGGACGATACCGTAACGCTCCGTTACCGCGACACCATGGAACAGGAACGCGTTCCGGTTGCAAAACTCCGCGAAATTATCAGCGACAAGGTAAGTATCAGAAGCTTGCTGCAGAAGCTGGGTTAAGAAATTTTGTGAGTCAGCCGGATATTCCGGCTGGCAACTTTCAATTATTAATCAGGATTTTCTGGTTAAACTTCCTTATTGTATTTTGATTTGTAATCATTGGGAGATACTCCTGTGATTCGGCTGAAAATATTTCTGAAAGCTTTGGTATCGTTATAACCCACGTCATACATAATTTCGTTCACTGTTTTTCGGGTGTTCTCGAGAGACTTTTTAGCTGCTTCAATTTTTACCCGCTGCAGATATTCCAAAGGAGTGACACCTGTAGCTCGGATAAATCTCCTGTCGAAATTCCGGCGGCTCAGGTTAAGCTTATCCGGTATATCTCCAATAATGACCTTATCCTGATATTTAGATTCGAGAAAAACCTGAGCTTCATAAACCTCCTTATCATCATGCTTTTTATAGCCATTGAAAATGCTGAACTCCGACTGAAAATTCCGGTCAATGTCGATCTGAAAAATCTTCACACAATATAGAGCTGTCTGCCTGTCGTAATATTTTTCGATCAGGTAAATGATCAGGTTCAGAAATGAAAAAGCACCACCATTTGTGCAAATCCCGTCTTCATCCGTTATCAGTTTATCCGTCATAAGATTTACCCTGGGGAACATCTGCCGAAACTCATTCGCAACCGACCAGTGTGTGGAACAACTCTTACCATCAATCAACCCGGTGGCCGCAAGTAAAAAAGCACCGGTACAGATACTTGCAATTGAAGCTCCATTCTTATAGTGATTAACAAGCCATGGTACCAGTGATTTGTTTTCGCGTAATGCCCGTTCATAATTGTGATCCAGCGAGGGTATAATAATCAGATCGGTTTTGGTGATGTCGCTTATGTTAACATGAGGACACACCGAGAACAGACCATCATGAAAACCAACGTTCTCGGAAATGCCAACCAGTTCAATTTTAAATACCTCTCTGTTTCCTTTGTTTTTCCAGATATCATTAGCCCTGGTGAAAATTTTATAAGTACCGGCAATACTGCTAAGATTATTTTCCCCGTCGGGTATAAGAATAGATAGATGTTTCATATTAAATCTTTATTCGTGAAGCTTTCATATGCATCATCAAACTCACAACTCTATTTTACATAAAAGTATGGCAGTTTATTGTCCAAATCAACCCGCCGGATTGTCCAAACAGGCCACCACAAAAGGTAATTACAGACAGTACCTTTGAAAACAAAATAAAAAGCGATTTAGTAATCAAAAAACATTAACAAAATGGAAACAGATAAAACGATCGTGCAGGAAAAAACAAAACGTGGGAACTTTACCGGAAGTTATTATGCAGAAAAAGATATCGAAAGTTGTTTTAAACTTCTGCAGAATCCTCAAAAATGGTGGACTGGCCTTTACGATGAAACCATAACAGGCAGGAGTTCAGAATTAAATGATGAATTTTCGTTTTCGGCCGGCGGCGGAGCTCATTTCAGTACTCAAAAGCTCACCGCTCTTGACACTAATGCTAAAATTGAATGGCATGTGATGGAAAGTAACCTCAACTTTGTGAATAATCCAAAAGAATGGAACAATACAAAAATTTGTTTTGACCTGGCAAAAGAAGGAAACAGAACCTTGATAACATTTACTCACAAAGGTCTGGATCCAAATCTTGAATGCTACAATTCCTGTTCAATGGCCTGGGAGACATATCTGAAAAAACTTGAGCAATTGATGAATAACAAAATTTAAAGTTGAAATATGAAAAAGCCATTTCTGGCCCTTGGGCTGATTTTGTTATCATATAATATTTAAGGTCAACATACATCCGAAAACAATTTAAATAATACGACAATGAACAATAATGATTATTACACCTCAATTCTTGTGGATAGTACTCCCGAAACAGCATATAATGCAATCATGGATTTCAGGGCATGGTGGTCGGAGGAGATTGAAGGAAATACCGACAGGCTGAATGAGACTTTTTTTTATCATTACAAAGACATACATCTGTGCAAAATAAAGCTCATTGAAGCTGTTCCGAACCAAAAACTGGTATATCAGGTAGTAGACAATCAGTTCAGTTTCACAACCGATCAAACAGAATGGGTGAACACGAAACTCATCTTTGACATTTCACCCGAAGGCAACAGGACAAAAGTTACGTTCACGCATCAGGGACTTGTTCCAGATTACGAATGTTATGAAGTATGCAATGAGGCATGGACAGGCTACATTCATAACAGTCTCCATAAACTGATTACAACCGGCAAAGGCGAACCCAACCCCAAAGATAAGGATGGTTTCAATGCTGAAATAGCAAAGAAGTGGAAGCTCAACTCAGAACCAGTACCAGTCAGGAGCTTATAAATATTCATAATAATCAGGAATTTCAGTGCATCCGGAACGGCAACCTCATCGTGAATGAGCCTCGACTGAGTGCACTGAAACTCCTGTTATAAAATTACCTTTTCACACTATTTTGTGAATGATTATATTTGCTCTCAAAAAATTGAAGAGAGTTCTTATAATCACCTATTACTGGCCGCCGGCCGGAGGTTCAGCAGTCTATCGCTGGCTCAAGTTCACCAAATACCTGAAGGAATTTGGCTGGGAGCCTGTTATTTACACCGCCGAGAATGGCGAATATGCCGAAATTGACCTATCCAACGAAAAAGATATTCCCAAGGACATGAAAATAATAAAACAGCCGATCTGGGAGCCTTATATGTTCTACAAGAAATTTATCGGACAGAAAAAGACGGAGAAAGTTAATGTGGGTTTCCTTACAGAAAGGAAAAAACCAAAACTTGCCGAGAAAGTAGCCGTTTGGATCCGTGGGAACTTTTTTATACCCGATGCCCGCAAATTCTGGATCAAGCCTTCTGTTAAATATCTTACAGGGTATCTGAAAAATAACCCTGTTGATGCCATCATTTCGTCAGGGCCGCCACACAGCATGCATCTCATTGCACTTCAACTTAAAAAGAAATTTCATATTCCCTGGGTTGCCGACTTTCGTGATCCGTGGACCAATATCGACTATTATCCTGAGCTTCTTCTAACACCTTTTGCCGACCGTAAACATCATCGCCTTGAGAAGAGTGTGGTTATTATGGCCGATTGCGTTTTAACCGTAGGAAGTAAAATGACCGAAGAGTTTCAGCTTATGGGCGCCAAACGTGTTGAAACCATTACCAACGGCTTCGATACTGCCGATTACGATGAGAAACCCGTATCGCTTGATAAGGAATTTACAATTGCACATTTCGGAACCATCAACAAGGCCCGAAATCCACAGGTACTATGGGAAGCCTTAATCCGGCTGCTTAAAACCAATTCAGAGCTCGACAAATATTTAAAGCTGAAATTCATTGGCCGTTTGGACACATCGGTTGTAAGTTCACTTCAGGAGACTGGACTTATCAAATATCTGGACAAAACCGACTTCATTCAGCATAACGAGGTGGTTACCAAAGAACGTCAGTCACAGATTCTGTTGCTGCTCATTAACAACACACCTAATGCAGAAGGAATTCTCACCGGCAAATTCTTTGAATACCTAGCAGCAAAGCGACCCATTTTAGCCATAGGTCCAACGAAAGGCGATGTGGCAAATATCCTGAATGATTCCAAAGCAGGCAAAATTGCTGGTTTTAACGATGCTGATAATATCGTGAGTATTCTTGAAGAATACTTCCTGAATTTTATGCAGGGAAGTCTAAACGTAAACACCGATAATATAAATACTTATTCGCGTTTTGAGCTTACGCGGAAGTTATCCGGGATACTCAACGATATAGCATAAAAAACAGCATCTATTTGGCACTGTTTTTGAGATTTTCACCCGTTCCCTAACTAAATATCTTTATTTGTATGAAAACAGTGAGAATTTCATTATTGATTATAATGGTTTTGGCTGCTGCAGATGTTTTTGCCTATAACAGCAAACCACCCATTAAATATGGCCATATCCTGATGGAGGATATGCAAATGACAAATTATAAACCCGACCCTTCGGCTCCCGCAGTTGTTTTATGTGATTACGGAACAGTAAGAGT
>JAJYAG010000050.1 GCA_021779665.1 Bacteroidota bacterium | reverse complement strand
GGAAACCCCTTCTGCTTCAGGAGTGCTTCGAGGCAGATTACTGGCTTTTGGAATGATGGTAGTGCAGGAAATAGCAACATAAAACAGCACGACCAGTGGTGCTAAAAAGTAGTTTTTCATTACCTGATTGTTAGAAGATTATCCAAGGCTAATATAAAAACTTCCGAAACAAAAATAAGTTTACAAGATTCTTTTTTGCTAGAAGTTGATGATATCGGTAGGTGTGTTTCTGTTCAAAACCATCAATTTCTGCAGTGATTCAAGTGATATTTCTTTTTCTCTGAACTTCTGCTGAAGTGTCTGCAATGCTTTTTCAGGAGTATTGTTGTTTTTACTGAGGTGAGCAAGACAGATGTGACTGAGATTCGTGTGAAAGCACTCGGCAAGAAATTCGGATGTTTGATGATTCCCAAGGTGGCCGTTATCCGATTTGATGCGTGCTTTCAAAAATGCGGGATAATTACCATTCAGAAGCATTTGTTCGTCGTAATTCGATTCAATTACGAGTAAGTTCGCTGCTTTTATAAATTGTGAAGCGGTTTGGCATATGTGTCCCAAATCGGTGACAATGGTTATTTTCTTTTCGCTGCATGTTATATGAAACCCGATGGTTTCAGGAGCGTCGTGATGAACAGGGAACGCTTCGATATCAAAACCTGCCAGGTTGAACTTTTGCAGAAGCGGGATTTTACGGATGCAATCGCTGCTTATGTGTTGGGCCATTGGTGGTGAAATAATGCTGTCCCACACTTTTTCGGTGGTAAAAACCGGAATATTCAGCTTTCGGGTAAGAACTTCAAGGCCTTTGGTATGATCAAAATGATTATGGGTAACAAGCACTCCCATAATGGAATTAACTGATATTCCCAGACTCTTAAGAAATTTACGGATGGCTCCGGCACTAATTCCGGCATCAATCAGTATCCCGTGAAATTCATTTCCCAAATAGTAGCAATTTCCACTGCTGCCGCTGCTCAGACTGCAAAAACTCAGTTTCATTATTCTCTCCTCTGTGGTTTCAAAGGTAAAGGAAAATTTGAAAGGGGAGATGCTTAAATTAGGGAAGGGTATAAAAACAAAAATCCCCGGTAAGGTTGGACCGGAGATTTTCAAATAACTAATAAACTAACTACTAACTATCAAATCTATAAACTAACTTGGTCTGAATTAATTTGGTAAAAGATTTTTCATGCTCTGCAAAGAGTGTTGAACATGGTTGTGAAATGAATTCCTGAAATTATCACCGTTCATTCTCAGGTATTGTAATCTGAAATAACGATAGCTGTCGGCGAAAATTGCAGTAGGATAAAAGGCACACACCACCATGAACAGGAATAAGTACCACGGACTGATGATAAGGTCGGTAAACAACCTCACAGCCGGATTTTTTGGACGAACTAATCTGCCGGAAGTAAAATCGGCATTATATAATTTCTTAGTGTATTTCATTTTTCGTTTTGTTTATATGCTATTATAAAGCAAACCCAATGCCAAAAGTTCACAGCCATGGGCGAATGGTTACATTTATTTGATAAAAACTGGTTTTTGTCATTCAAACGGAAATTCTCTTTGGACGAAGGCTCTGGCGATTTCCTTATTCTGTGTTTCGGCAATTTTGTACCTGTCAAAATTACCGGTTATGAACAGTAACCATTTCATTTTAAGATGTAAGACCACAACCCTGCCTCAGGTATTCCAATGCCGAATAATCTTTTTTGAAAAACAGGCAGCCTTCTAAATATCATTATCTTTGCACAAACACACTGCTACCAATGTCGTTTGACGAGAAACAATTGATAAGCCGTTTGAAAAGCAATGATCAAAGGGCGTTCGATGAAATTTTCAATCATTACTACTCCCGGATTTTCAATCTGGCTTTCCATTTTTTGCATTCCAGGGAAGAAGCACAGGAGATAGCTCAGGTAGTGTTTATTGCGGTGTGGGAAAATCGTTTTCTGATTGATCAGGAAAAATCTTTTTCAGCATATATCCAGTCCATTGCCCGGCATACTATATTCAATCAATTAAAAAAGGCTGTTTACCGACAGCGCTTTATCGATTTCACCCTTAAGCAGGCAGCAAATGAAGAGTCGTTTGCAGAAAATACCTACGAATACAAGGAGCTCCAGGAAGTTCTCGAAAATGCAATTGCCGAGCTTCCTCCGCGTCGCCGTGAAATATTTTTCCTGAGCCGAACCAAAGGCCTTTCCTATAAAGAAATTGCCACAAAACTATCCATTACCGAAAGTACTGTTAATACCCAAATCAGCAAGTCGATTGAGTTCCTGCGGAAAAAGGTTGCCGAGTTCGGGGCTTTTCTGTTTATTTTTTAATTCTGATTTCTTCAAAAAAGATCTTAAGGACCTCACCCCCAGCCCCTCTCCTGCAAGAGAGGGGAGGAAGAACGCACAACTTAATTTGTAGCTCCTCAAAATCCATCTCCATTTAGGAGAGGGATTTAGTGCAAGGTGGTTTTAATTTCATGAATTTGTCAGTTATAAAAAAATCACTGTTGTAAGGAGAAAATAATTAGATCCTTCGCTCTGCTCAGGATGACAAGTCTTTGAGTGTATGGTGGGCTTGGTTGCGGCTTCGCCGTAACCAAGCCCACACCATAAATACCTAAATGACTCATTGTCATTTCGAACGAAGTGAGAAACCTAAAAAAATAAAAAAAATATCATAGCGGATCATTGATCTCCTGTTTTCGATTTAATAGTATATGTATGAAAGAAAGAATTGAAATAGAAAAATTGCTGGAACGGTTTCATCAGGGCATTTCAACACCTGAAGAAAACCTGGAATTGCTGCGTCATCTGGATAAGAACAGTTCGGAGCTGGACAGGCTGGTGCAGCAGATATGGGATGAAAATCCCGAAGAGAGCGCTTCAGGGGCAGAGGTGTTAAAATTGTTACACCAAAAACTTGGATTTGAAAACGAAGAGAAGAATTCAAAAGTAAATCCTATAAAAGTTGTCCGTTTCGTACTCCGTTACGCTGCGGTATTAATCATTGGCTTTGGACTGGCATGGTTCTTTTTAGCTCCTGAAAATACTCCGGTTAAAAGAACCGGCGACAAGTTTTACAAAGTAACAGTAGCCTATGGCTCGAAGTCAACCATAGAGCTTCCCGACGGGTCGGTTGTGACACTTAATTCAGGAAGTACATTAAAATATCCGGGTAGCTTTGCTACTGAAAACCGCACCGTTACTCTCGATGGTGAAGCTTTTTTCGATGTAAAGAAAAACCCTTCCAGTCCGTTTCTTGTGAAAACAAAAGATATTACCGTGCGGGTTTTAGGAACCAAATTCAATGTAAAATCATACCCGGATGAGAATTTGACTGAAACCACCCTGGTTACCGGTAAAGTTGAAATTTTAAGAAATCACTCCAATCAACCGGCCTCCGAAACCGAGAAGCCATTGGTGCTTGCGCCTAATCAGAAAGCTGTGTTTTACAGAGAAATCAATAAGTTAGCCCTTAACAACCCTGTTAAGCAAACTGAAGAAAATACGCTAGTGGAACCCGAAGACTTAAAGGTTGTGGTTCAAAGTCAGGTGAAAACCGAAAGTGTGACTTCCTGGAAGAATAACATACTTGTTTTTAATAGTGAGCCTTTTGATGATATCGTTAAAAAGCTCGAACGCTGGTATAATGTAGAAGTGACTTTGAAATATGCCAAACTCGGTCCGGTGGTTTTTTCAGGAAAATTTGACAAGGAGTCGGTTGAGGAGGTATTACATGCTTTAAGCCTGATTGAACCTTTTAAGTACGAGGTAAATAAAAATAAGATATTGATTTACAAATAAACGATGTTGAACTTAAACGTTGAGCCTATGATATAAACACAGATAACTACAAACTAAAAACGGGAAATGGTTCCAGCATCTCCCGCTTCTGATTTAATGCAAATAAAGATTTAAGTAACCTTT
The DNA here is from genome assembly GCA_021779665.1 of Bacteroidota bacterium. Taxonomy (GTDB): domain Bacteria; phylum Bacteroidota; class Bacteroidia; order Bacteroidales; family JAAUTT01; genus JAAUTT01. The sequence goes on along the minus strand of JAJYAG010000050.1, from coordinate 34,131 downwards.
AACATTACGAAAGTATGAAAAAACCTTTAAATTTTTGTAGAGGTAAGGAATTATTTTACCCTAAAAAACTCCTGCTAATTATGAGACTAACAACACTTCTGCTTATTGTTAATTTATTGCAAATTAGTGCAGTAACTTACTCTCAGAGCGAGCGATTCAATATTAATATAGAAAGGGGATCTATTAAAGATGTGCTCTCGCTCATCGAGCGCCAGAGCCAATACAAATTCTTATACCGCGATAATGATATTGCCGATAAGATGATATCTCTCCAATCGTCGGATCAGACCATTGAGCAACTTATGAATACTTTACTAGAGAAAACCGGTAACACTTTCCGTATTCTCGATAAGAGTCTTATTGTTATTGTTCCCGAGATTGTTAAACAGCAATTCAGGGTTACAGGGCAGGTGAAAGACTCCAACACAGGGGAAGCCCTCATTGGTGTGAACGTTGTTTTTGAAGGCACAACTGTTGGTGCAGTCACTGATGTTGACGGACGTTTTTCCTTTGACGTTCCTAGCGCTAACGGAACCCTGGTGTTTACCTATGTTGGGTATACAAGTCAGAAAATCGCCATCAATGGACAGAATAATTTGTCCGTTACCCTTGTTCCCGATGTGAAAAGTCTGGAAGAGGTTGTCGTAATTGGCTATGGAACTGTTAACAAGAAAGATCTTACCGGTGCAATTTCAGTTGTCGATACCCGTGAAATGCAGAAAATGCAGTCGACAACCGTTGCCGAAGCCATGCAGGGACTTGTTGCAGGCGTAAATGTCCGTAACTCGGGACGCGCCGGTAGTGAGTCTACTATTGAGATCCGCGGTGTTGGGAACTTTTCGAACCAGCAGCCGCTTTATGTAATCGACGGAATGCCAACCAATGCATCGCGCGACTTTAACCCGAACGATATCGAATCCATTCAGATACTGAAGGATGCTTCTGCTGCAGCTATTTATGGTTCCAGAGCCGCCAACGGCGTAATTATAATAACCACCAAAAAAGGAAAAGATGGTCCGCTTAGAGTTGAGTTCTCAGGAAGATATGGTGTTCAGACGCTGCCTAAATTCGACCTGATGAATGCAGCCGATTTCAAGAAATATAATACCATGGCTTACAAGGAAGCTATTGAAGTTGAGAAATTTCCATGGATTATTGGTCAGGGCTACCAGCAGTATCCCGAAGGTATTGACACCGACTGGCAGAAAGAGACTTTCAAAACTGCCAATGTTCACGATTATAACATGAGCTTTTCAGGCGGAAATCAATTTGGGAATTATCTGGTTTCGGGAAATTACTTTGGCAACACAGGTACTTCCATCGGTTCGTCGTTCGACCGTTACAGCTTCCGCGTAAATTCCGAAGGAAGAAAAGGTATTTTCCGCATTGGTGAAAATCTTTCGATAAGCAATGCCTTTTCCGATGAGTTAATCACCAATCCGCACTGGGATATGCTTCGTATGTTGCCCACCATTCCTATTTACGATCCTGCTCATCCGGGAGGTTTTGGTTATGGCGACGAAGCCAAGGCACGTACTTTCGGCGTTAATCCTTTTGCACGTGAATCGCTCGAAGAATCAACCAACAGTAATCTCCGTCTGCGTGGCGTTGCTTTTGCGGAACTCGACATTTTTAAATTTCTGAAATACAAGCTTAACGCCGGTTTTGAAGCCAGCAGCGAGCAGTATAAATACATCCGTAAAGTTGGTAACTGGACTTTGAACCAGCCTTACGATCCATCCATGGCAGCCGAGAACAAAGGCAAATATCAGTCGAAACTTGTTGAGAACACATTAAGCTTTAACAAGGAACTTGGCAAGCACCGTATCGACGGAGTTATTGGAACAACTTATCAGACCCAGGAATACGAGCAGATTGGCGGCGTTAAACGCAATCTGGTTTATGTGGGCGGTGAATATTACCGCGTACTCAACGCCGGAACTTCGAATCCGGAATCTTCAGGGTTTATGAACGAGGATGCTTTGATTTCCTATCTGGGAAGAGTGAACTATTCGTTTAACGGCAAATATTTCCTTACCGGAACATTCCGTCGCGATGGTTCTTCGAAGTTTGCAAAAGAAAACCGCTGGGGCAATTTCCCATCTGTTTCGGTGGCCTGGAGAATCAGTCAGGAGCCATTCTTTAAAATACCGTGGATTACCGATTTCAAGATCCGTGCAAACTACGGAACGCTCGGAAACTCAAGTATAGGCCGGTGGATTGGTTATGGCGGAAGTTTCTATGGTTCGTCGGTGTATAATATCGGAAACTGGGATTATATGTCGCTGCTCAACACCAGTGTTATCAACGTTCTTGGCCGCGATCAGCACATTGTAAATGGCGCAACCCAGGTAAAACTTGCCAATGCCGACCTGAAGTGGGAAACTCAGACACAGACCAACTTTGGTGCCGATCTGGCATTCCTCGAAAATCGCCTGGCTGTTACTGCCGAATACTTTGTTTCGACTACAAAAGATGTACTCACGCCTATGCCTATTCTGCTTTCGACAGGTAACGACGGCGGAGATCCGTTTGCCAATGCTGCCGAGATACGCAACCATGGTTTCGAGTTATCTGCCAGCTGGAAAGAACGTAAGGGCGATTTCAACTACAGTGTCACAGCCAATTTTTCTACGCTTAAAAACGAAGTGCTCGACCTGGGCTATGGAAAGAAGGAATACATCACCTGGATGACAAAAACAGAATTGGGTCAGCCTATTGGTATGTTCTATCTGAGAAAGACCGATGGCCTGTTCCGCAGTGCTCAGGATGTTCAGAACCATAAAAGCTCTTCGGGAGTTGTTATTCAGCCGAATGCCAAACCCGGTGATATCCGCTATGTCGATTTTAACGACGATGGACAGATTAACGAAGCCGACCGCCAGATTGTTGGCAATCCATGGCCGGTTTGCGATCTGGGTTTAAATTTCAACATGAGTTATAAGGGAATCGATTTCTCGATGATGTGGTATGGCGCTTTCGGTCAGGATGTTTACAATGGTCCTCGCTCTACAGCAGAACGTTTCGACGATAACTCCAATTATTTTACCTTCCGCAAAGGCCATGAGCCTTTCCAGGAAAATCCGAACAGCGATTTTCCCAGAATTTTGTATGGTGACGACCGAAACTCCCGTGGCGACATAGACCGCTGGCTCGAAGATGGCAGCTATTTCAAACTTCGGAATGTGACTCTTGGCTACACACTGCCTAAGAAGTTGATGCAGGCAGCCAAATTCGAGGAGTTACGGGTATATCTTACCGGACAGAACCTGGTTACTTTCACCAAATATCTGGGCCTCGATCCCGATTTTACTGCCCCCGATCTGTGGCGACGTGGTCACGACGAAGTGCGTTACCCTAATGCGCGTGCGGTTTCGATAGGTTTACAGTTTAAATTTTAATTTGGAGGGCTTTACAATGAAACGATTTAAAATACTTTCAACAATTATATTGATTTTTATAATTGCATCGTGCAGCGAGGACCTGCTCGATATCAAGAACCCCAATACGCCTACCGTTGAACAGGCCTGGAAAACCGAAGCCGATGCGCTGATGGGTGTGAATGCGGTCTACAACATGTTTTACAAACCATCCACCTGGACACGCTGGATTTACTTTCGTTACGATCTGTCGTCGGACGAAGGTCACAGTACCAGTCCATGGGGCGAATTGGCCGACTGGACCCGTTTTATGTACAATAACTACAATTTCTGGGATGGTAACAACTGGCACTGGCGCGATTTCTACAAAGCTATTTTCCGTGCCAATCAGGTAATTGCTTATGTTCCCAAAATTGAATTCAAGAATGCTGCCGATAAAGATCAGATTCTTGCGCAGGCTTATTTCTTAAGAGCATTGTATTATTTCCAGATTGCTATTCTTTGGGAAAATGCTCCTATCATTCTGGATCCCTCGGAACCATCCGATTTACCGGAACAGAAGACTGAAGCTCAGATTTGGGCGCAGGTTGAATCCGATCTCAACTGGGCCAAAGATAAACTTCCGGCTCAATGGAATGATGCCAATGTAGGCCGCGCAACCAAAGGTGCCGCCAAAGCATTACTTGCAAGAGCCCTGATGCAGCAACATAAATGGGCCGAAGCGAAAACAGAACTCGACTGGCTGGTAACCGGCGAAGGCAAGCAGTATTATGGTCTTGTTCCCAATTACATCGACAATTTCACCCATTTTAATGAAAACAATATTGAGTCGGTCTTCGAAATTCAGTTCAGCGACGTAAATAAAGGAGGTGATGGCGACGATCTTTCGGCTTCCATGGGTTTCCAGCGCACTCAGTTTTTTGCTCCCGGCGGAATTGGCTGGCAGGATGGAAAGGCGCGTGCCTGGTTAATTTCGGAGTACAAAAAAGAACTCACTGCCGACGGGAAGATTGATAAACGCCTTCAGAATAATATTTTCTATAAAGAATTACCCAACGATTTTCCTGGCGATAACCTCGTTTATGGTCGCACCTGGGATCCGGGCTGGGGTAACGAAACATTCATCCGCAAATATTCCACGGCTTACTACCGCGATCGCGAGGATTACCATGCCCCGAATAATTTCCGGTTCATCCGCTTTGCCGATGTATTGCTGATGTATGCCGAATGTCTCAACGAACTCAATCAGACCGCCAGTGCATACCAGTATGTGGATATGGTGCGTCAACGTCCGAGCACCAACCTGCGTCCCCTGGCAGTGGCTTATCCTGAAATTGGCAACAACCAGGCATTATTCCGCAAACGTCTGCAGATGGAACGTTCGCTCGAGCTCTGTTTCGAAGCTGTTCGGTGGATCGACCTGAAACGCTGGGGAATGTTAACATCGCAGGAAGGCATCAATGAACTTAAAACCCGCGATGTGGACTTCAATAACTTTGTGGTTGGTAAGCATCACCGGTTGCCTATTCCTCAGATTGAGGTAAATAACAATCCTAATCTGAAGCAGAATACGCCATATTAAAAAAGCCTCACCCCAACCCCTCTCCTCATGGAGAGGGGCTTTGCTTCGTACAAAACATGTAGTTAACATGAAAATTGGAGCTTCTAAATATGTCTTTTTAATAATCACCGGAGCTTTTCCCTCTCCTCCCAGGAGAGGGTTAGGGTGAGGTGTAAGCTAACAGATTTCATAGTCTCACTTAATATTATACCGGTGATACGAATACTTTCTACTTTCATCATTCTGTTTTCAACCATAACTGCCTACGCTCAGCAGCCCAACCCTCCGGGACAGGCCTCCAAACCTGAAGAGGTAAAAAACGAGGCATACCTGTTTGCTCACATGATGCATTCGGATTATGGCCGTTTGTACTATTCGGTGAGCCGCGACGGCTTGCACTGGCAGCAGCTGAACGGCGGTAAAAGGGTTTTTGATGCATACCATGGTCATCCCGATATCTGCAAAGGCCACGACGGGAAGTATTACATGGCTGGCAACAACAGCGACGACGATCCGCAGATACACTTCTGGGTTACGGACGATCTCATTACCTGGAAAGAATTCGGTACCTACACTCCGAACCTTAAAAGCACTCCCGACTATCCTGAAGCGATGCAACGGATTGGTGCTCCCAAACTGTTTTTCGATAAGAATTCGCAGCAATATCTGGTTACATGGCATACGCCACATAAAAACGGAACAAAGGAAGATGCTGAAATATACTGGGCCAGTCAGCGCACGTTGTATGTTTTATCAAACGACCTGAAGATATTCTCCCCAATACCCCAGAAGCTTTTCGATTGGAATATAGGTACCATCGATGTCATTATCCGTAAAGAAGGGAATAATTATTATGCAATTCTCAAAGATGAAGCCTATCCGACACTTTACTGGGTAACTGGGAAAACCATCAGAATAGCGCGGTCGAATAATCTCACCGGTCCATATTCAGAACCGGCGCAACCTGTAAGTCCAAACTTCAGGGAGGCGCCAACTTTAATTCCATCACCCAATGGAAAAGCCTGGTATTTGTATTATGAACAATATCCCGGAGTGTCATACGGTTTATCTATTGCCGATAATCTGAATGGACCCTGGTATCAGGCGTCAGGAAATACATCCTTCAGCGATTGGGATAAATACAGTCTGCCCGCGAAGGTGCGTCACGGATGTATGATTTCCATCAGCCTGAAAGAATATGACGCCTTAATTGCTAAATTTGGGAATTAATCAATCAACCCCCGATAATATGAAGTCTAACTTTGTAATTACATGGCTGTGCCTGATATTCAGCTTTTCAGCCTGCATTTTTCCCGTTTCCGGGAATCCGCACCAGGTTTATTTTGGTGATCCTTTTATTCTCTCCGATGGTGACAGCTATTACATGTATGGCACCAGTAAGGACGATGGTATCGAAGTTTTTAAATCCACCGACCTTGTTCATTGGGAAGGTCCCTGTGGGGCAAAGGACGGTTTGGCGCTTCACAAGTCCGATGTTTTCGGCGAAAAATGGTTCTGGGCTCCCGAAGTGTACAAGTTCGGCGATAAGTATTACATGTTTTACAGTGCCGAGGAGCACATCGCTGTAGCTGTAAGCAACAGTCCTCTGGGCCCTTTTAAGCAGGAAAAACAGGTTCCGCTGTTCGACACCAAAGCCATTGACACGCATCTGTTTGTTGACAAAGACGGCAAGAAATACCTCTATTATGTTGCCTTCACCAATGGCAATGTAATCTGGATGTGCGAAATGAACGACGACCTTCTTTCGGTAAAACCCAATACAGTGAAAGAATGTTTCGGACGTTCGCAGCCATGGGAATTCAGCACCAAGGAACCTGTAGGAGTGGTAAATGAAGGACCATTTATATTAAAACAGGGTAAAACCTATTTTATGGTTTATTCGGCAAACCATTATGCCAGTCCCGATTACGGAATTGGATATGCTACTTCCAAATCTCCTCTGGGTCCATGGAAAAAATACGAAGGAAACCCTATTTACCAATATCCTGATACCTCCAAAGGTGTTGGTCATTGTTCTTTTTTCAGAGATAAATCAGGTAACCTGCAGATGGTTTATCATGCGCATTACAACCAGCAAAAGGTTCATCCGCGCAGGGTGATGATCAACAAGGTAAATTTTGAAAAGCAGAAAGGTTCCAAAATTCCCGTTTTAAAGGTTGTTGATGAAAGAATAGTTCCGGTCACCAATGCCTATTTTACAAATCCATTGTTTAATGGCGCCGATCCCTGGATCATCCGTCAGGATAGTTTTTATTACTGGTGTGCTTCAGCCAACGGCGGTATCGAAATTTCCAAATCGAGGTTTCTTACCAAAAAGGGCGAGTCGCGGAAAGTATGGAGCAGTCCCGATACAGGCTGGAATCGTAAAAATATATGGGCTCCGGAGTTGCATTATTTCGATGGGAAATGGTATATCTATTATGCTGCTGGTTATGAAGGCCCGCCGTTTATCCATCAGAAATCCGGTGTACTCGAATCGGTAACCAGCGATCCGCAAGGACAATATATCGACCGTGGAATGTTACAAACCGGTAACGATCCGTTTAATCCCTCCACAAACACATGGGCCATCGATCTAAATACTTTCAGACATAAAGGGCAGCTTTACGCGGTTTGGTCGGGATGGGTAAAACCCGAAACCACCGATAAAACATCGCAGTATCTCTACATAGCTCCCATGAGCAATCCATACACCATTTCAGGTCCAAGGGTTGAAATATCCCGACCCGAAGAAAGCTGGGAAACAGGCGGACCGCTCGATTTGAACGAAGGTCCTGAGGTGCTGCAGACCGACAGTAATTTGTTTATCATATACTCGTGCCGCGAATCGTGGCTCAGAGAATATCGCCTGGGGCAGTTAAGGCTGGTACACAGAGACTCGAGTCTGTTAAGTAAAAAGAACTGGATTAAAACGGGACCTGTTTTTCAGGGAACCGATCATGTTCTTGGCACCGGTCATGCCAGCTTTACAACATCGCCCGATGACAAAGAGAACTGGATTGTTTACCATTCGAAGAAAGCTGTTGCACCAGGCTGGAACCGCGATGTCCGTCTTCAGAAATTTGGCTGGAAAAAAGACGGCAGTCCCGATTTTGGAGTTCCCGAACCCGCAGGAGTGCCCATGCTCCGTCCATCAGGCGAAACCGCTGTTGAAAAATTGCTGAAGATTGACTGGACGGCAAAAAAGAATTAAGTAGATGACCTCACCCCAACCCCTCTCCTTGAAGGAGAGGGGAAGAGCTCCGAACAAGGTTTGATAGTAAAAATTCAGGTCAAAGACTTTGTTCAGTTTTGAAAGCGTCATTTTTTGGCTTATTAGAGCTTTGAATTTTACAATATTAAATCATGAAAATAAAACTCACCATACTATTCACATTTTTCATACTGAGCATCTCCTGCCGGAAAGATCCGGAAACGGGAGGAAGCAAGTATGTTCCGCCTCCCGAAGGTTATTACCGCAACCCGGTGTTTCAGCCTGTGTTTGCCGATCCATCGGTGATTAAAGCATCCGATGGCTATTTTTATGCCTACGCTACCGAAGACGACTGGGGTGGGACAGGAGGACTACACATTGTTCCCATTATTAAATCGAAAGATCTGGTGAACTGGACCTTTGCAGCTAATGCATTCAATCAGAAGCCCGCATGGAAGTCGCAGGGTTTTATCTGGGCGCCGGACATCAATTTCATCAACGGCAAGTATTACCTGTATTATTCTTATTCTCTCTGGGGCGATGCTAACCCGGGTATCGGACTGGCAATAGCCGACAAGCCTGAAGGGCCCTTCACCGATCAGGGTAAACTTTTGCTAAGCGAGGAAGTTGGCGTTGGTAACTCAATCGACCCGTCCTATATCGAGGATAACGGAACAAAATACCTATTCTGGGGTAGTTTCAGAGGTATTTACGGCAGTCAGCTTACGGATGATGGGAAGGCGCTGACAGGTGAGAAATTCCGCATTGCTGGCGACTTTTTTGAAGGTACTTACATTTTGAAGAAAAATGGCTATTATTACTTTTTCGGATCGAACGGAAACTGTTGTGAAGGCGCGGCAAGCAGATACAAACTACTGATCGGAAGATCGCAAAATCTCAAAGGTCCTTATCTTAACCGTCAGGGTGATAATCTGCTTACCGTAGAGGGTTCTTTATTCCTCGAAGGAAACAGCACCGGCGGTTTTGCCGGTCCGGGACATAATGCAGAGATTGTTACCGATGATGCGGGAACTGACTGGCTGCTTTATCATGCCATTGATAAGAAGATCCCCTTTTTACCTGTTGGTGCGACCCGGAGACCTCTGATGCTCGACAAAATCACCTGGGAGGATAACTGGCCGGTAATTTCCGGAAATCAACCCAGTGTGACAGATCAGAAAATGCCTGTTTTTAGCAATAAATAAAAATGCCCAGTCGACGGACCACGGTTATCGGACCTCAGTCAATGCAGCTTTACAAAAAAGCCGGACCTTTAATAAAAGTCCTGGCTGTTCACTGTCGACTGTCGATTGTGGTCCCGATAGCTAGCGGGAGAGGACTGCAGACAAAACTATTCATCTAATAAAATAAATTACTTTAATTAATCACAAACACTTTTATTATGAAGCAATTTCTTCTTTTACTGTTACTTGCCAATCTGGCCTTTTTTTACAGCTGTAAAGAACAGCCACAGCAGGTTAAAACACGCGATGTGTGGACCGCAGAACAAGCTAACGAATGGTACAAACCCTGGGGCTGGCTCCGCGGATGCGACTTTATTCCCAGTACCGCTATTAACCAGCTCGAAATGTGGCAGGCCGAAACCTTCGATACAGCTACCATCAACCGCGAGTTAGGCTGGGCTGAGTCAATCGGGATGAATGCCATGCGTGTTTATCTGCATCACGTTGCCTGGGAAGTTGACTCCGCAGGTTTTAAGGACAGGATGAACCAATACCTCACTATTGCCAATAAACATGGCATATCTACCATTTTTGTTTTTTTTGACGACTGCTGGAATCCTACTTATCAGGCCGGTAAACAACCTGAACCTAAGCCCGGCGTTCACAACTCCGGTTGGGTGCGCGATCCGGGTGATCTCATTCACCAGGATACAACCCTTGTTGTTACATTAGAGAAGTATGTAAAAGATGTATTGAAGACTTTTGCCAACGACAAACGCATTGTGCTTTGGGATGTCTACAACGAACCGGGCAACTCGGGCTACGAAAACAAATCTATGCCTTTGCTGCAGAAAGTTTTTGCCTGGGGCAGAGAGGTTAATCCTTCACAACCGCTCTCAGCCGGTGTGTGGAATCTTAAACTTGGAGATCTTAATAAATTTCAGGTTGAAAACTCTGATGTAATCACCTACCATAACTATCAGAACGATACTTTGCACCGTGAATGTATCGACACGCTTGCCCGTATTGGTAAACCACTGATTTGCACAGAGTACATGGCCCGCAAACACCGCAGTCGTTTCGATAATATTATGCCTTTGCTGAAGGAAAAAAATATTGCAGCCATTAACTGGGGTCTCGTAGCAGGTAAAACAAACACCATGTATGCCTGGGACGAACCAATTCCCGACGGCTCAGAGCCCAAACTCTGGTTCCACGAAATCTTCCGCAAAGATGGCACTCCATACAAACAGGAAGAGGTGGATCTGATCCGCTCGTTAACAGGGAAAAAGTAGAAAAAAGAGTCGTCTGTCCACAGTCCACGGCCAAACCAAATACAGAGTCGACAGTCCAGGGTCAAGAGCCAATACAGCCTTACCATGTACTTTCTTCATTTGTATTGGCTGTGGTCTGTGGTCTGTCGACCGTGGTCTATCTTGCATATGGCCCATTGTCTATGGCCTAAAAGGCTGCTCTCCCTGAGGGCAGCCTTTATTGTGAAAAACCAATTTGATTTTTTCCATGAAGATTCGATTAAATTTTTAATACTTTTACCGATCCATTTAAAGTGCCTATGTCAGTTATTGACGAAAAACATTTATTGGAAAGTCTTCAGCAGAGCGATAAAAAGTCGTTTTCTATTGTTTTTTCAAAGTATTATAAGGATCTGGTTCATTTTGCTTTCACTTTTACTAAAAATTCCGAAACAGCTGAGGAAATTGTGCAGGATGTGTTTGTGAAGTTTTGGGAAAACAGGCACTTTATTCATATTTCAGTATCCCTCAAATCGTATCTTCTCAAGTCAACCCAGAACAAGTGTCTTGATTGGCTTAAACATCAGAAAATAAGAGAGCATTACAAGGAAATTGCACCATATATCACTCTTCTGAGTGAGAATAATACCGATCAATATATACTTCTTTCCGAGTTACAGGCCAATCTCGATAAAGCTTTGAATTCTCTCCCCGATGAAGTTGCAGAAGCCTTTCGGTTAAGTCGTTTCGCCGATCTGAAATACAACGAAATTGCTGAAAAACAAAATGTTTCCGTCAGAACCGTTGAGGTAAGAATTAGTAAAGCTTTGCAACTCTTACGCGAAGCTTTGAAAGACAATCTTTGGTTTTTTCTTTTTATGTTATAGACAGTCCACTGTCCACGGACATCAGACCACAGCCAGGATTATTATGTAAAAAGTAAAGGATTCTTTAAAGACGCATTTGGCTGTGGATCGAGGTCCGTCATCTGTCGACTTTTTTCCTAAAAAAATCTCTTTTTTTATTGTGGTATCTTAATTATTAATCGTCGTTGTTTTTGAAAGATGGTATTTATGGAAAGTTTAGAGAATGAAAATGTAGAAATCCTGATCCGCAGGTATCTCGATGGGATGGCTTCGGTTGAGGAGACAAAAAGACTTGGGAAATGGGTGGAATCATCTGAAGAAAATAAAGCTAACTACCAGCAGATTAAAAACCTGTTAGATATAACCGATACCAGGAATTCAAAAATGAAAATAGATGTAGACAATGCTTTTGATCAGGTTTTAAACCGAATTGAAGAAAAGCCGCAAGGCAGAAAATGGATTAAAACAATGCAAAAAATAGCTGCTATACTTCTTATTCCTACGGTTATTGCGGGTTACTTTTTTGGAAGAACCACCGAACGTAGAATGGATGCAGGCAAAGTTGCATATAACGAAATTTATGCTTCTCTCGGCACCCGTTCAAAGGTTTTACTTGCCGATGGCTCAAGGGTGTGGCTCAACTCGGGCAGTAAGCTCCGGTATCCTGATAAATTTACTGAAAAAAACAGGGTTGTGACCCTTACCGGTGAGGCTTATTTCGAGGTACAATCGGATGTGAGCCGCCCATTCATTGTTCAAACACAGCATCTAAATGTAAGGGCAACCGGAACAAGCTTTAACGTGCAGGCTGTTGAATCTGACCCGGAGGTGAACGTATCTCTGCTGTCGGGGAAAGTTTCTGTTAATAAAAGCGATGAGCCGGACAAGAACCTGGCAAAACTTGTCAACCTTATTCCCAATCAGAGGTTTACTTACGATACTAAAACCGGTAAATCTGAGACTTTTTCGGGCGATTTGTATGAATTTATTGCCTGGAAGGATGGCAGGCTTGTTTTCAGGAACAAACCCATGAGTGAAGTTGTTAAAAAAATAAGTCAGCACTACAATGTTGAGATTGAACTCAGAGGGAAGGAACTCCAGGATTACCGTTACAGGGCAACTTTTGAAGAAGAATCCCTCAACGAAATTCTGAAACTGCTTAAAATGTCGTCGCCAATTAAATATTCGGAGGTAAACCGGGTGCGGTTGGCCGATGGCACCTTCAGCAAACGGAAGATTATTATATCACCCTTATAAAAGACAGGATTAATTATTACTAACTCTAAAACTATTAAACTATGACAGGATAACTTCTTAAACAAAGAGAGGAAAAGTGTCCCCACACCTTTCCTCTGCATTAGCGGTCAAAAATAAGTTCGAACACAGTATTTATTAACCATTCTAACTATGCAAAAGTATGGAAAAAATCGTTTATTCCACTTGGTCTTCATGGCCAAAAAAAACTCTTTATAAATTACTACTGACGATGAAAATCACCACCCTGTTACTAATTCTAGGAACATTGAATTCACTTGCACTGAATTCGTACTCACAGTCTGCAGTTGTATCTCTCAACTTAAAAAACGCTTCTGTTGAACAGGTTTTGAATGAAATTGAAAGAAAGAGTGAGTTCTTTTTTCTTTTCAATCAGAAACTCGTTGACGTAAGTAAAAAAGTTGACATAAACGCGCAAAATGCATCCATTAAGGAAATTTTAGGACAGCTCTTCAAAGGCGACGATATCGGATATCTTGTTTATGACAGGCAGATAATTCTTGCGCCCAAAAATACCGTTGAAGGTGTGATATCGCAGGTGCAGCAAAACCGGGCTACAGGTTCGGTAACCGATGCTGCAACAGGCGAAGCGCTACCTGGGGTTAACGTGGTGGTTGAAGGTACAACTCTTGGAGTGGTTACCGATATGGATGGTAAATTCACCATCGATCTGCCAACCCCTTCGGCCGTGCTTGTTTTTTCGTATGTAGGATATCTTGCACAAAAAGTTACATATTCCGGACAGGACAGAATAGATGTTAAACTTGCGGCTGATATTACCGACCTTGAAGAGGTTGTGGTTGTGGGGTACGGTACACTTCAGAAAAAGGAACTTACCAGCTCGGTAACCAGTGTTTCAAGCAAGGATTTTATTGAAGGCTCTACCAATAATGCAATTCAGTCTATTAATGGTAAAGTTGCCGGGTTGTCGGTTTCTTCAACTGCACCGTCCGATCCCAATGCCGGTATCAGTTTACAGGTTCGCGGTGCAGCCTCCATCAAAGGTGGAACAGGCCCGCTGGTTGTAATTGATGGTGTTCCCGGTGGCGACCTTGCAAATATTGTTCAGCAGGATGTTGAGTCGATCTCGATTCTGAAAGATGCTTCCTCTGCAGCAATTTACGGAACCCGCGGGGCAAACGGTGTTATTATCGTTACCACCAAAAAGGGAAGCCGCTCGGCCGATAAGGTGAATGTTGTTTACGACAGTTATATATCTACAGCTACCGTGGCCCGAAAACCCGAAGTGCTTTCGGCTGAAGAATTTCTTGAGAGAAAAAGAGATGTCGACCTGGGCGCCCGCACCGACTGGTACGATGAACTCATTCGCAAAACCCCTATTGAAAATAACCAGTATGTTTCGTTTTCTTCCGGATCGCAGAATACAAGTTATCGTGCCTCGGTGAACTATCGTACCGCGGAAGGTATTGATATAGCTACGAACCGTAAAGAATATGGCGGTCGCTTGAATTTCAGTCAGAAAGCACTCAATGGTAAACTGGAATTTATCGGAAACGTAGCAAACCGCTACACCGACGAAAAATACACCGACTACGGAGCTTTCAACCAGGCTATGCAGCTTAATCCTACCATGCCGGTTTACGATCCGAACGATCCCACCAAATTTTATCTTCCTTATGGCTACGATACCTGGAATCCGGTAGCAAAACTGAAACTCGACCAGGTTGGCGCAGAACGTAAATTCCTGAATGCCGACGTAACTTTCAAGGTAAACCTGCTTAAAAACCTCAGTACCCAGGTAATGCTTGCACAACAGGTTACCGATAAGGATGAGCATAATTTTACTCCATCCACATCGGCTGAGTCAAGAGACAATAACTACAAAGGACGTGCTGAGCGTAAATATGAAAAATGGACTGACCGTACTTTTGAATGGACTGCAAATTATTCACTCGACAAAAACAACAACAGCCTGAAGTTAATGGCTGGTTACTCGTATCAGGACTTTACAACCAGCGGGGTGTGGACCAAAAACTTCGATTTTCCGTCGGACGCTCTTTCGTACAATGCTCTTGCCGAAGGACTCTGGTTAAAGGATGGCAAAGCCGATATGAATTCCTGGAAAGGTAAAAACCAGTTGTCTGCAATATTCGGAAGGGTAAACTATAGTTATAATGATATTTACATTTTATCTGCATCGTTACGCCGCGAAGGCTCGTCGAAATTCGGTACCAATAATAAATATGGGTTTTTCCCCGCAGTTTCTGCTGGCGTGCGACTTTCGAAAATGGGTTTTATGCAGAACGCTACATTTGTTAACGACCTGAAGATCCGTGGAGGTTATGGTGTTGCCGGACGCGAAGGTTTCGACCGGTATACCTCGGCAGCAACATACAGTGGTGCTGGCAGGTATATGGCCGATGGATCATGGTTAAGGGTGTTTGGTCCGGGTAATAATCCAAACCCCAACCTCAAGTGGGAAAGGGCTATTAACTATAATATCGGTTTGGATTTCAGTATCTTGAATAATCGCCTCTCGGGTAGCTTCGATGTTTACCAGCGTATGTCGAAGGATATGATTTTCGACTATGATGCTCCTGTGCCCCCGATGATTCACGACAGAATATTTGTGAATGTAGGTACAATCCAAAACCGTGGTTTGGAATTCAACCTCGATTACCTTGCGGTTAACGGAACCGACTTCTCGTACAATGTTAATCTTGTGGGTAGTTATAACAAAAGCATTATTAAATCTCTGTCGAACGACCAATATAACCGTCCATTCTTTGACGATTACGATCTTCCGTCACCGGGTAACCCCGGACCTGCGTACAGGAACATGGAAGGCCACGAAATTGGAAGTTTCTACGGTTTACGTTATGCCGGAGTGGATGAACTGGGTCGTTTCCTGATTTACAACAAGAAAGGTGAGAAGGTGCTGTCGTCAACCAAAACGCAGGAAGATAAAGCCTTTATTGGTAATGGTATTCCTAAGTTCCAGTTGTCGTGGAACAATATATTCAGGTACAAAAATCTGGACTTAACTTTATATTTCCGCGGATACTTCAAATACGATATTTTGAACCTGAAGCAGATGTATTACGGCTTACAGTCCGTTTCGAATGTTAACCTCCTGAAGGATGCTTTCGACAGAAACGCTGCTATTAAATCGGAAAAAGAGATAAGCGATTACTTCCTTGAAAAAGGCGACTTCCTGAAACTGGACGTAGCTAATTTAGGGTATAATATTAAGTTCAAGAACTTCCGTTATATCAACAATATGCGCGTTTATTTTGCGGTTAAAAATGTATTTACCATTACAAAATACAGTGGTCTGGATCCTTCACAGGTTGAAATTACCGGTTTCCGTCCGGGTATTGAAGACAAAGGTGGTTATCCCACAGTACGTACATTCACCCTTGGTCTTAAATTATCTCTCTAACCTTATAAAAAGCAAACTATATGAAACAATATAATTTAAAATACATCATAGCACTTTTTGTTGTACTGTTCTCTGTTTCTTGCTCTAACCTGGACGAAGAACTTTACGACAGGATTGGAAAGGAAAACTATTATCAGAACAAAAATGCTGTTCTTGCCTCACTTTTAAGAACCTACGAACACGGACACTGGTATTCCATATGGGAACGCTGGTATGTTCAGGAACTCTCGGCTGATCATTTTGCATGGACACAGAAAGGCCGTCATGGCTACGATGGTGGTAACTGGGTACGTTTGCACAACCACACCTGGACAGCAGAAGAAGGAACCATTGCCAGTTGCTGGAATGGGGGCTATTCTGGTATAGGGTATGCAAACAACTCCATTGCCGACATCGAAAAACTCAATTATGCAAAGTTCAACCTTACCGAAGCCGATAAACAGACGCACATAGCTGAGTTGAAAACCATCCGGGCATGGTATCAGCTCATGTTACTCGACTTTTTCGGAACAATACCCATTGTTGAGAATATCTACGATTTAAAGCCACAGTCGTCGCCTACCGAAAACTTCAACTGGATTGAAAAGGAAATTAAGGATAACATTGCCAAACTTCCAAAAGCACCTGTTGAAAAGTACGATGGACGTTTAACCCAGGGTGCTGCTGCAACCATTCTTGTTCGACTTTACCTCAATGCTCAAACATACGCCGGTACACCAAAATGGACCGAATGTGCCCAGGTGTGCCAGGATATTCTCGATGGCAAATATGGCGCTTACGCTATCGATCCCACATGGTATGGCCCTTTCAACGGTACAAACAATAAATCGCCCGAAGCTATCTGGTACTGGCCTCATGCCAAAAATCAACTCGACGGATACTTCTATTATGCACCATTTTTCCACTACAGCAGCGACCAGGCCAATGGATTTACCAAGTGGGGCGAATGGAACGGTATTCATCTGCAACCTTCGCTCGACCTCGATGGCAATCCTTATACATTTGCTCTCGGAAAACCATTTGCCAAGTTCGATGACAGGGATCTGCGCAAAAAACCTTTTAAGTATTTAGGCAATGGTCAGTACGAAGGTATGTTTGTCTATGGTCCTCAATACAAGAGAGGAACCACCGATCCAATTCTAGGAACTGAAGAGTACAATGGCAAGCCCTTGGTTTTTGTTGATCAGGTTGGCCGTTTCTCAGAAAAACCAGGCGGAAGATGGCAGGAAGGTTCTCATGTGGTTACCGGCGAGGAAAATACCGGCGTTCGCTGGATGAAATATCCCGTATTCCCTGATAACGATCCTTTTGAAATGGAACCTGACGGAGCTGAAATGCGTCTCACCGAAATCGTTTATTCGCTTGCCGAATGTAAATTTCGTCTGGGAGATAAAGCAGCCGCTGCAACTCTGCTTAATTCGGTTCGTAAGCGCAATTTTGCTGATGCTGATTGGGCTTCGCTGGCTTATACCGCCGATCAGATTACAGAACAGGAACTCCTCGATGAATGGGGTCGCGAATTCTTAGGTGAACGTCACCGCCGTACCGACCTCATCCGGTTTAACAAATTTACCGAAGGTACCTGGTGGGATAAACAACCTACACCTGCAAACAAGAAGTTTTTCCCCATACCGAATAAGGCATTGAACACGAATCCCCTTCTAAAGCCAACGGATGCAAATAATTAAATAGTAGTTGTTATTAGTTCATAAACCTTCATTAGCTTGACCATGAAGAGGTGCCATGAGGCACCTCTTTTTTTTATGCATTGCGCTGCTGATAAGGATTTTTGTTCAGGTTTTACATATTATAGGTTATAACGTTTTGAGGCTGCTATTTAGATGTTATTTTGTATATGGTTTTGAAATATTTAGTTATCGGTAATAAATAAAGACTTTCTTATCTTTTATTTATTTTTTGTGCAAAAGGTTGATTTATAAGGCGTATTTAAACGAACTTTATATAAAATAATTCACCAAAAACCTAATTGTATGAAAACTGTGGTGTTGATTTTATGCGTAGGAATGAGTTTCTGTTTTCAGATGAACTCTCAATCAAAAAAAGCTGTAATCCCTTTAATTGGAGCCGATGCGCCCTCCTTTACTGCGGAGACAACAAACGGAGTTCTTAATTTTCCACAGGATTATGGGTCCAGCTGGAAAATACTACTGGCACATCCAAAGGATTTTACTCCTGTTTGCTCATCGGAATTGCTGGAGTTATCCCAACAACAGGATGAGTACGCAAAACTTGGCGCTAAGATAGCTGTTGTGTCAACAGATATTCTGGATCAGCACAAGACCTGGGTAAAAGCTCTGGAAGAAATAAGCTACAAAGACAGAGCGCCGGTTAAAATCAAATTTCCGCTCATTGCCGATCCTCATTTTATTGTATCGGATAAATATGGTCTTATCCACCCCGATGCCAGTGTGGAGGTGAATATCCGGGCTGTATTTATTATCGATCCTTCCAACAAAATCAGGGCGATAAATTTTTATCCTTTACAAGTGGGAAGAAATATGGATGAAATAAAACGTACCTTAATAGCCCTGGAAACTATAGACAAGCAGAAAAACACTGCTGCTCCTGCCAATTGGGAACCCGGCGGTAATCTGATGGTACCTGTTTTAACCCAGAATGAAAAAAATAATATAGGAAAACCCGAATCTGATATTTACCAGGTTGCATGGTTTATGAATTTTCGAAAGAAGTAAGTTAAGTTTCAATAAATAGTTAATATTCGGAAATCCATCAGGTAATGCTGATGGATTTTTTTTATTATTAAATTGCGACCAAATAAAAATACAATGTTAAAAGCAACCGTACTCCTGACTATCACAATTTGCTTGCTGGCACAAAACAGCCGTTCGCAAAATAACCTGCTGGTAACAATATCTAAAGAAAAGCCTGTTAAAAATATAGTCGCCGCTTATGAGGGCTTCGATAAGGGAAAAGGAAATACTTCGGTAGCTTTCGACACATCCAATATTTTCAAATGGTCAGGCAATTCGCCTTATGAGCACGAGTCGTGGGGATATTATGATATTCGCGGGAAAGAAATTCCTTACATCAAGCGCGACCGTGACCTGGGGCAGACATTTAAGTTTACAGGCCGGGAACCTAAAAAGTTGAAGTCGGTTACCGTGCGTCTCGGCTTTGGAACCAATGTAGTGCGACCGGGTATGTATGGTAAAAATATTTCTATCCAGATTTTTGAGGTTACCGGCGAACCTATTTTAAATAATAACGGTTCCAATGATAAGATCGAAGCTTTTCACGGTTTTCCGCACAACCGGCCGGGAGATTCCATTGCCTCCATTCGAGACGATTACTATACCGGCGAAGTTTATAAAACCATTGGCGTGTTCTCTGGTGCCAGGTTCCCTTCTAAAACAGATTTGGGTTTTGTCAGCGATACCGTAACTGTTTCACCCGACGATCCCTCATTAAAAGGACGTTTTTTAAGGTTTGAACTTCCTGCTGCTGCTAAAATTGAACTGAAACCGGGTAAAAAATATGCCTTTCTGGTAATGATTGATAAAATGGGAGCTGATGTAGGTTTTACCCTTGCCAATAATTACACCGGATCCTATAAGGACGGTCATGGTATCCGCCGCGACGGTAATGGTGTGTTTCCGCCGGTGCCTGCCGATCCTGGGAAGAATTTTACCGATCCGGCCAATAAAAAAGCTTTGGAAGCAGCACATTTCCCGGCCAACTTCCAGGAACGCATAAAGATTTCACCGGGCACCAACGGCTATCCCGATGTATGTACATGGCGCGATCTTTCGTTTTTTATTGAAGCTGAGTAAACACCTGCTTATCTCGAATTATAATAGCTGGTAAACGATTCGCAGTTGCTCATTAAATCGTCATAAGAGACAGGGTATTCTCTTTTTAGCTTTCTGAAATAATAATTCAACGGAATATCCCAAAGCCCGGTCTGGTACCTTATTTTGTATGTTTCACATCTTCCCGCCATCCGCAGGCACAAAGCAGCAAACTTTTTGTTTTTGGCAGCTTCTTTGGCTTTCATATAATATCTTTTCGCCAGTGAACAGGTAAAATATTCGTAATCGTCCTCAAGCTTGGTTTTATCTCCACCGCCGGTCCAGTAATATCGTTTCATCATCCACGAATTGCCGTACTGGGTCATGTTGAAATAGCAGCTGGCGACGAGAAAGTAATAGTAGTCTCTATCCTTTGTCTGGCTTTCGGCTTTGTTGAGGTAATGAATAAGTTTGCGGACAATTTCAGGCTTGGTGTACCGAACAGTATCGGCTTTTGTTTTTGCGTGTTCGTTGAAAAAATTGGTGTAAAACGGGTTGGCATCCAGATAGGTTTTGTATGGATAATAGTTAGAAGTCCATAACGTATCGGCGACTTTTTCGAAGCTCTTTAATGCGGCACTCAGATTATTCTGCCGCATATATTTTGTACCCAGCAAATCATACAATCGCGGCAAATCCTTTTGCGCAACCGCATATTTCCATGCCGAAAATTTGTCTTTTGAGTTTTGATGGGCTTTAATACTTGCAATCAGATCGGTTATTTGCTGGATAGTGTATTGGGCATCGAGGTAGAAGAAGTAATCGTAATAATAGTCTACATACAAGGTATGGTGTCGTTTTTTTGTATACCAGTAGGTGCCTGCCCGGAGATTGTAATAATTATCATTATCCCCAGCTTCATTAAGTTTCGAAAGTAAAAGGGCGGCATCTGTAGTATTGCCCTTATATTCAAGTTCACGGGCAATGGCAAAAACGAATTTATAATTGCCGAGGGCATGTTCCCTCATCAAAACAGGTTTAATTCCGGTACTTATCTGTGAGTCTGTTTGCCATGCTGTTGTACATACTGCCTTTAACATCAGTAATTGACGGCGATATTCTTTAGAAGTTCTTTTTTCTTTCAGCAGTAAATTTATTTGCACCAACGAGCTGTCGAACTCCTGAGTCATATAATGCAGGTAAGCCTTTGCTGTTCTCCAGAGTAAGGGGTTCTCAACTTTTTTAAGATTAGCTGAATCGATAAAATTCAAAAGTTCACGGGCGTAAAGCCGGTCGTTTTGGATCAGTTGTGCCGGATAAAAACCGGACGTCCATGGGTCCGACTCAATTGACGGATAAAAATTGGTGTAGTAAGGCGTGTAAATCCAATCCTCCAGTTTGTTGACTTCGCGTAGCAAAAGAAAGCTTAGCCCTTCCGAATTTGGTTTTAGGCTGTATAGTTGTTTCACTATATCCAGGCACTTTCCCGTCCTACGGAACGCGGACATCATCCACACTGCAGCCTTTTCATCCGAATTATGAGCTAACGTCAAGGTTTTTGATACAGGCACATTTTTGTCGTACATAAAAAAGATGCCAAAACGTTTGTCGGGTGCATGCATAAAAACCTGAGCGGTATAGTAATTTCTTTTTACCTCACTGGGCTCGACAAAGGTCATGAAATACATGCTCCAGTAATCGATTATACTTTTTTGTTGGTGGTGGAGAAAATATTGATTGTAAATCTTTTTAATGGTTTCTCTTTCGCTGTTATAATATGCGAGACGAATAGCCAAAAAAGCATATCGTCTTTTCAGATCTTCATCGTTAATGCGACTGGCTGTTTTCAGGGCTTCATCTATCAGCCGCATTCTTTGAGGCAGTATGGAGGTTTCGTTTCTTTCCCATGGATCGCTTAAAATTGAATTCAGCGGAACGCATTTCCGGGCAAAATTTAAATAACGGATAGCTTCAGTATCTTTTTTCTGATGCAGATAACGAATAAATGAGTTGGCACTTTTGGGAAAATTGATATCGTCATTCAGATAAACTGCATTATAAACATCATTGAGAAGCGGGATTTTTTTGCAGCGCTTCCACCAGAGATTAATATTCTCATCGGTGGAGGTGCTAACATAGCATCCGAGGCGATATTCCGGATCGTAAAATATGCTCGCAGCATAGCTAAACAGCTTAAAATCGGGATAACGAAATGTTTCAGGTCTCAGCAGAACAAAACGGATATCTTCACCATAAGGGTAATAAGGTCCGCAGGCAAATAGTTTTGTTAAGAAGCTAATCGCCGAAATCAGTAAAAAAGCTGTTAATCGTTTCATTGTTAAATCTGGTGAGGTTGTTTTGGTCGAGGTGAAAGAAGATCACGGAGTGTTTTTTACCAGTAACGGCATATTTTTTTAACAGGCTGATGGTTTCCTTAATTGTGGTGGCCGACACATCTTCAAGTTTAACTTTGTCGCCCGCCCGTAAATAAAGATTACCTGTTTCCCAGTCGTTGGTAACTTCGTACCACAGTTTTTTTATGGGTTTCAGGTTCGATTTGATTTCATTGGGCTTTGGATAGATGATGCCCTGAAACTGATTGTTCTGATAGGCTTGCATCCACGAGAAAACGGGAAGAGCAAAATCGAGGTGTACCGGATATTTTCCGCTTCCGGCCAGATATTTCTTAAACTCTTCAGCCGAGAGTATGGAGTTTTTATCTTCGTTGGTAAGAGGGTTCAGCAGGTTATAGCACATTAATACAGCTCTGTCAACCGGTGGAATACCCATTTTGCTCCGGTATTTATAAGGATAAAGTCGTAAAGTGCATGAGATGTTTTTTGCTGAGGTTGCTTTAAGCTTTTTCAGGAGATAAAAGTAGTTGTCGCGGGTTTTTTCGGTCCAATCGCAATCCAGCTGAATTTCAGAAAAACTATTACGTTTCGTAAAATGCTCCCCGTATTTTTTAGTTATAAGATAGTTGATATTGTCAGCCAGAGTGTCTAGACTACCTTTAGAAGCAGTTAACAAAATTTTGTTCCTGATAAAAATAGTGGGGATAATTTCAAGGTCGTTCATTGTTTGGCCTATGGTTGAAAAATTATATTTACTATCGTTATTCCACCGGGTGAGATCGGTTTTACCATTATACCATATATGTAATGACGACTTGGAAACAGGAACAGCTCCCAGAACCGGATCTGTGTCTATTTCGAACATTTTCACATAGAGCTTCTGAATTTTATTCTCATGTAAATATATTTCCTCATTATCGCTCAAACTATACGGATCGCTTTTCCAATAATAAAATCCGCGTTCAATTTCTACAGGTGTTTTTTTGCAGGCAGCGGAAAGCAATAACATGGCAAAAACAAGCCAGAATTGGGGAACAAATATTTTCATTTTGGAGTAGATGAAGAGCTTAAATGTATATAGCTTTTGTGAAAAAGCGATGCTAAGTCGCCATTATTTTCTTTTTTTTAGGTTAATTTTAATTCAAAATCTTTTATTATTAGGCATGCGGATCCTTATAAGTTTAATTTTTCTATTGGTTGCACTTCCGGTCATTTCCCAGTCCCGCTATATCCACGTTCTCGTAGCCCTTTGCGATAACGACAACCAGGGCATTGTGCCTGTTCCACGTAAAATTGGGAATGGACAGGATCCGGCTAATAATCTTTACTGGGGATGCGGCTTTGGTGTGAAAACTTTTTTTAAGAAACAAACCGATTGGAAACTGATTAAACAGATAAATGACTCCGAAGAACATATCTATGAGCGCCTGGTATTCAAGCATAAGGATAAATCTGTTTACCTGGTTGCCGATGCTTATGATGGTGCAGCGATAAAGCAGACCACCATCGATTTGCTGAATTATGCTTCCGGAAGAGCCAAACAAATACTGGATGTGGACTCATTAAAAGTTAAAGCTGGTGGTAATGCCGACCTAATCGCTTATGTGGGTCATGACGGGTTGATGGATTTTTCTCTTGATGATTATCCAACTCCGACAGATCAAAAGAAACGTGAAGTAATTATCCTGGCCTGTGCCAGCCGTAACTATTTTTATAAACCGATTGGCAAAACCGGAGCTTTTCCCTTGTTGTGGACCACCAACCTGATGTGCCCCGAGGCTTATACATTAGATGCAGCAATCGATTCATGGATAAATAACGATCCGCCTGCCGTTACCCGCGAAAAGGCAGCGCAGATTTACAGCCAGTATCAGAAATGCGGAATTAAGGGCGCAAGGAATTTATTTGTGACCGGGTTTAAATAAGGTTGAATTATATCATCCAAGGATGCTATGTTGCACAAAAATGTAGACTTGATTTTATGTTTTTTAAGGCTGAAAGCCTTGGATAATTCAGCCCGGGGCAAAGTGAAGCGGCGCCCCGGGTTATATCAAAGGATTATTTTAGGCGGCGTGAAAATGTCCTAAAAAGAGCTTTAATTTTATTTTCGCCGCAATTGTACATACTATTTATTACCAACAATAATGTGCAACAGAGCCTCCAAGGACCATTGATTCTGATTGATTGTTGATAAATCAGGTATAACCTCTCTTTAAATAACTCCCAAAATTTTCAAAATTTCAGATTCAGGGTTTTAGTTTCTGCAGTCTTAGCGGTGGTGAATTGTAAGGTTAAATTTTCTGGTTTCATGATGATACCTTTGATTTCCTTAATGTTATCATCCAGGTTCAACAGAAAGCAGATATAACTTTTATTGACGGAGGTGTTTGCATCCACATAATTCAAATTAGTAACTCCGTAAAAATTAAGTAAGAATCTTTGTTCCAGCGGGGAGGTATCGCCTAATCCTGTAGTTCCGAACTCAAGACCTTTGGCTGTCAGTTTCCCGTCTTTGGTTCCGTGCCAGATATGGAGCCACGGGTAGTCTTTTGTTTTCCAGACATAGCCCAGTAATAGCTTGTATTTCGGATTATAGGCAGTAACCCAGCCAATGGAATCGGTAATTATAAAGGTGCCAACAAAGCTATCCTGATAATTGCTTCTTCTCAGGTCAATGGCTTTTCCTAAAGTGTCTGTCAGCAAATAAGGCCACTCCGATTCGTATTTTAAAAAGTTATCCGGAACATAATTCTGGTTAAACCCTCTGGTGGCGTTACTTTGGATGGTAACAAGCGTATCGAGAAAAGGAGCGGCCAACGTGGCATGCTGCACAATGGGTAAGTTTCGGGCAATATTTAAATTATTTCGGAACGTTTCGGTTACTTTGAAAAGCGTGGCTTCTGCTGACAAAACTACTTCTCTTTCCAGTCCAAAGCCTTCCAGTTTTGCGTTACATTCCATTACGATGGAACGGGTCGTTTTTTCTTTTAAAAGCCACCAAACATTGGAGGGCTCGCCATTATGAGGTATTCCTGATTTGATTTCTCCGGGTGTGGGACCACCCCATCGACCTGTACATATAAAATGTCCCCGGAAGGGGGCGCCGTTTTTATTGTTTTCGGGCATATCGGCCTGCTGTAAACTCCAGGTAAAAGGATTTACCGAGTCATTTTTAAGATGAAAACTGACCAAAGCTCCGCCCCATTGGGAAAAACTAACCTCTGACACTGCATTACCCAGAGAAACAATTGTATCCTTATCGCCCGACATATTTTTATTACCGGATCCCTTGCAGGAAGATGCAAGAACAAAGATTGAAACTACAAGTGACTGGAGAAGTACTTTCATGATCTATAATTTTAATGCGTTTGATTAAAATGCCAGGTTAATTTTACAAATATGACTGAGGACATGTCCCAGCCCTTTTTTTGACTCGGAGAAGAAACGTTCATCGTCAGGATAATAGTTTCCGTTCTCATCTTTAGCCTTAAAATAAATGGCAGCAATTATGACCCGCAAGATTTTGTTATGAGGAAGTCCTGACTTTAATGCAGCATGGATTGGTCCTGCCAGACGATCATCAGGTCCCAGTTTTCTGTAAAGATCGCATCCCACTCTGAAGATTGTGTCTCCCAGAGCTTCGTTCATGAACCTTGATAATAAGTCATCAATGTGGCCAATTAAAAAACCGGGTTCGAACACTCCGGGATAAAGATGTTGAAGAATGTAGGCGCTTTGCAACATTGCCTCACGCGTTTCCTTGTAAACCTTTGGGTTTTTAAGAACCTCCCAGATATACGTTGCCTCTGGCATTGCCTTATAGCCAATATATGCAGCAGCTGCATGTCCCAGGTTATGAATGAAAAGCTTGCAATCAACCCATGCCTTTATATTTTCCTTGGGTGCTAGATTCTTAACAGCGGGTATGGAATTCCTAAATCCTCTTTTTGATACAATCAAGGTATTATAAGGCTCGGCGAATACCTGCAAGGGATCTTCCTCATAATCTTTACGCGACATCAAAGGCACCATTTTTCCTATACTTGCCTCCACAAGACCTATCAGATCATCTATAGGATAATCGGAAGGGAGTAGCTTCGAAAGCTCCTGCCGGATGTATTCGTCGGCAAACCTCATGTTTTCGGCAATAATAACGTCAAGGGGCCATTCTTTGTAGAGCTTACGACGAAGAACAAGAGCCTCTGCCAGGATCGGAAAAACCGATGGTAATCCATGCTGTCCAACGGACAATGCTGCAATGGATGCACCTGAAAGCTCTTTTAAAACATTGGTTGTATCGCTAAGATGCACTCCTCTTACATTTTCAACATTTATAATCTGGTCGCCCTTTTCACTTTTGACAATTACCTTATACCCGTTTGCCCTGTTCAGCCGCTCTATCAATTCCTCATTTATATCGATAAAAACAACTTCGTAACCGGAACAACTAAAAACCTGCCCTATAAAGGAACGGCCAATTTTCCCGGCGCCAAACAGAACCATTTTTTTATTATCCATGCTTATTTCCTGATTTGCATGAGATAATCGTTGTAGTAAGCTTGAATCCTCTTAGATTTTTCTCCCGGGTAGCTTTCAAAATATGTCCCCCCGTTATAAAAACAGGCAAAACCTCCCGATACAATGCCCAGCGCAATGGCCTCATCAATATTGAGCGGTAATTTGGCACCTTTCAGATGCTGAATCGCCAGAGAAGCAATTATTCCACCGGCAAAATTATCGCCACAGCCTGTTGTATCGCCAGTTGTGTTTCCTTTCAGAAGTTCTTCCTTTATCTTTGACGAAACCGGCAAAGCAGATTCCGGAACCTGGCCAAAAAGAAGACTCTGAGAAATGTAATGCACCGGATGAGGGCCATGCGTAATGACTATCGCTCCTGCACCCGACTGCCTGAAAAACCGAATAGCCGATTCAACATCGCGTGTCCCTGATAACCTGAGCGCCTCTTCCATGTCGGTGATAAGCAGGTCGATGTACTTGTAACTATCGGAAGATTTTCCCAGCGGCCAGAGACTTGTGGGATCTTTTTTCTCGTTTAAAAAGTCGTAAACCGTATTGACTACTGTGATGGCCTTGTTTTCCTTTGCTTTAGCAAGAAGATCGTCCAATGCCTCATGAATGCTTGGCACCAGGGCTGTTCCCCCGAAAACAACCAAATCGCTGTTAAAAAACCGTTCATCAAGATCCTCAGGCTTAAACTCCCAGGCTGCACCAATGTTGTTGATAAAAATGCGTTCGCCAAGCCCGTTGTCATAGGAGGGGTCCGACAGTACATCAGTAAAAGGTGTGTACAGATTGCCGGTTCGGTAATTGCAAATCTTTAGGGGCGTGCCTTTGAGCTTTTCTTCGATAAACCTGCCACCCTCATCGCTGCCTTTCCCGCCCGAAAAATAAACTTCAGCATCGTAACCCTGCAGCATCTGAGAGGCATGAATCAAGGAAACGACAGACGGACCACCAATATTCAAAGCCGGTTCCCGGCTATTGGTAATTAATTGGCGTGTTTGCTGATAATTGGCATTTGAAAATTTCTCGAACTCTTCCGTAAAAACCAGCTTTCCCGGCGTAAGTCCGCCATCGCCAGGCTGCTGCGATAAATATTTCTTAAAAACTTCGTTGGTGAAGCTTACCGGCTTGTACAAATAATCCACCAGGGCACAGCCGGTGCCTGATATAGTAAATGAACGTTTCATATCTCAAATGAATTTCTGATAGTCCGAAACCAGCAGATGCAATGGAGCTTCATCCTCTTCAATCACAGGAAACCGACCGACAGGTTCATAAAAGCAATTATCGGAGGTATCGTCGTTAACGGCACTCACTTCCCCCACAAGCACCTTACCTTTGCCCGGTTCGCCATAAAAACGGTGATACATGCCAGGTTCCAGGCAAATACTTTCACCAGGTTTCAAAATTACTTTACCGCCTGCCGGCACCGACCGTTTTATACCATCGGTCCTGAAATGTACCGGAGTATTTTCCAGCTTATTATCGGAAGTGGCGTTGTAAAGTTCAATTACCAGGTTGCCACCACCACGGTTGATGATATCTTCCATCTTCGACCAGTGATAATGCATTGGAGTTTCCTGATTTTCTTCCACAATCATTATCTTTTCGGCATAAGGCTTCTTGTCCACATTAAATTTACCGTTGCGGATTGTAAACAAAAACAGACCTCTTTTATAAAAATCGCCCGATCCGAAGTCAGTTATATCCCAGCCCAGCATGTTGTCTGTTATTTCCAGGGCGTCAGCCTTGTTCCTTTTCCAGTCATCCACACTCCAATCGGACCAGGGAGGAAGAATAAACTTTTTCTCTGCCATAAAAGCTTTGGCATTTCTCAGAATCTGGTTAATCTCGCTTCTTTTCATAATATTGGTGTTAGCAGTTATTTCTTGTTGAAGACTTGTTTACGAATTTCAGGGGCTATATCAAATTTGGCGGGAACACATCCTGAAATCCGGATTTCGCGCGTTTTGTTACCCAGGATTTTCAAAAGTGTGCCTGTACCCGGGTTGTTACAATTGGTAACAATCCCTGAATCCACATTTTTGAGGACTATGGCCGGTGAATCCGATAATGGTGCTTGTTTTCCCACGACGTTGTTAAGCTGAAGATTTGAAACATCTTCGAATACAAAGGCGCTGCTCCATTTGGGTTCCATCACTTTTTCGTTCCAGGTAACCGAACAGTTTGTCAATGCAAGTCCATCCACATCGTGTGCCCTGAAGGCATCGGTAGCCCTTTTGTCGGCTCTGGTCTCGGGTTGCATTCTGAAATGAACATTATTCAACCGTATGTTTTTCAAAGGTGCTCCTGCAAAGCCTTCAATACGCGATGTTCCCTGGACTTCGCCGCTTATATTATCAAAAGTGACATTGCTGATATTTCCGACTTTTGAATTTTCAGTTCTTTTGAGCACTACCAGCCATATACCATCGGCATTGCCCCACCAGTTAAAGTGTTTGCGGTTAAGTTCCATACTGATGTTGGCAAATTTCACATCGCTCACCTGAGCTCCGTCGCGAACCACAATGCTTAATCCACGGTTTGAATTACGAATCACGCAATTGCTGAAAACAATATGTCTGAAATCGGAATGGGTTTCAGTTCCGATTTTTAATGCGGTTGAGGTTGAAGTAAGGATACAGTTGGTAACTGTAATATTTTCGCAAGGCTGCGATTTACCTTTAGACAGAGTCGATTTCAGCACAATGGCATCGTCGCCGGTTTGAATATGACAGTCGGAAACGATTACATCCCGGCAACCGTCGATATCGATACCATCAGCATTTACACCTTTGTCAAGATCCGAAAAGATGTTGATACCGCGGACCTTTACGTTTTCGCACCATTGCAGGTGAAGTGTCCAGTTACACGATTCGTAAAGGGTTACATCGCTAATGCTGACATTTGTGCAATTCACAAGAAATACGAGGAATGTAAAGGGTTCGACTTTGTTGTACTGCTTCATTTCAATGCCGGCATTCCGGGCAATTTCGGTTTCTTCACGGATAAAACCATCCACGGTTTCCAGAGGAAGATATAAACGGCGGGCCTGCCCGTCGATTTTGCCTTTACCGCTAATGGAAATATTTCGGGCACTGTCGGCATAAAGCAACACAGGGTGCCGGTATCTGTCGTCCTTGCCGGGAATGTCATAATCTTTCATATCCAGGCTGGCATAAAGAGTTGCTCCAGCCTCAAGGTGAAGATTCACATTGCTTTTTAATGTAAGTTCTCCCGACAGGTAATCGCCTGGCGGGAAATAAACAACTCCGCCACCACTGGCGGCGCAATCGTCTATAGCCTTCTGGATAAAATTGGTTGCAAGCTTATTCTTCTGACCGCTTGCCCCGAATGTTTTAACGTTAAAAGTGTTCTGGGCACTTAGAGAGAAAGTAGAGAGCCAGAATAGGATTATTAAGATGCGTTTTGTCATAATTAATTTAGTTGTTTTTTCTCTGTGGTTCTCTGAGCCTTCTCTGTGGTTCTCCGTGTAAAATCGTTCCACTGAGAGCTACAGAGATGCACAGAGTTACTCGTATCTGTTTTCATTTCCACACCGTTACTTCTCCGGGTTTCAACTCCTTAGTACCGAAAATGATTTTCGAATTAGCCGGAATTGGCAGCGTAAAAGCGTTGGAGCTGTAGTTTACGGCTACCCAGAAACCATCGCGCCATTCCACAAAAACATAGTCGGGCAAATCCAGAATTTGTGCTCCCGATTTTTTATAAACCGTTCTCAGAAGTGATCTTTCAAGGGCATTCCCGGCCGACCATACTCCAATATAAGTTACCGATCCTTTTCCTGCTTTGCGTGTTACTGCCGCCGTTGTTCCTGCATAAAACTGGTCGGCATAGGTGGCCAGAGTTTCTATGCCCTTATCGGGAGTGAGCAATTCACCCCAGATATTCCAGTCGAAGGTGCTGTTACCCGATTTTATTTTTCCGGTCACCGAAGGGGGGAGCTGGTCGGTATCTTCAACCTTTGCCCCGATGAGTTTCCAGATGGGTTGCTGTAAAAGTGTTTCGTGAAAATGACCATTGTTATCCTTGCTCCCGGTGCGGCAGCTCAAAATTAAATTTCCACCTTGCTCCACATATTTTTGCCATTTGCTGATAACAGCGCTATCGGTCATGGAGTAAGCCGGAGCAACCATAAAAGGGTATTCCTTTGGGTTGAATTCGTCAGTTTCTCTTATAAAAGTGACCGGCACACCCATCGATTTGAGGCTCTGGTAGTAAGTGTAATAATGCTGCCATGTATCCCATGCCTGCGTATGAGGACTGGCCTGCATTTCCCATAGATTATCCTGTTTCCACAGAAAAGCGGTTTTGCGCGATGATAGTTCAACCGGCAGGGCTGTATTGGTCTGGAAGTATTTTTCAAGACTTTTTATTTCGGAAATAGCCTGCACATATTCTTTGCCTCCTCGGGCGACTGTCACACCATCGGTCTCCATGATGCCTTTGTGGTATTGTTCCCCACCAAACAAAGGCTGTCGGAATCGGTAGGTGCATGTAAATTTGTCGCCAAGACCAAAGCTGTGCCAAATCCACATACGCACCGCTCCTGGCAAGGGTTGTGCATTGTATTTCCCCCAATTGATCTGTCCGGGTTGTAACTCCATGATTCCTGTAAAGCCTTTGACAGAACGGGCCATTTCGCTCGAGAACGAAAGCTCCATACCGCTCCCCAGACGAAAACCAAGATTACCTTCGGGATAATTTAAAAAAGTACTCAGCAGATACATGGTATGCGAAGCAAAATCCAGATCGCCCTTGTTGCGGAATAAATCGACAGGAGGTAGAAACTTGTAATAAGCATAATTGGTGGTAATCCATTGATCCGGAGAGACAGATTTACGGAGCAATTGGGCCTGAAAACGAATCGACAATGCCAAAGCATCGGCGGTGTATCTTCTGAAATCGAGTAAAGCATGCGGGTTACCCGACGACTCTTTTTCGTTGGGAACGCGTATCTGATCGAAATTATTATAGGTGCTGCTCCAGAAAGATGCTCCCCAGGCTTTGTTCAGTTCGCCTATGTTGTTATACTTCTTTTTCAGCCATTCCACAAAATCAGATTGGGCAAACGCCGAATAATCATACAGGCTTCCCAGGTGAGGTTCGTTATCTATCTGCCAGCCCCAGATACGCTTATCATTCCCGTATCTTTTGGCCATTTCGGTGACAATACGTTCGATATACTTTCTGTAAACCGGATGGTTTTGATTGGCATGCAACCTGTTGCCGCCATGTGCCAAACGAACTCCCTCATCGGTTACAATCAACACTTCCGGATGTTGGGTGGTGAGCCAGGCCGGAGGACAAGGCGATGGCGTACAAAGAATTACTTTCAGTCCGTTTTTTGCTGCTTCAGCAATGCAGTAATCGAGCCACTCAAAATCGAATTTTCCTTCTTCGGGTTCAAGGTTAGCCCAGGCAAATTCGGCCATGTGGGTAAACGAGAAACCAAGTTCGGCCATACGTTTCAGGTCGCGCGACCACTGGCTGCGATCCCAATGCTCAGGGTAGTAATACGCCCCAATCGGCATCAGATTCTTAGCAGGGAAAAGCTTTTCAGCATTCTGCGATGTGGCTTTTACAATTACAAGCAGATTCAGAATCAATAAAAAAGTTAATTTCCTCATTCTATTCTTTTTAAAAGTGACCGAATACATATGAATTTAACCAGTGTCATGTCAATCATGCTTCGACTTCGCTCAGCATGACCAAAGGATTGTCAGTCTGAATGAAGTTGAAGACTATTCTCAATTGACAACTCACTAGTTAACATTGCCGATTTTCAAAACGAACGATCCGAAAGGAAGATCAACTGGCTTAAGCGCCGACAGATCAACAATCAGATTCTTTTTATCAAGGCGGCAAGGGATGTTCTTATTTAACCCTGGTATGCTTACTTTTGGCAGCTTTCCTGCAGTCGTTACTATATCTGCTATGACAATTTGGGGATTATAGCGGGGAACAATTGCATAGAGGTTATCGCCCTTTTTGGTAAAAAACATTTCGATATGAGCCTTCGTTCCGGGTTTAACCAGTTGCGTGATATCGTAATTTGTCTGGTAATTTCCGCCATCAATAACCGGCATTTCGCCTTTACTCCATTGACGGGTATGTTTCCACGGCAGTGTGCCGTAAATTGCCTCTCCATAATTTTCGAGCCATTTGCCCATACTAACCAAACGGTCCTCCATGATTACAGGAATAGTTCCATCGGCAGCCGGACCGATGTCCAACAGCAAATTACCGCCCCGCGATACAATATCGCTCAAAATGATGATCAGTTCTTCCGATGTCTTGTAATCCTTCAGCTTTTCCATGCGGTTGTAGCCATATGACTGACCCATGCCGCGGCTTTCTTCCCAAATCACGTCTTTATCAAGCCCCGAGCCATATTCGGAAGTATAATAAGTGCAGGGATGTGTTTTGCGGGATGTTTTACCCCAACGGTCGTTTACAACAACTTCGTTCTTTACAGGCGACTCGTTGAATAACCAGGCAAGAATTTCTTCACTGCGCCAGTCCTTCTCATCCATGATCCATTCGCCATCGGCAAAAATTACCGAAGGTTTGTATTTGGTAACAAGGTCCTTAAACTGTGGAATCATCACTTTATCCACATATTCGGCAGTGTCGCGCAGAAAGACTGGATTATACCATTCCATCAGAGAATAGTAAAATCCCATCCGTAAGCCGGCGTCTTTAACAGCGGTTGTCAGGTCACCTAAAACATCCCTTTTTGGTCCGTTTGTGAGAGCATTCCATGGGCGACCCCACGATTTGTCGGCCTGCTCATTAGGCCAAAGTGTAAAACCTTCGTGGTGCTTGGATGTTAAAACAACATATTTAGCACCCGATTTTTTGAAAATCGAAGCCCATTCAGCAGGATCGAACAGCTCTGCTTTGAACAAAGGCGCAAACTGAAAATAGCTGAAGTCCTTTCCATAGTTTTTGTCGTGAAACTCGCGTACCGCTTTGTAATTGTGCCGCGTTGAATCGTTATAGTTACACCAGTACCATTCGGAATAGCCATCGGGAATTACCCTTGAAAAGGACGGTACCGAATAAACTCCCCAATGAATGAAAATTCCGAATTTATCGTTCCGGAACCACGATGGTATTTTCCGCTGATCTAACGATTGCCAGTCGGCTGTGTAGGGCTGTGAATATAAGTTTGCTGCAAAGCTAAACGAAATTAGAAAAAGTGTTAGTTTGAAATATTTCATAGTTACTTATTGATTATTATTCTGATTTAATATTGTCCGGTAAAAATGTTTAGATTCTTCGCTACGCTCAGAATGACTGGCGTTTTATTCATTTTTAGTG
>JAJYAG010000049.1 GCA_021779665.1 Bacteroidota bacterium | reverse complement strand
AGCCCTCAACGGAACCGCTGTTAAAATATAATTGAATGAGATCTTTTATTAATACCATTCGGAACATTATCAAAATCGAAGAGCTATGGACAAGGATTCTTTATACCTTGTTTATAGTTTTAGTATATCGGTTGGGATCATTTATTACACTACCAGGAATTGATCCAAATGCCATTATCGATTCCAAACTACAAGACCAGACTAAAGAAGGGGTATTAGGACTTTTAGACATGTTTTCAGGAGGTGCATTTTCAAATGCTTCAGTTTTTGCTCTTGGGATCATGCCTTATATTTCTGCATCTATCGTAGTGCAGTTGCTCGGTATTGCCGTTCCTTTCTTCCAGAGATTGCAACGTGAAGGTGAAAGCGGCCGGAGAAAAATGAATCAGATTACCCGTTATTTAACAGTTGGTATTCTGTTAATTCAAGCTCCCAGCTACGTTGCCAATTTATATGCACAAATCAGACCCGAAGCTTTTCTTATCGCTAACAGGACTTTGTTTACTGCCATAGCCATGATTACATTGACTGGTGGTACAATGTTCGTGATGTGGTTAGGTGAAAAAATTACTGATAAGGGTATTGGAAATGGTATTTCACTGATCATTATGATCGGTATCATTGCCCGTCTTCCTTTTGCGGTAACCGCTGAATTTGCTGCTCGTCTCGAAAGTATGGGTGGAGGTATGGTTGCCTTCTTAATAGAGTTGATCTTCCTGTTCCTTGTGTTTGTAATTTCAATTTTGCTTGTTCAGGGTACCAGAAAAATACCCGTACAATATGCCAAGAGAATTGTAGGAAACAAACAATATGGCGGAGTTCGTCAGTATATACCTTTAAAGGTGAATGCAGCAGGTGTTATGCCTATCATTTTTGCACAGGCAATTATGTTTATACCTGTTACGCTTGTTGGTTTTGCAAGCACTGAATCCTTAAATGGAATAGCTTTAGCATTTTCGGATTTTAATGGATTCTGGTATAATTTAACATTTGCTTTCTTAATTGTGGTTTTCACATATTTCTATACAGCCATCACCATTAATCCTACACAAATGGCTGAAGATATGAAGAAAAATGGTGGTTTTATTCCTGGTGTTAAGCCTGGAAGAAAAACTGTAGAATATCTGGATGGGATTATGTCCAAGATTACATTACCAGGATCATTATTCCTTGCGTTTGTTGCTGTTTTACCTGCACTTGCACGTATGGGAGGAGTAGGAACACAGTTTGCGCAGTTCTATGGAGGTACAACGCTCTTAATTCTTGTGGGTGTAGTACTCGATACATTACAGCAGATTGAAAGCCACTTGTTAATGCGTCATTACGACGGCTTAATGAAATCTGGACGTATTAAAGGACGTTCCGGCACAACAGCTTCGGTATAGAGAAGAAGAATATAAGTTCTTTGATGATAATAATAAAAACTGATCAGGAAGTTGAATTAATGAGGCAAAGCAATCAGTTGGTGCTTGACACACTGGCTGAAATTGCGGGAATAATCAAACCCGGAATTACAACTGCTCTCTTGGATCAAATTGCTGAAAAGTTTATAAGAAGTAAGGGAGGAATTCCTGGTTTTCTTGGATACAATGGTTATCCAAAGACCCTTTGCACATCTGTTAATGCACAGGTTGTTCATGGCATTCCATCCGATTATATTCTGAAAGAAGGGGATATTGTATCAGTTGACTGTGGTGCAATATTAAATGGTTTTTATGGCGATAGTGCATATACATTTGCTGTTGGAACCGTTGAACCACAAGTGTTACGACTAATGCAGGTTACCAAGGATTGTTTATTCAAAGGAGCACAACAGGCAGTAGAGGAAAACAGAATCGGAGATATCGGAAATGCAGTGCAGGCTTATGCCGAATTGAATGGCTTCTCTGTTGTAAGAGAGATGGTTGGACATGGTTTAGGGAAGAAACTTCATGAGGAACCTGAAGTACCAAATTATGGAAAAAAGGGATCGGGCGTAAAATTAAAGCGAAATATGGTACTTTGTATTGAACCAATGATTAATTTTGGAGCCCGAAATATTATACAGGAAAAAGATGGCTGGACCATCCGGACCAACGACAGAAAACCCTCAGCTCACTATGAGTTACCGGTTGTTGTTGGCGAACAAAATCCTGTAATACTAGGTTCTTTTGATAGAATAGAAGAGATTTTGAATACTAAATAATATATGTCAAAGCAATCTTCCATCGAGCAGGATGGTACAATAATAGAAGCATTATCAAATGCAATGTTTCGTGTAGAACTGGAAAACGGGCATGTTATCACAGCTCACATTT
This sequence comes from Bacteroidota bacterium, assembly GCA_021779665.1. Lineage (GTDB taxonomy): Bacteria > Bacteroidota > Bacteroidia > Bacteroidales > JAAUTT01 > JAAUTT01. The sequence continues at coordinate 36,394 of JAJYAG010000049.1, read as the reverse complement.
CAGGGAAAATGAGAATGCATTATATTAAGATTTTACCCGGCGATAAAGTAAGAGTTGAAATGTCGCCTTACGATTTAACAAAAGGAAGAATATCATTTAGGTACAAATAAAATTTATAACAATGAAAGTTCGTGCTTCGATTAAAAAGCGCTCAGAGGATTGTAAGATCGTCCGCAGAAAAGGTCGGTTATATGTGATTAATAAAAAGAATCCTAAGTTTAAACAGCGTCAAGGCTAATTTAACAATACTATTATTATATGGCAAGAATTGCTGGTGTTGATTTACCAAAAAACAAACGTGGAGAAGTAGGACTAACTTATATTTTCGGAGTTGGTCGGAGTTCTGCCCAGAGAATATTAAAAGAAGCAGGTGTTGATAAAGATATCAAGGTAAGCGAATGGAATGACGAACAACTTGGTAAGATACGTGCTATATTGAATGCTGAATTCAAAGTAGAAGGAGAATTGCGCTCCCAGGTACAGATGAATATTAAGCGTTTGATGGATATCGGATGCTACAGAGGAATCCGTCATCGTGCTGGTCTTCCTGTTAGAGGACAGAAAACCAAAAACAACGCTCGTACCCGTAAAGGAAAGAAGAAAACAATAGCAAACAAAAAGAAAGCGACTAAATAACAGTTGAGTAAAGATGGCAAAAAAAGCAGCAGCAGCTAAGAAAAAAGTTGTAAAAGTTGAGCCTAGTGGCCAGGCACACATTCACGCATCATTTAACAATATCATTGTATCCTTAACCAATTCCACAGGTCAGGTAATTTCCTGGTCTTCAGCCGGAAAAATGGGTTTCAAAGGATCCAAAAAGAATACTCCTTATGCAGCTCAAACAGCTGCAGCCGATTGCGCTAAAGTTGCATTCGACTTAGGACTCCGCAAAGTGAAAGTATTTGTTAAAGGCCCGGGTGCTGGTAGAGAATCCGCAATTCGTACTATTCACAGTACCGGAATTGAAGTAACCGAAATTGTTGACGTTACTCCTATGCCACACAATGGTTGCAGGCCTCCAAAAAGAAGAAGAGTTTAATAATAAGCATTGAAGTTTACTTCAAATTAAATAAGTCAATTTAATAGAGACATGGCAAGATATACAGGTCCCGAAACAAAAATAGCCAGGAAGTTTGGAGAACCAATTTTTGGTGCTGACAAATATTTTGAAAAGAAAAACTTTCCTCCGGGTCAACATGGTTTGGCTAAAAAACGGAAAAAAGTTTCAGAATATGGCGTTCAGTTACAGGAAAAGCAAAAGGCTAAATATACATATGGCGTTTTAGAAAGACAATTTGCTAATATTTTCCACAAAGCATCACGATCAAAGGGTGTTACCGGTGAAGTGCTGTTACAACTTTTGGAATCCAGATTAGACAATGTTATTTTCCGTTTGGGCGTTGCTCCTTCGCGCAAAGCTGCCCGTCAGCTTGTTAACCACTGTCACATCACTGTAAACGGTCACGTTGTTAACGTACCTTCTTATACAGTTAAAAGTGGTGATTTGGTTGGAGTACGTGAAAAATCAAAATCGATGGAAGTTATCACCAATTCTTTATCCTCGGCTCGTAAATCAAAATATGCCTGGTTAGAATGGGATTCGGAAGAAATGACAGGAAAATTCCTGAACATGCCCGAGCGTGCAGATATTCCTGAGAACATTAAGGAACAGTTAATTGTTGAATTGTACTCGAAATAATCAATATTGATAATATGGCCATATTAGCTTTTCAAAAACCTGATAAGGTTATAATGCTCGAATCCGATGACTTCACAGGGAAGTTTGAGTTTCGTCCATTAGAGCCTGGGTACGGTATCACAGTAGGAAACGCCTTGAGGAGAATTCTACTTTCTTCGCTCGAGGGTTATGCAATTACCTCCATTAAAATTGAAGGTGTTGACCACGAGTTTTCTACAGTTACCGGAGTTATTGAAGATGTAACTGAAATAATTCTCAATCTTAAACAAGTTCGTTTTAAAAAGCAAGTTGAGGACACTGACGGTGAAAAAATCCATATTGTTATAAGTGGCCAAAACGAGTTTAAAGCCGGAGACATGAACCGTTTCCTCAATGGCTTCAAAGTTCTGAACCCAGAACTTGTAATCTGCCACATGGAACCGGAAGTTAAACTTCAAATGACTTTTACTCTTAATAAAGGCCGTGGTTATGTTCCTTCGGAAGAAAACCGTCCACACGACAGTGAATTTGGAGTAATCGCTATCGATTCAATTCACACTCCGGTTAAAAACGTAAAATATTCTGTAGAAAACTATCGTGTTGAACAGAAGACTGACTATGAAAAATTAATCATAGACATCAAAACCGATGGTTCAATTCATCCAAAAGAAGCATTGAAGGAAGCTGCTAAGATTCTTATCTATCACTTCATGCTCTTCTCCGATGAAAAAATCACCCTCGATTCGGAAGACAAATCAGCTAATGAAGAATTCGACGAAGAAATACTTCATATGCGTCAGTTATTGAAGACCAAACTTGTAGATCTCGATCTCTCGGTTCGTGCTCTTAACTGCTTAAAGGCTGCCGAAGTTGAAACACTGGGCGACCTCGTGAAATTCAACAAAAACGATCTTCTGAAATTCAGAAATTTTGGTAAGAAATCATTGACAGAATTAGATGAACTTCTCGAATCGATGAATCTGATGTTCGGGATGGATATTAGCAAGTACAAATTAGACAAGGATTAGAACAATGAGACATTTAAATAAGATTAACCATCTTGGCAGAACAAGCTCTCATCGTAAGGCATTAATGTCGAACATGGCAGCCGACCTTATATTGAGAAAAAGAATAACAACGACCACTGCAAAAGCCAAAGCTTTACGCATGTATGTTGAACCGCTTATTAATAAATCGAAGGAGAATACAACTCATTCAAGACGCGTTGTTTTCAGCTATTTACAGAATAAGTTTGCCGTAAACGAATTATTCAAGGAAGTTTCTGCTAAAATTATCGACCGTCCCGGTGGATATACCAGAATTCTTAAGACTGGTTTCCGTGAAGGTGATAATGCCGAAATGTGCATTATCGAATTAGTAGATTACAACCTCAATATGCTTCCTGGTGCTGCTGAAGGTAAGGGTAAAGCTGCTGTTAAGAAGAGCAGACGTGGTGGTAAGAAAAAAGTTGAAGGAGCTGAAGTGAAAGCTGCAGAACCTAAGAAAGCAAAAGAAGCCGCCCCAAAAGCTGAAGCTGCTCCTGAAACCCAGGCTCCCGAAAAAGAATCGTCAGAGTCTTAATGTATTGACTATAATATTATAAAAGGGATAAGGGTATTTTTTACCTTATCCCTTTTTATCTTTCATAAAAAACGAATATTAACATTTAATTTAATTGATTATGGGCCAAATAGTAAGTATCCATGCTCGTGAAATTTTAGATTCACGCGGCAACCCTACCATTGAGTGCGAAGTTATATTATCGAGTGGTGCTATAGGACGCGCAGCTGTTCCATCCGGAGCATCAACCGGCGAAAATGAAGCTATTGAGCTTCGCGACGGCGATAAAAGCCGTTACCTTGGTAAAGGTGTACTGAAAGCCGTTAATAACGTTAACGAAATTATCGCCAAGGAACTGGTAGGTATGAGTGCAATGGATCAGGTTGCTATTGACCGCAAAATGATCGAACTCGATGGTACCAAAACCAAGAGCAATCTTGGCGCAAACGCTATTTTAGGTGTTTCTCTCGCTGTAGCAAGAGCTGCTGCCGATCACCACGGATTACCTCTGTATCGTTATATTGGTGGTACTAACGCCAAAACTCTTCCGGTTCCTATGATGAATATCATCAACGGTGGTTCTCATTCCGATGCTCCTATTGCATTCCAGGAATTTATGATCCGTCCGGTTGGCGCTTCTTCGTTCCGCGAAGGTTTACGTATGGGTGCTGAAGTATTCCATGCTTTAAAATCAATTTTGAAGTCGAAAAACTTAAGTACTGCTGTTGGCGACGAAGGTGGTTTTGCTCCTAACTTTGCCGGTGGTACTGAAGAAGCTCTCGACAGCATTATTGCCGCTATCGAGAAAGCTGGTTACAAAGCTGGAAAAGATGTGATGATTGGCTTAGACTGTGCTTCGAGCGAATTCTTCAAAGATGGCGTTTACAATTATGCCAAATTCGAAGGACCAAACGGCCAACATCGTAATTCACAACAGCAGGCTGAATATTTACAGCAGCTTTGCGCTAAATACCCCATCGATTCTATCGAAGATGGTATGTCGGAAAACGACTGGACAGGCTGGAAGATTTTAACTGATCTTATCGGTAGCAAAATTCAGCTCGTGGGCGACGATTTATTTGTAACTAATGTTGAGTACCTGCAGAAAGGTATCAAAACCGGATGCGCAAACTCAATTCTTATCAAGGTTAACCAGATTGGTACCCTAACCGAAACCCTCGACGCTATTGAAATGGCTCACCGTGCTGGTTATACATCGGTTACTTCGCACCGTTCGGGCGAAACTGAAGATTCGACTATTGCCGACATCGCAGTTGCAACCAACTCGGGCCAGATCAAAACCGGTTCGTTAAGCCGTTCCGACCGTATGGCCAAGTACAACCAATTACTTCGCATTGAAGAAGAATTGGGCGACCTCGCTATCTACGGATACAAAAAGTAATAATTAGAGTAGCTGGTAACGAGTAACTAGTAACCAGACCGAAAAGAGCCTTATTTAATTTTGGCTGTTAGTCTTACTACTAGAATCTTACTACTTGCATCTTTTTTCAATATTACCTGATTAAAGGGTTTTCTCCTCGGAGAAGGCCCTTTTTTCGTTTTATGGATGGACGCAAAGGGCGCTATGAGGCGCACAAAGAAAATAAGAGTTACACTGGGTACCACAGAGAAAAACACGAGAACCACAGAGGGGAAATCCGCAATTATCAGCTGTTCCCTCCTGTATTCCTCTGTGTGTCCTCCGTGGTTCTCAGTGTAACTGTTTTAAAAATCTTTGCAGCCTTTGCGTCTTCTCTGCGCACTTTGCGTCCTTCGCATTAATTTGCATTTTCTTTTTTTACCTTGTATATTATCGATAAAACTGTGACTAAAAACTCGTCAGTAATAATATTAACCCCAAACAAATTATCGATATGGAAAAAGTAATTGCCTGCTGCGGAATTAACTGTGCTACCTGCGATGCCCGCACCGCCACCCTGAACAACGACAACGAACTACGCGCCAAAACTGCCGCCGCCTGGAGCGCCCAGTTTAATGCCGGCATTACCCCCGAAATGATTAACTGCACCGGTTGCCGCGAGGAAGGCGTTAAGTTTGGTCATTGTAACGCTTGCGAAATTCGCAGCTGCGTGAAAGCCCAGGATTTCCGAACCTGCGGCGACTGTGAAAAACTTGGAAGTTGTGAAACGGTAGGTAATCTCCTTAAATATGTTCCCGATGCAATGGAAAATTTGAGGAGTTTGAATTGATTCTTTAAATAAAAATGGTAAGTAATTCCATCAGGATTTGATATACTTCTCAAACCCTGATGGTTTCTGATATTATTCCTTTACAACCTTCAACTGATAATTCAAATTTCTGCCTTCTACTTTTACCAGATAGAAGCCGCTCTTCAGGTCGGACATATTTATCCGGTTGGTTGCGTTTTCTCTTTTTAAAAGCTTTCCTTCGAGCGACCAGATGCTTACGGTAAGATCGTCCGATAAAGTCCCGGTTTCTATATGTAAAACATCGCTCACGGGGTTAGGATAAATCAAAACTTTTGATTCTATATCGTTCACGCCGGTGGCACTCGAGACAGTAATATATCCGCTTTTGGTTACAGAATTATTACCGTAAGCATTGGTGACAGTCAGGGTTACAGCATAAGTGCCTGCGGAGCTGTAAGTCACCGAGGGGTTCTGCAAGGTCGAAGTGGAAGGATTCCCTGAAGGGAATGTCCATTGCCAGGATGCAGGTTCATTTTCAGAGAGATCGTTAAACACAATTGTTAAAGGAGCTTTTCCGCTTTTGTAAGTGGCTGTGAAATTTGCTTTTGGCGCAAATCCCAGTACTCTGGTTCCTGTTGCATAGTAAACAGGCCATTGTGCATAGTTTATCAGAACGGTTGCAGTTCCTGATGGTGAAATTTTATCTGTTCCAAGTCCAATTGTGGCAATTACTTCCTCGTTGGATGTATTGTAGGCATTAAAGGCAATTTTATTGTCCTGTTTCGAAAAAGTAGGATAGCCAAAGGTCGTATTCTGAAATATAGTATTAAGCTTCATGTTTTCGATGTTTAACCCGAGAATAGCATACTCGTCGGTCCCTGCATCCCAAAAGTCGAATGCAATGATGTAAGGTGAATTTTTAGAGAATACAGGGTTTCCGATGCTTACATTTTCGGGCAACGACCCATACAATTCAACTATTTCGCCGTCGGCAAATTTGCTGGTCTTTTTGTCCCACACATGCATTAATCCGATATTCCAGTAATTAATACTGTCGCCGGTAGTTGAAACTAAACTGTTGAAAGCATCAAAAATAAGGTACTCCCCTGTGTGATCAAACTCAATGGCATCGGCAAATAATACCCCTCCAGCTTTAAGATTTTCCTGTGTCGTAGGGCTATAAAGGTAGAACCGTGCCCATTTTTTCAGCGTAAAATCATAAACATAAATGGATGTATCTATGTCGGTTGTAATGGCAGCCAAACGGTTTCCGTCGCGCGAAATGGCAACGTTATCCCAGATTACATCGGGCGAGATATCAGAAATTTCATGAGCATTCGATTTTAAATTGATGGCTTTTATTTTATCGTCAGTGGTCACAAAATAGGCGAAGCTGCCATCATCGGTTACACTTACACGGCCTTTCATTGCAACTGTTGTAAGGGGTAAAAGGGTTGATGCATTAGTCGTGCTGCGGTATAGTGAGTTTGCATCATTAGGATCGGTGTCGTAAACTAATAAATAGTCCTGGCCGGGATTCTCGGGATAAGCCTGAGATGGCTGTACAGGCTCTTCTTCATAAATACCTACTGTGTCAAATGCTTCCCTGGCTTTTGTAACTTCGCTGGAGGTGTCTCCATACAGATCTTTGGCCGATTGGATAATGGCTATCCGCAAATCGAGAAATTGGGAAAAACGTCCCAGGTAAGTTGTAAGTGCACGGTAAAATATCTTTTCAGCTTTTTCTTTCGTGATGGCAGTGGCATAAAGATAATAGGCATAGTTGATAATTCCGCTGTTTACGTGAACGCCGCCATTATCGCCAGTACCTGTGTACATCTCCGAAATATGCTTGGGTTGCCATCCCGGGCTGGATAATGAGGTACCTCCATTATGAGGATCCGACATATCCCTTAACCTTCCGGTTGGGATATAGGTTGTTTTTGTTACGTCTTCGCCGATATACCAGTTTTTCCTTTCAGCCATCGCACCAAATATATCTGCAAAGGCTTCGTTGATAGCACCCGATTGACCTTCATACTCCAGATTGGCTGAATTTCCGATTACTCCGTGTCCAAGTTCATGTGCTGCGACATCCAATGCTCCTGCCAGGGGTTTGAAGGCAGTGCCTCCATTTCCGTAAAAAGCCATTTTACCGTTCCAGAACGCATTTTCCATGCTGGAACCATCTTCTTCTGCAACGTTAATAAAGGAAAGAATGCTTCCTCCGGTTCCGTTTATTGAATTCCGGTTAAATGTATTCTTAAAATATTTGTAAGCTTGTATTGCATTGTAATGTGCCGATACTGCTGTTTTGTTTGACCATGTATTATTGGTGGAAGTAATTTGTATGTATTTAAAAGTTGAAGTGTTAGAGTTCTGCGCATCGAGGGTGAGAATATATCCGTCGTTTTTTGATGCACTGAACATTGATTGGGATACATCCATCAGGTAATATTTTCCGCTTTCAAGGTAAGTATTGATGGCTTGCTGAACACCATTCAGATCAGGAGCATTGGCTGTGAAAGGACCGTCATAATTTGTGTTGTTCAGCTTTTTAAGAATAGCTCCGTTTGATGCATCTACAAAGTAGCTCCATTCTTCAAGGTAATTCGGCCTGATAGTTACGTGGTAAGCAAGAACAAACTTACTGATGCTTTTGGGTGTGCTGAATATTACAGTATCTGTTTTTGGACCATAATAACCGAGAAATTTTTGTTGATCGGGAGTCAGATCAATCATTTTTGTCTGTAAAGAAAGATCGGATTTTACGATATCTGTTACCTTGTCGGGACTAATAACTGGGGTGGTGCTGATATTATTGCGTATATCCGCAAATTTACCCTGCATCATTTCCTGCCTGTCCGAAAGGTGAACAAAAATGTCGGAATTGTAAACTTTTAATCCTTTATACCTTTGGTTGAACCGGATATGCCTGTGTCCAAGTTCATCTTCATTTGCGGAAGTAATTTCAAAATCTTCTCTGGGCGAAGCAATATTTAATTCTGTTTTAACCTTCTCCAGGAAAATATAGCCTTGTTCCCGTGTATTTAAAGCAGAAGCCGATTTTAATGTGCTTGCCGGTCTGGTGATTTGAATCGATTTTAAAGAGTCGCTTGAGTAACCAGGCTTTTGGAACATGACAGTATTCACATTCTTGTACAGCCCATTGTTTATTGTACCCGATTTTAATTGGTTTTGTCCGTTTATCTTCTGAGCAGTAAAGGAAGTCGGCTTTTGTACCGAAGACTGGATCTGTTTCCTGCTCTTTAAGGTTGGCTTTTGTGCATTAAGTGTTCCAAACAAACAACCAATGATAACAACCAAAGGTAAAAATTTAATCATATCATTTGTTTTTAATAGTTTCCATAAGGTAAAGATGAAGTTTCAGACATGCCGGAGGGAGCTGAGCGCTTTCAGTCCACATGATTTTTCGTTGAAGCGTATCCATTTTAAGTTCCAGATAACTTGAAATGTTGCCTGGGTGAGATATTGGCTGGCTTAAAAATTCAGTTTGTTTCAATAGTAAATAAATTGAATCCAGTGAAGCTGAGGGTAGTTTCTTTACGGGAACCGGGTCAGCCTTGTCTGTTGCTTGTTTGAAAAGATCTCCGGTATTATTGATTGAATAAATCGGGTTTATATTGGTAAAGCCTCCTGTTTTTCCAAAAGTCAGGCTGAAGGAAGGTATGACGTGATTCCGGGATTTTTTGTTAACGGCACAGGCTCCAAGAATAATTGTCAAAAGTAAAGGAATTGTCAGGGCTTTTATTTTCATAATAGTTATTCAATTTTGTCAGTAGAAAATTACTTAACAAAATTATGCAGATATGGTTTGGAAGACATCCCTTAAAAAAGGGAAAATGTTAAAAGTCGTAGGTGATTTTATATGATTTGAACGAAATGGCACAGGCGGAAAATAACGACCGAGCTCTCGTTTTAGGGTTTCTATACATTTGAATCTTAACAAAACCTTCTTCTAAAATCCTTCTGAAAGTTAGAGAACATATCTCAAAAAAAATTGTTAAGAGTATAATGAATTGCTAAGGGTGACAAATTTCATTTTTTTTTGTTATATTAGTAAAACTGTGTTTTGGAAATCTTAAACTTTTATAATTATGCCTACTAAGCTTAAGGAGAAACTGTTCGAAAAAATCGAATCTTGGCGCCAGAGGACCAACAGACTTATCAACGACTATGGTGATGTTGTAATTGACGAGGTTACAATATCTAAAGCCATAGGAGGAATGCGGGATCTGAAATGTCTTGTTACCGACATCTCTTATCTGGACCCTCAGGAAGGTATTCGTTATCGCGATTATACGCTGCCTGAATTGTTCGAAAAACTGCCAAAACCCAAAGGATCAAACATGCCTTATGTTGAAGGCTGTTATTATCTACTCCTGACCGGAGATATTCCAAACGAAGAAGAAGTAACCGAACTTATTGATGAATTCTCAAAACGACGGATTCTTCCAAGGTACGTTTACGAAGTAATTGATGCTTTCCCATCGATTAGTCACCCCATGACAATCTTTTCCACAGCTATTCTTACAATGGCCAGGGAATCTTTCTTCAATAAAAAGTATCATGCAGGTATCAACAAGAATGAATATTGGGATCCTTACTATGAGGATGCATTAAATCTTCTTGCCAAGCTGCCCGAGATTGCGACTTATATTTATGCTAAATTATACCGTGGAGGGAATAGGATTCAAAGCAATCCGAACCTCGATTTTGGAGGCAACTTTGCCCATATGATGGGGATTGCGGCTCCTTATGACGATGTTTCAAGGTTGCATTTTATATTGCATGCTGATCACGAAAGTGGTAACGTGAGCGCCCACACCGGTCATCTGGTGTCGAGTTCGTTATCCGACATTTATTTGTCCATTTCGGCTATGATCAATGGTTTGGCCGGGCCACTTCATGGTCTTGCTAACCAGGAAGTGTTGCTTTGGTTGCAGGAAGTTATGGCAAAAATGGGAGGACATACTCCAACTGAAGAAGAGTTAAGGCAATTCGTTTGGGATACGCTTAATTCGGGACAGGTAATTCCTGGTTACGGTCACGCTGTATTACGTAAAACCGACCCCAGATACACCATTCAGCGCGAATTTTGTTTACAAAACATGCCCGAAGATCCTCTCTTTGAGTTGACCAGTATGCTCTATAAAGTTGTACCCCAGGTACTCATGGAACACGGTAAGGCAAAAAACCCGTGGCCTAACGTTGATGCCCAGTCGGGTGTAATCCAATGGCATTATGGTGTGAAAGAGTATGATTTTTATACTGTTCTGTTTGGTATTGGACGTGCTATTGGTATTTGCGCCAATATTATCTGGGACAGAGCACTTGGTTATCCGCTCGAACGACCAAAGTCTGTGACAACAGATATGCTTGAAAATATTGCTATGAAATCCATAAAGAAAGGATAGACAACGATATTGCAAAATATTCGAAAAGCGAAGTTTCACGACTTCGCTTTTTTTAATTTCAGGAAAGCTTATGCACCAGGTTTCAACCCTATCCTTTTAAATTTATCCGCCTGAATTAATGCATATTTTGGTTTTCTAAATCTTTATTCATTCACAAAAGTCTCCAGTCCTTATTATTTTTATTACATTCTCAACTCTTTTAATTATTCTTATTGGGGAATAACTTTATAATTGGTAACTTAGCAATACTGTACAGAATATGAATATGCTTTTCAGGAAATTCTTATTTGTAATATTGCTCCTGCCTTTCCGGATTATATTTGGACAGGACCTGGTCACCGATATTGAAACATATTCTGTTATCAATGGCCTTTCCCAAACAACTATTAATGCAATATTTCAGGATAGCAAGGGATTCTTGTGGATTGGAACTCAGGGGGGCTTAAACCGTTACGATGGCTATAAATTCAAAACTTACAGTACTCAAGTTCAAAGAAAGAATGCTATTTCGAGCAATTTTATAACCTGTATTGCCGAAGATAAATCCGGTAACATCTGGATTGGAACAAAGAATGGTCTCAATAAATATATTTACAGCGAGGATAAATTTATCTCTTATCAGCATGAGGCGGGGAATCTGCTGTCTATTTCATCTGACGAAGTACAAGGCTTGTATTTTGACAAAAAAGGGAATTTCTGGGTAAAAACATCTTCTGCTTTAGACCGCCTTGATATGTCCACAGGTCATTTTTATCACTATCCGTTCTATTTCAATATTTTCAATCTTGATAACGAACAGGTAAATTATCCCATAGTTGAGGATAATTATGGTAAAATGTGGGTTGGAACCAAAGACGGGCTCAATTTTCTCGATCGCAGTTTATTACTGTTCGACAGATTTGTTCAAAACAAAAAAAAGGCTGATAGCGGACCTTCGGATGTTATTTCATCAATTCTGATTAGTTCCGATGATAATATGTGGGTTGGGACAGCTGACGGGTTGTTTCAGTTCAACAGAAAAAGCCGGTCTTATATACAGCCTTCATTTTTGAAACCTCTTGTTGGTGTGAAAACAAACGCCTTACTTGAAGATAACAAGAATAATGTTTGGATTGGAACAGATCATGGTTTATATATTTTTGATCCGGCTTTGCTGACTGTCCGTCCATTTCAGTTTCCTTCGTACGTGCCATCCGATATTTTAACTGCTCAGGTTTTGTCTTTCTACCAGGACAGGTCGGGATTAATATGGATGGGTACAAACAGAGGATTGGTTAAAGTGAATGTTCACGCCAAGAAATTTAAACTGATAAGTAAAGATACCGAACCCCGGCTTGATTTAACATCGTTCGATGTAGCTTCGGTTTATAAGCCTGATGAAAACGTGCTCTGGATTGGAACCTGGGGCGAAGGTTTGAATATCGTTGACCTCAATAACAATTCAGTACGGAAGTATAATTTCGATATCCCCGGAGGCAATTCCAATATGAATTATATTCATTCTATTTTCAGGGACAGAAGAAATAATTACTGGCTGGGTACAAGGGACGGAGTACTACATTTTAATCCGGTTACCGGTACATATCAAAGCATTTGTGATGAATTTAATATTCAGGATTGCGATTATGTTAAAAAGAACCGTATTTCGAATATAACAGATGATGTTTTCGGGAATCTTTGGTTTGCTTCATATTTCGGACTCCTAAAACTCAATAAAACCAAGTCGGTTCTCGAAAAATGGCAATATTCCTCTGACGACACTACTTCTATGCCCTCCAATATAATATACTGCTTGAAGAAGAGCAACGATGGCTTTTTCTGGATGGGAACAGATAAGGGGCTCGTTAAATTTGATCCGTTAACAGGGAGAATTGTGAAACGATCCAGGCAAGGTCATGAAAAGCTTGTAGGACTTGCGGTTGTTTATTCCCTGGAGGTAGATGAAGAAAACAGAATTATTTGGGCCGGAACCGATAACGGGATGATAAAATTTGATTTCGACTGCAATATTATAGATGTATTTGCTGAAGATGAGCACCTTTCGGGCAATGTAATTTATTCTATTTTGAAGGATAATTTTAACAATCTGTGGTTGAGTACCAACCGCGGGATAAATAAATTTAATATTCAGAATGAGTCGATTATAAGTTTTGATTTAAATGATGGCCTTCAGAATTACGAATACAACCTTGGAGCTGTTTTCAGAGATACAAATGGAACATTCTATTTTGGTGGTATTTCGGGCTTGAATATCATACGGCCCGATTCAGTTGCAAGAACCAGCACTATACCAAATGTCGTAATCACAAATATTGAGATTATCGATAAAAACGGAGTCCGTAGGACTGTTAAAGCAGTAAATAATCAGATTGTTCTGCCATACGGAACTAATTTGCTCAATCTCGAATTTGCTGCATTGGATTTTGCTGTGCCTTCCAAAAATCAATTCAAACTTAAATTTTACAACAACGAGGAACCTGCGTGGATCAATTTCGGAAATACCAATACTGCAACTTTCACCAATCTTAAGTCGGGGAAATGGACATTTAAGCTGATTGGATCTAATAGTGATATGGTATGGAATTCAAAAGGGGTTGAATATACCATTATTGTGCAGTCGCCTTTCTGGTTAACCACAATGGCCTTTTATCTGTATGCAGTTTTTGCCGGCCTTTTGTTTTTTGGTATTTATCAGTTCCGTACCTCGCAGTTCCATAAAACCAATAAACTTTTAAAGCAGCAGGAAATTATTGCCAAAGAAATGCTCCGTCAGAAAGAAGAACTTTCTATAAAAAATAAAAATATTACTGACAGTATTAATTATGCCAAGCGCATACAGGAAGCGCTTATGCCGTCGGAAAGACAAATTAAGAAGGCGTTTCCGAATTCGTTTGTGCTTTTGAAACCCAAAGACATTGTAAGTGGTGACTTCTTCTGGATAAGCGAACGAAATGACAAGGTTTTTGTGGCAGCCATAGACTGCACCGGTCATGGGGTCCCCGGCGCTTTTATGTCTATCATAGGTTATGAACTGTTCAGGAAAATTACAAATAATCAGAATATCGATACAGCTGCAGGAATGCTTACGCTTCTGAACCGCGAGTTCGAAGCTATTTTTAAGGATGTTGAGAATTTTACCCTGCGCGACGGAATGGATATTGCATTTGTGATTATTGATAAAAAGAAAAGGACACTCGAATTTTCCGGAGCAATAAATCCAATGTACCTGATTCGTAATAATAAAATTCAGGAAATCCGCGGATCGAGATTTTCAATTGGAATTGAGGATGATATTGAGCGCGATCAGATCTTCGAAAGCAATAAGGTTGATTTACATCCTGATGATATTTTCTACCTCTTTTCCGACGGATATGCTGATCAGTTCGGTGGTCCGGAAGGCAAGAAGTTTAAGTACAGGCGTTTCAGGCACTTACTCCTTACAATTCATAAATTTCCAATGGATGAACAACTTCATCTTCTTGAGGAACGGCTCGAATCGTGGAAGGGCGATCTGGAGCAGGTTGACGATATTCTGATTCTTGGGATTAAACCTACCTTTTAAGCATTTTGAAATTGCCGCGGGCTTCTCTGGATATAAACCGGGCATACAACTAAGTTGTGGAGGACATTTATTCCTGTTATTGTTCGATCCTGTCTTTTACAAAGAAATCAGATGCACTTATCCCAGGCTTACTTTCAATTCACTTTTAGTTATGAGTTATTTTGTACAGGGTTTTTGCTGAGGAGCTTGGTGATTTTTTGAATAAGAACTTCAACCTGAAAAGGCTTGCTGATATACTCATCCATTCCGGCTGCAAGGCATATTTCTTTATCGCCGGCCAGAGCATTGGCAGTGATGGCTATGATAGGTGTTGATGTATTGGTGCTTTGTTCAATTTCGCGAATTTTCTTGGTCGCTATAATGCCATCCATAATGGGCATCTGGATATCCATTAAGATGATATCGTATTTGGAAGTGCCGAATTTATCAAGGGCTTCTTTCCCGTTGTTGGCTATATCTATATTTTTAACCAGTTTTTGGATGCTTAAAACCACTATCTTCTGGTTAATAAGGTTATCTTCCACGAGCAGAACATTGGCATCTTTCAGTTCTATCGGACTTGATTTTGCTTCTATGGCAGCTGCAACAGTGTCAACTTTGCCAGGATAATTTGTTTCAGTTTCAACCTTCGATTTCTGGAAAGCAAGATTAAAGCTGATTACAGTATTTTCTCTGTTGAACTGGAGGTTAATAATGCTGCCGTTGTGTTCCACAAGCTTGTTTGCAATGGAAAGATCCATAATACCACCATCTTCTCCAAAGGTACTTTCGGGATGATCTTCTCGTAACCGGGCATTTAAAATAGGGGGAACTGTTGTTATTTTGAATTGGAGCTCACAATTGGTGGCAGTTTCTTTAATAAGACTATAGGATACAGTTATTGACGACTTGGTTTCGGCCGATTTTACAATATTTTCAATAATATTGAGAAAGATCTGTTTTACCTTGATTGGGTCGCCTAAAAAATTGTATTTAAAATTAACCTGTGGTTGAAGCTGAATGTCAAACTTTTCAGAGTTCATACTTGAGAAAAGCCTGATGGTACTGTTAATCGTGGAGAAAAGGTTGAAATTGAGGTTGATGTTAATCAATCCATAATCAACTGAGGAAACCTTGGATATATTATTTACAACATTTACTAAGTTATTTGTGGATGCCTGTATGGTTTCCAGCATATCCTTCTGCTTTTCATCAAGTTCGGTTTCGCTTAAAAGATTGCTGATAACCATGAGGTTATTCAAAGGAGTTCGGATTTGGTGCGAAAGCTTCGAGATAAAGTCGTCTTTAAGTTTTTTCTCGTTTAAGGAGTTGAGAAATTTATTTTCGAGTTCCGAAGTAATCTTTGTTTTTGAATATTCGTAAGTATAACTAATCAGGCTAATTGCCAGATAGATAATTATAGATTTAATCTTTAATGAAAGGCTTAAGTGATAGGCATTATTCCAGTCGAAAGGAAAGAAGAAAATGATAATGAATATTACAAAGTAAGCAATTGAGTAGATAAATCCTTTACGAGTTCCAAATAAAACAATGCTGAAAAGAGGTAAACTGAACGACCAGAGAAAGCCGTTCGTACTGTTAGAGCTCGCTACGGCCATATAAACCAACAGAAACGAGTAAATTATTAAAGTCAGGCGGGCCTGGTTGGGAAACCAACGGTTTATTTTTATAAGATAAATGTTGATGGTAAGTACTATCAGGAAAATAAACTGAACAACCGCTCCGATATAATTGTCGAGAAAAATGTCGTACACCGAAATGAAACCAAACAGAACCAAACCAATCCAACTGAATAAATAAACAAAGGTGAGTTTGTTCGTTTCAATAGGGTCAAGATTGTGCTTCTTATTTAGTTTGAAAATATCGTTCAGAAAATCTACAGAAACCATTGTTTATTTATCTAGTGAACTACTACGCCGAAAGTCTTAAGTAACGATAGCTAAAATTAAAAAAAAATTAAAATAAATCCTTATCTGTTTTTAATTGTTTCACATAAATCGCGTTATAAAGTTAACACAAATTCTTAAACAACTGACATTAATCTATATTGGGTTTATTTCTAAGTTAGTGATTTGGGATGCTAAATCCTTTATCAAAAACTATTAAATTTGTAAATACACTTTTTTACGTTATGAAAACTAAAGGTTTTAAATTAGTGATGTTAACCGGCCTTTTTTTATTGAGCGGATTTACTCTAACGGCTCAGTCGGCTAATTCTGATACGATAAAGCGTGAACTTGTTAAATATAATCCCGATTTCAGGTTCAGGGAAGGAGTTTACCTAAATTTTGAACAGGTAAAAAATAATAGTCCAATTCCCAAGTATAAAATTATTTCCACGGTAGACTATAATAACCCTCAGTTTTTTGATGCGCTAGCAACAGAGTCGGTTATAAGTTACTACGATGAGTTGGGAATCCGTCAGGATGTGTCTATGAAAACCATTTGGGGTTACTGCCGTGGTGGAATGCTTTATGTAAGAATGAGGCAATCGTTCAATAAAATCAATATTGTTGGTAGTATTTGTCACTTTGTAGCTACCATCACTACCCAAAATAATAATTATTACGACCCTTATTATTACAATCCTTACTATTATTACCGTTACTATGGAGCGTCTCCTTCGTATACAACAACCGAACTCCGACAATTTATAATGGACAGCGAAACGGGTAAAATATACGATTACGATGTAGATAACCTTGAGGCTCTTTTTATTAAGGATCCTGAGTTACACGATGAGTATGTTGCTTTGTCGAAGAAAAAACGTCAGCAGTTAAAGTTTTTATATATCCGTAAGTTTAATGAACGTAATCCGCTTTTAATTCCTAACTCTTAATATTGTGTTTATGAAAAAGTTGTTGGTTGTATTAGTGATTGGATTGTTTGGAATAAACCTTTTTGCACAGAAAGAATATGTCCCTACAAAAGAAGAATTGTTAAGGTTTAAGAATACCAAAACGCTTGTTGTGCTGGAAGATAATCCGCTTTCGGATTTTAATCTTACTGCAAAGGAAATCCTTCCTGCCGAATGGAAACTTACAAAGTTTGATTTCATTACCTGGAAAGATTTTGAAAAGCTTCGTACCGACCCGGCTTACTCTTTTATTTTAATGAACCAGGTTAAGTTTCAGAATGATAAAACTAATGCCAAGTATAACTTTCTGAGTTTACTACTCGGAGGAACATCTCCTTCTCTTGGCGATATGGCCGATCTGTGTTCAGTGCCTCTTTCGTACACCGGGGTTGATGAAGATCATTACAGCTATAAGTTAGGTATTATGCTCCGTTTTATGCAAAACCACGTGCAAATGTTGCTGGATAATCCTGATCTACTTTCAGTTAATATTTTCAAGCATTATAACGATAATATTGCCGAGCTGAAGGGTAAAACGGTTTATTTTATTCCCGATGAGCTTTCTAAGGATATAAACACTGTGGCAAAAATTAAGAAAGTATACGCTGGGGAAGTAAAGCTGGTCACAAGGGAACAGATGAGAGAAGCCATTGATAACAGAACCCCTAATGTAGTTTTTCTTCACAAGGTGGGCCCAGAAGGTACCCGTATAAAATCAAGATGTTATAATATTCTGATGGGTGTTGACGATGCAAAATTTTATTATTTCGATTATCATATGGTGGGCGATGATTCTGATGATGCTGACGCTTTCCTGTTGTCCGATCTGAAAAAAATAGCAAAAAAATAGTAAATAGGTGTTTAGGCATTTAGTTGTTAGGCTATAGAGATGAAGGTAAATTGATTGTAAAGAAAGTGTAAACTCTAACCTGACAAGAGCTGTTTAGTTTTAGGAATTGAAGAATTCTCTTTTTGTATTATCCTAATCCCTAAATCATTAATCGCTAAACCCCGTTTTTTAAAACCTTTAAATAAAAAAGAATGAAGAAATTACTTATTGTAGCAGCCCTTATGGTGGCTTCTATTTGTGTTAAGGCGCAAAATACAAAGTTTATAAACAAATCGCAGCTGGTCGATTTTTTCACATCAACAACTTATGTGGTGATGGATAGTAACCCTTCCGTAGGCTTCAATATTTTTATCAAGGATGCGATGAAGAAATACTGGAAGGTAACACCATATAAGATCATTAGTCATGAAGAGTTTGAACAGATGCGCAAGGATAACAAGAGCTCTTTCCTGTTTCTTTCGGTTGAGAATCTGACAAAAGGAAATACAGCGGCTTTTTACGATTTCCTTGTGCTGGCAATGGGCGACAACTCTGCAAATTTATCGGAAATGCCCGAAATTGTAAATATTCCTTTGTCGTATTCGGGGGTTGATGAAAATGAGTATGTGAACAAACTTGGGTTAATTATCCGGTTTATCGAGGTACATGTTTCGAACATGAAAGAAGCTAACAATCATGTTTATCTGCGTAAGCTGAATTATTACAACAAGTATATCAAGGAAATCAAGAATAAAACACTGCTTGTAGAAGAAGAAGATCTTGCTGAAGAAGTTAATACCATCGAAAAGATCAAAGCAATCTATAAATACGATGTTAAGATTGTGACTTCCGAGGAAATTGAAAAAGCTGTGGAAGAAAAGTCTCCTAATACTGTTGTGCTGCATCAGATAAGTCCTGGTGAAGACGACCGGGAAGGCCGCTCATACCATTATGTTCTTGGCACTGATGACGCCAGGATGTATTATTTCAATTTCTTTACGATAACCGAGAAAAAGCAGCCGGGATTTCAGGCCAAAGATTTCAGAAGACTGGCTTTGGGAATTTAAAACATTTCATAAAATTATTGAAAAGGGGAGCTGTGGTTCCCCTTTTTTGTTATTTGAATGTGACAAGCCTCGTATGTACACTTATCCATGGTATTCCACGGCTGTCCAAAGCAAATTCACCAATATAGCCCATGCCAACCTCCGAGAACCTGTAATCAAATACTTTTCCGTTTTCTACATAGCATAAACCTCTGCCAGTACCAAGCCAAAGTCTGTTATTGTTTCCCGGAACTATCCGGTATACTGAATTTTCATAAATTTTGTCCGAAATGGACAGATAACTGTTCGTGCCTCTTGTTCTTATTAGTAAACCTTTACCATCCAACCCACAATAGATTGCACCTGTTTCGTCTTTAATAATGTATTCAATGAGGTATGGACTAATATCGTATATCTTATCGAGTTGTTGATAGTTGCTGCCATCGAACCTTATTATGGTGTGATCATATGTACTTATTAGCAACGAACCTTCATTTTCAGGATCCGGGAAAATTTTACGGGCCCACATATTTCTTGCAAATTTTACGCTTTCATAATTTTTCCAAACGGCACCGTCAAATTCATAAAGTCCCAGATAAGCGCCCACCCAAAGATGATTATTATGATCTACCATCAGTGCTGTAGGATCAATCATTTTGGGGATTGATCTTGTGGAAGGATTATGTATTATAAAATTTTTACCGTTAAACTGACAAACTCCATTGTTTGCGCCAATTGACCAGACATTTCCATTTTTATCAGTTACAACCCTGTAAACCGTGTCGCTGTTAAGACCATCGGCTCGGGTAAATAGCTTCTTTCCGGAATCGTTGTACCTTAATAAACCTTCGGATGTGGCAATCCACTTATTGTCGAATTTGTCAATGGCAAGGTCGGATGAATACGATTTAAAATTATAAAGACTGTCTATTCGATAGAATGGAGATTCGTATTCAGAGGTTCTTTCACAACTTATAAAAATAAAAACAATGCAAACTGCGGCTAGGGAAAGGGATTTGAGATTCATATATTCAAGTTGGAGGTTCAAAGCAAATTTATTCTTTTTTTTGGTTCTATATTTTATTCTGTTTGGAAAAGGCATTCAGTTTCCAAACTTCCTCCTGCATATCGTTCACATTTGCAAAAAATCACCTAATTTTACGGCCTAATTTTTTTAAATAATGTCGGACGATAAGAAGATCATATTTTCGATGGTGGGGCTTAATAAAATCTACCCGCCACACAAACAGGTTTTAAAGGATATTTACCTGTCGTTTTTCTATGGTGCCAAAATTGGTATCATCGGTTTGAACGGCTCCGGTAAATCGACGCTGTTGAAGATCATTGCAGGGTTGGAGAAATCGTATCAGGGAGAGGTTGTGTTTTCGCCCGGTTATACAGTTGGTTACCTCGAGCAGGATCCTCAGCTGGATAACAATAAAACTGTAAAGGAAATTGTACAGGAAGGGGTTCAGGAAGTAATGAACCTTTTGAAAGAATATGAAGAAGTAAATAATAAGTTTGCCGAACCTATGAGCGACGATGAGATGAACAAGCTCATTGAAAAGCAGGGCGAACTCACCGAAAAGATTGACCACGTTGGCGGCTGGGATATCGATTCCAAACTCGACAGAGCCATGGATGCACTTCGTTGCCCCGATGGCGATACTTCGGTAAGTGTTCTCTCCGGTGGCGAACGCCGTCGTGTAGCACTGTGTCGTTTGCTTTTACAGGAACCCGACGTGTTGCTCCTCGACGAGCCTACCAACCACCTTGATGCCGAATCGGTACAATGGCTGGAGTTACACTTACAGCAATATAAAGGAACGGTTATTGCCGTAACCCACGACCGCTACTTCCTTGACAATGTTGCCGGCTGGATTCTCGAACTCGACCGTGGCGAAGGTATTCCCTGGAAAGGTAATTATTCCTCATGGCTCGATCAGAAATCGAAACGTCTTGCCCAGGAAGAAAAAACCGAGAGCAAGCGTCGCAAAACCTTGGAACGCGAGCTCGAATGGGTGCGCATGTCGCCCAAAGCCCGTCAGGCTAAGTCTAAAGCACGTATCCAGGCTTACGATAAAATGCTGAATGAGGACGTGAAACAGAAAGAAGAACGTCTCGAGATTTTTATTCCGAACGGACCGCGTTTGGGAGATAAGGTGGTGATTGCAAATGGCGTTTCGAAAGCATTCGGAGATAAACTGCTGTTCGAAAATCTCAATTTTATGCTGCCTCCGGGCGGAATTGTCGGTATTATTGGTCCGAACGGCGCCGGTAAAACCACTTTGTTCCGTTTGATGATGGGCATTGACAAGCCCGATTCCGGTACTTTCGAAGTGGGCGAAACTGTTAAACTGGGTTATGTTGACCAGCAGCATACTTCCATCGATCCTGAAAAAACTGTTTACCAGGTAATATCGCAGGATAGCGAAAATATAATGGTTGGAGGCAAACTTTTCAATGCCCGTGCTTATGTATCGCGCTTTAATTTTGGTGGCGCCGATCAGGAAAAGAAATGCGGAGCGCTCTCCGGTGGTGAACGTAACCGTTTGCACCTGGCGCTTACTTTAAAAGAAGAAGCCAACGTGCTCCTCCTCGATGAGCCAACCAACGACATCGATGTAAATACGCTTCGTGCCCTTGAAGAAGGTCTGGAAGGCTTTGCCGGATGTGCGGTGGTAATCTCGCACGACCGCTGGTTCCTCGATCGCGTGGCAACGCACATCCTTGCATTTGAAGGCAATTCAAGCGTTTATTTCTTCGAAGGATCGTATTCCGAATACGAAGAAAACCGCAAGAAACGCCTGGGTGACGATACGCCGCACAGAATCAGATATAAGAAACTTGTAAAATAGGCTGTTAGGCTATAGGTATTAGGCTATAGATGTCTGGTTCCTTAAGCAGAACAGTTAAAATATTTAATGCGCAGTAAACAGATAGGAGTTCGTTTCTCCTATCGCCTAACTGCTAAATCCCTAAAGCCTATAAAATATGTCCATAGCAAAACCATCTGTACCAAGAGGAACGAGAGATTTTTCTCCGGAGAAAATGAAAAAGCGTAATTTTATTTTTGATACTCTAAGAGAGATTTTTAAAAAATATGGTTATGAGCAGATAGAAACTCCTGCTATGGAGAATTTGTCGACATTATTGGGAAAGTATGGGGAGGAAGGTGACAAGTTACTTTTTAGAATAGTCAACTCCGGAAATTTTGTAAATGAGGACCTTGATGCTTTTGTTAATTTATCTAAATTGTTAAGTAAAAGTCCAGAGGAGGATGAATTAAATACTGCTTCTAATAGAATTGTCAACACTATTTGTGAAAAAGGTTTAAGATATGATTTGACAGTTCCTTTTGCGAGATATGTGGTGCAAAATAGGAATGAGATTACCTTTCCTTTTAAACGTTTTCAGATACAACCAGTTTGGAGGGCTGACAGACCAGCTAAAGGCCGCTACCGCGAGTTTTACCAGTGCGATGTCGATGTGGTAGGAAGCGATTCGCTGCTGAACGAAGCGGAGCTTATCCAGATTATCGACGAAGCTTTTGGTAAAATGCAGGTGAATACTGTTGTGAAAGTCAATAACCGTAAAATACTTACAGGCATTGCCGATTATATTGGCGAACCGGAACGCATTGTCGATATCACCATTGCTATTGATAAGCTTGAGAAGGTAGGGTGGGAGCGTGTTCAGGAAGAACTTTTTGAACGCGGTCTGGCTGAAGAAGCTGTAAAAGAGCTGAAGTCGATTGTTCAGGTTGTTGAAATGAACAACATTGAAAAACTTGATTTTCTTGAAAAGGTTCTTTTTGCTTCAGAAGTTGGTTTGGCCGGTGTAAAAGAACTCAGAACACTGCTTGGGTATCTGGAATTGTTAAACGTAAAAACAGCTGTTGAGATTGATCTTACATTGGCCCGCGGTTTAAATTATTATACAGGTGCCATTTTCGAGGTAAAAGCACTGGATGTTGAAATGGGTTCCATCTGTGGAGGAGGTCGATACGATAATCTTACCGGCATTTTCGGTATGCCCGGCGTTTCGGGTGTTGGTATTTCTTTTGGTGCCGACCGAATTTTCGATGTGTTGAACCAGTTGGATAAATACCCTCAGGATTCTACCCAGGGAACGCAGGTGCTTTTTATCAACTTTGGAGAGAACGAAGAAAAATATTGCTTGCCGCTGGTTTCAAAAATTCGGGCTGCCGGTATCAATGCTGAATTATTCCCGGGATCGGTAAAAATGAAAAAGCAGATGGCTTATGCCGATGCTAAAAAGATTCCTTATGTTGCTTTGGTTGGAGATAACGAAATGCAGCAAAATGTGATTTCGCTCAAGAATATGCAAAGCGGGGAGCAAACAACGATTACGCTTGAGGAGCTGATTTCAAAACTTAAAGGATAAATAGGCAAAAGCTTTGGTGCTCTTCAAAATTGAACACTTTCAGTGTTCCGAATTCCTTTGTCGTGAAACACCTGGATTACATCCGGGGCTAATCATATTTAAGTCCTTCGGACTCTCTAATTAATCTGCAATTGAACTTTTGCTGTTGGCTTTCAACTCTCTTAGCAAAATAACTTTAAATTCAGTTTCAGCCAGGTAGAGCTTCATGACTTTCTGAGCTGGCAGGATGACCCGGAATTTCTTGTTATAGGACTCGAAGAGCTCGGTTTCCTGTTGAGATATCTGTATAAATCTGTTGATTATTTTGTCCACTTCCGCCTCACTCATCCTTGCCTGGTTATTTTGAAATGTTTCGGTAAGTTTCCTTTTTTCAATGTTTAAGGCATTTTTCTTTAAATCGTATTCGTTAAAAACAGGCCAGAATTTCTGAGCTTCGGCCGGTGTAAGCTGTAGTTTGTCCGTAAAAAAGGCAATACGTTTCGCTTTTATCCTATCACCGGCTGTTTGTGCGTTTACAGTGAATTTTCCGGCAATTGAACAAAATAGTATAAGAAGCAGTATTTTACTTAAACTCTTCATATTATAATTCTTCTATGATGGTTGAAATTTCAATATCTTCTTTAACCAGATAATCGATAATGTGATCGTTGTTTTCTGATTTTATCGAATCGGGTTGAGTATTGGTGTTTGAAAATTCTTCGATTAAAACAGCTTCATCAATTTCTGAAACCAGTGCGTATTCGGTAAGGCCTGCAAACTCTTCATTCCTGGGATTCTTAATAGAATCAGGATTGGAAAATATTGAGAATCCAAAGTAAATTACAAGGGCCAAACCAACAAATCCGCCTGAATAAGCAAATATTGGTTTTAATTTTAAATGAGCAAAAGAGAAAACCTTTGCTTTCGGAGCCGTGGCTTCAATTCTGTCGGATATTCTGGTCCCGAGAGAGTCGAAATAGTGCTCTGGTACCTGAAAAGGATTCTGCTTTTTCAGGTCGTCGAGGTTAAACTTATTATTTTTCAGCGGGTCCATTGCCGTATTTTTGAAGTTTTGACTGCTAAAAGTAAAAAAGGTTTAATTGTCTTCGATAAATTTTTCAATTTTTTTGACTGCATGATGATATGAGGCTTTCAGTGCTCCCACTGATGTGTCGAGAATTTCGGCCATATCTTCATATTTCATTTCTTCGAAATATTTCAGGTTGAAAACGACTCTTTGCTTTTCGGGCAGGCTCAATATTGCTTTCTGAAGTTTTAACTGAAGCTCGTTTCCGGAGAAAAATTCATCAGCTTCCAGTGTCGAGGCTAATTCTCTTTCATAATCAACAATCGGAAGGAAGTATTTTCTTTTTTTCTGATTTAAAAATGTAAGTGCTTCGTTTGTGGCAATGCGGTAAATCCAGGTGTAAAGCTGGGATGCTTCTCTGAAATCGGCCAGGTTATTCCATACTTTGATAAAGGTGTTCTGAACCACATCGTCTGTATCCTGATGGCTTATTACCAGTTTTCGGATGTGCCAGTAAATTCTTTCCTGGTAACGGGAAACAATACAGTTAAAGGCATAGTGTTTTCTATCCTCCGTTCGGAAAATTGCCAATAGCTCTTTATCAGTATAGTCTGTCATCCAATACCAGAAAAGGTTTTGTTTTTTATTATGACTTTAAACTTTTAAAAAAGTTTAACTGGTATACTGAAAATATTTAAAATAGTTCTACAACTTTACTGGAACCAGCTGTTACTTCAAAGGTTTTAGAAATTGTATAAAGCGTGCTTTTTGCGCCTCCCGGACGGAAGACAACCGTATATGAGCCAGGCTGAAGCATAAGAATTTCGCTTCGGGTGTCTTTGTTAAGGTTGTAAACCCATTTCAATGGTTTCCCGGTTTCGCGGAGAAAAATACTCCCAAATCCGGGGGATGACATTATAAAAGTGATTAGTCCGGGTTGGGGTACTTTTATGGTGGTGGTGGTGCTTTGGTTTATTTCTATGTTTTTGATATTAATTTTTGGAAGCACAGGGATCTCAATGTCGTATTTTCCAGTAAGGTATTTTACAGTTTTCGACATCTGCTGGTAATTCAGAGTTTTCATAGAACCGGTCTGCCTGACGATGCAAACAATATCTCGGTACTGATTTCCTCCGTCGGTTTGGATACTGAGAAATCCCTGAGGTACTTTGGCAGTAATGATATTATGTTTTCCGGATACGATTTTAAAACTGTCTACCGTAACAGGAGGGATAGTTTGAACAGTCATTCGGTAAGTTACCAGCGGATCCAGTATAATTGTGTCCGGATTACCTCTTACATTGATGGTATGTATATAGTTATTGGCAAGTTTATTCGAGATGAAGTTATAGAAAGACAGATTTACATTTGTTTCCGAAGGTTTTCCATAAGCATCGAGCAGATTTACCTGTGCAGTGGTTGCGTCGAGCGCCTGAGCTATTACTACTTTCAAAACTTCTTTAAACTTTTCTTCCTTAGCCGCATTATAATAGGTCCCGATGCAGTTAAACGATTCTTTAAAGTTGATATCCAAACCTATTCCAATAATAAATGGTTTAAGCGTGATTCCCTGTTTTTGCAGTTTCAGAGAAACCTCACAGGGATCTCCGTCGCAGGCCTCCATACCATCGGTGATCAAAATGACAATATTGCGGCAGTCCTCACATGGAGGGAAGTCTTTTACCGATTGCTCCAGCGAACTTGCTAATGGGGTTGTGCCTCTTGGTTCGATGTACCTGAGTTTTTGTCTGATTCGGGGAGCCGTTCCCGGTCCGAAAGGGACTTCAAGCTTTGAATCGCTGCAATCCTTTGGGGGTACAGGACTCTGATGACCATAAACCCTGAGCGCAATCTGGACATTGGGAACTTTTTCCAGACTGTCAATCATGGCAATTAAAATCTCCCTGGCAACATCAATTTTCTTATTCTTCTCCCAATTTGTGCCCATGCTCTGTGAGGCATCGAAAATGAAAAGAATACGGGTAAGCGGCTTTTTCCTCTTGAGATCGTTGACTTGCTGAGCAGATATGTTTTGAAAGGAAAGTATGAGGAGAAGTAAAATTTGAAATCCAAATCTCATAGGTTTCAGGATTTTTCTTATCTGAAAGATAGAGAGTTGGACGAAGATAGTGCGCATATTTCAGAATTACAGGTAATTACTTTAAAACGATGTGATTGTGCTCTTTAGAATCATTCAAAACAGCGATAAATATAATATTTTCATGTCATTTAAATGTTTCTCTTTTTAACTTTGAGGCGTTTTTTCCCAAACAAAACAATTTTTACAATCGTAAAAGTGCCGAAAAGTTTAGAAATTACCCGTTGGTAAACATTATCTAAGCTCCGACATTGAATCAAAAGGATAGTTTATAGTTCGAATATTTTATTTATGGATTTTAGTGGTTTGATTGATTTGCTGCTCTGTGTGGTTGGATTATCATTTTTTCTTATTCCCTTTTTACCTGTCAGGTTTAAGGCATTAACGGCTTTTGGCTTTGTAAGTATTGTAACTTTAATATCGTCATACCTGGCAATTTCTTCTCTTAATAATGGTGCTATAGAAATAGTTGTTAACGGCGGATTGGTTTTCAAGAATATAACTTTACGAATTGATGCGCTTTCTGCCTGGTTTATTCTGATCGTCAATATTACATCATTTACGGGGGCCTGGTATGGCATTGGTTATACAAGCCACCATCAGGCGACTCCGGCACAATTATCACTCCATTGGGTGCTGTACGTTGTATTTCATGCATCTATGCTTTTTGTGTGTATGGTTCAGCATACTTTTGCCTTCCTGATTGTTTGGGAACTAATGACCATATCTTCGCTCTTGTTGATATTGTTCGATTTCAGCAGTCCTAAAACCATTCAGGCGGCACTCAATTATCTCATTCAGATGCATATTGGCGTTGCTCTTATTACTGTGGCTTTTATTATTGGCTATCAGATTACCGGGTCGTTCGATTTTAATTCCTTTGCAGCCACCTTTGCTCAGGGAAACGGGAAATGGTTGTTTCTGGTTCTTTTTATTGGCTTTGGAATTAAGGCAGGGTTTATCCCGCTGCATTCCTGGCTGCCTCATGCACATCCTGCGGCACCTTCGCACATTTCAGGAGTAATGTCGGGTGTGATAGTGAAAATGGGGATTTATGGCATTTTACGGATGGTACTTTATTTAAAGAATGATCTGGTTCTGATTGGCGAAATCATTCTTATTGTTTCAGTGATTACTGCCTTTTATGGAATTCTGAATGCTGCCATTCACCGCGATTTCAAAAAACTTCTCGCTTATTGCACAGTGGAGAATATTGGGATTATTGGCATGGGAATAGGAATTGGCCTGATTGGTAAAGGCCTTGGTAATCCGTCAATCGAGTTTATTGGTTTCGCCGGAGCTTTGCTGCATACGCTTAACCATTCCTTGTATAAATCTCTTTTGTTTTTCTCGGCAGGAAATGTTTACCTCCAAACCCACACACGGAACATGGAACAATTGGGAGGTGTTCTGAAGTCGATGCCTTTGACTGCATTTTTTTATTTATGTGGATCGCTGGCCATTTGCGGATTTCCACCTTTTAACGGGTTTATTTCCGAGTTTTTGATTTATACCGGACTGATTGAAGGTATTCAACTAGAGAATATCCAGTTCAGTTCTTTGATGATTGTTTGTATCTCCTTTTTGGCTATGATTGGCGGAATTTCTCTGCTAACTTTCACAAAATCGTTCGGTGTTATATTTCTCGGAAGTCCGCGCCAGGAAATTGCTCATCAGCCCAAGGAAGTGGGTCGTTTTATGCTGATTCCGCTTGCGCTGATTTTAATTCTGATGATTGGAATCGGAATTTTCCCCAACCTGTTGATTTATCCATTATCGAAGGTTGTGGCAGTGTTTGGTTCGGGTATTGTGCCACTAGCCAGGCTGGACGAACTGTTTGTGCTTTTATCTAATATAGGCATTGCCTCTCTGGTTTTATTTATAATTAGTGCTGTTATTTTTATCCTTAAACGAAGAACTGAAAAAGTTCAGACGGTTGCTGTTTCTCCTACCTGGGGTTGCGGTTACACTGCTCCAAACACCCGCATGCAGTACACTTCCAAATCTTACTCACGTAACCTGACTAAACTATTCAGCTTCTGGACTCACGAAAAAAAGAAATACAAAGAGATTGAAAAAGCAAGCATATTCCCTCGTTATAGAAGTTTTCAGTCCTATTTTCTCGATTTCTTCGAAGCTAAAATTATCAATAGAGGTATTAAATACTTGCTGCGGTTTACCGATTATTTTACTTTTATCCATAATGGTAAAATTCAGATGTACATTTTGTATGGCGTTTTCTTTATACTGGTTTTAATAGTTATTTCATTTTTTAATTTATTCTGATGAAATGATCGTTTTGGCATTCATATTACTATTCACTGTGGCTGCAATTTTGACGGTTCCTTTTGTTCCGGAAAATAAAAAAGGAATAATTACTATTGCCGGTGTGGTTTTGAATGCTGTTTTCTCGTCGGTTCTTGCAAGTCAGGCGCTGTTTAGCGAAAATATTATCATGAGTTTCTACGGGGGTCCTGTATTTAAGGAAATTGCAATACGCATTGATCCGCTGAGTGCCTGGTTCATCCTGATTATGAACTTTACAGTTCTGACTTCCATATTTTACGGAACACAGTATTTGAAAGCCTATAGCCAGGATTCATCCAAACTGACGATGCATTATGTCAGCTTTTTGCTGAATCATTTGGCCATGATTTTTATCTATATTGTTCAGAATACACTGGCTTTTCTGTGTTTCTGGGAAATTATGGCTGTAACTACATTTGTGCTTGTGATATTCGAATCGCATAAAATGGAAACCCTCAAAGCCGGGATCAATTACCTTATCCAGTCGCATATTTGTATTCTATTTATTATGCTTGGCTTTATATGGGTAAATTTTAAAACAGGGTCCTTCGATTTTGTTGCCATTACTCAATATTCGTCTTCCGTGCAGCCGGCTTTAGGTTTTGTTTTGTATATGCTGTTTTTTATCGGTTTTTCCTTTAAAGCCGGTTTTGTACCTTTTCATACCTGGCTACCTTATGCGCATCCTGCTGCTCCGGCACATGTTTCCGGGTTAATGTCGGGAGTTATCATTAAGCTCGGTATTTACGGAATCATCAGAATGCTATTGCTTGTTCAGGTTAACTATGTACTCGTGGGAACTGTGATTCTGGTGATTTCTGTAATCTCAGGGATTTATGGAGTGATGCTCGCGATTCTTCAGCATAATTTGAAACGATTGCTTGCCTACCATAGCATAGAAAATATTGGAATTATTGGTATTGGTATAGGCTTAGGGGCTCTTGGCAAAGGGCTGGGCAATCATTATCTGGAATTTGCCGGATTTGCAGGAGCATTGATGCATACATTGAATCACTCCTTATTTAAGTCGTTGTTGTTCTATGCCGCAGGATCAGTTTATCAGGCTGCACATATTTTAAATGTTGAAAAGCTCGGTGGTATTATTAAAAGAATGCCTCAAACGGCGATACTGTTTTTGTTGGCATCAGTCGCAATTTGTGGATTACCTCCCTTCAATGGTTTTATTTCCGAATTCCTTATTTATTCGGGATTGTTCAACGCGATCAATATAAGCAATCATCTTTCGTTCACCGTTTTGATTATCTTGTCGATCTTTGGCCTGGTATTAATTGGCGGTTTGGCGCTGTTTTGTTTTACCAAGGCTTTTGGTGTGGCTTTTTTAGGTGCTGCTCGTAGCAAGTATCCTGAAGAAATGCAGGAACCCAACAAGATGATGTTGGTACCCAAATGGGCTATTGCCTTTTTTATTGTTGCTATTGGTTTGTTCCCCCAACTGTTTGTTGGCGGAGCTTCAAGGGTAGTCTCTTTATTCTCAGGTGAAACTTTAAACTTTCAACCTTCGCCTTATTATCTCACCATTATGCAAAAGGTTGGGTTTGCTTCGTGGACTATCATTCTTCTGGCTATGGTTCTTTATTATGTAAGAAAAAAAATTACTGAAAAGGTAATTTCAACTTCAGGCCCCACCTGGGGATGTGGCTACGAAACGGCTTCATCTAAACTTCAATACACTTCCGGATCTTTCTCCAGAACCTACCGCAACCTTGTAAAACCAATCCTAAGAGTGGTTAAGCACGAAGAGCGGATTAATTCGATTGTTCCGGGGAAAGCAAATGTTGAAACGCATGTGTTCGACAAGGTTGAATATGTGATTGTAGATGTCCCGATGAGACATTTGCGTGGATTTATCGGAAGGTTTAAGTTCTTACAGAATGGCAGTGTGCAGTTCTATATATTATATGGAGTGGTTTTTATCTTTATTGTGATTACCATTCCATTTCTGATTCGTGCAGCTTATAGTTTAGTCGATTTATTTAAACAGTTATAGTTATGACAAGCTCGTTGAGTTTGATTTTAATTTTCATCAGCAGTCTTTTCTTCTCGGGAATAGTTGTCCGAACCAAAAGCATCTTTTCGGGACGAAAAGGGCCGGGAGTTTTTCAGCCAATTAAAGATATTCTTCGTCTTTTCAAAAAGGGAGCTGTGTACAGCGAAACCTCCAGTTTTATTTTTCAGATAGCTCCGAGCATTTATTTTGCTTCAATTATAATGGCTATCCTATTTATCCCTTTTGGAAATATGCCCGGGTTAATTTCATTCAAGGGTGATTTTGTATTTTTCGCTTATGCGCTTGCCTTAGGTAAGTTTTTTATGATCATAGGTGCTATGGATACCGGAAGTAGCTTCGAAGGTATGGGCGCGGCCAGAGAAGCTTTATACTCCATGTTGGTAGAGCCGGCGTTTTTTATCCTGATGGGTTCATTGGCTCTGTTTACTGGTCACACTTCGTTTGCCGATATTTTTGCATCGCTGCATTTTGGTTCTCACATTTCCTATGCAATCGGAGTACTGGCAACTTTTGTCTTCATTATCATTGCCATGGTCGAAAATAGCCGTATGCCGGTTGACGATCCAAAGACCCACCTCGAGCTGACCATGATTCATGAAGTAATGATATTGGATAACAGTGGCTTCGACCTTGGTTTAATCATGCATGCCGTAAATCTTAAGTTTGCTATGTATGGAGCAATCATAGCTAATTTCTTTCTTACGCCGGGTTACGAGTGGTATTTTTCAATACCTATATTTATAGGAGCTCAGGTTTTGTTTGCCATTATTGTGGGAACCATCGAGTCATTCGAAGCACGTTTCAGGATGAGTCATAATTCCCAGTTTATTTTTATGCTTACATCCATTTCGTTGCTCATATTTTTAGGCGTGCTTTTAATGTTGGGTAAAATCGTATAATCTGTTTTAAAATGACGAATATTCTTCTTATAGCTTTTGCAATCAGTCTGATATATATTGGTATGGCTAACCGGCTATACACTTATATTTCGGCGATCGCTTTCCAAGGAATCATCCTTTTTGGGGTGGCTTTTATCGAGTTAATTGAAATTAATACCGTGAACCTGATTTTTGTGTTGCTCGAAACCATAGTCTTCAAAACGGTTCTTATTCCTATGTTTCTTAATTATGTAATCAACCGGAACAAAATAACCCGCGAAGCTGAGCCTTTTCTCACCAATTTTGTATCGGTGGTGATTATTACGGGCATTATTTTAGGCTCCTTTTTGCTCTCGAATACAATTCACGATTCACATATACGTAAAATATTCTTTGTTGTAGCACTCTCGGCATTGTTCACCGGACTTTATATCATTATCACACGACGGAAAATTATTACTCATGTGATGGGTTTTCTGGTGATCGAAAATGGTGTTTTTATCCTTTCCCTGGCGGTGGGTAGCGAAATGCCAATGCTGGTAAATATTGGTATTCTTCTCGATATCTTCGTGAGTGTGCTGTTGCTTGGAATTTTCGCCAACAAAATTGGTGATGTGCTGAAAGAACAAGATGTGTCTCAGCTCAGAAATTTAAAAGATTAATAGGTTTAGCATTATGATAGGCATTTATTTAATTGGATCGGTAATACTTGCATTCTTATTGTTTTTCGTTAGAAAGAAGGCTTTGTCTGCAATCTTTGTCGGAACTTTTCTGGTTTTGCAATGGGGCTTGACAATTCACTCCTATAATGATATGGAGATTGTGCAATGGGTATATTTTATGCCCGATGCCTTCGGGATGATATTGCTCTTTGTGCTGAGCGTTATTGCCATACCTGCATTTTACCACAGTCATGTTTATTTTACTAAGCATCCTTATACACCACGGGAACAGGGAATGTATTATGCCGCCATGGTGATACTTATTATGGCTCTTAGCGCAGCGTATATTTCGAATCACATGGCCATTACTTGGATTTTTGTAGAACTCACAACCCTGAGCGCCTCTGCATTAATTTATCACCGGCGGAGTCTCTTAACACTCGAAGGTACATGGAAGTATATTTTTGTATGTTCTATCAGTATTACGCTTGTTTTTATCGGGATTCTGTTTCTTACGGTTGCCATTCAGCAGGAAGGTTTTAAAGATTTAACTTACCGGAGTCTTTTAAATGATGCTCCGCTTTTGAGCGTTTTTTGGCTGAAACTTGCATTCTTGTTTATTTTCACCGGATTTACAGCTAAAGCAGGTCTGGTACCCATGTATACCGCAGGTATCGATGCCAAGGATAAAGCACCGTATCCTGCAGCCGCCTTGTTTAGCAGTGTTTTAATGAATGTTGGGTTTCTGGGGATTTTCAGATTCTACGAGATTATTAGTCGCACTTCAATATTACCCTGGGCCAACAAAGTTCTGATGATTGCAGGACTTCTGTCGGTTTTTGTCGCTACGGTTTATATGCTGAGGGTTAAAAATATAAAACGTATGATGGCTTATTCCAGCGTGGAGCACATGGGATTAATTACTCTAGGTCTTGCTGCCGGTGGTGTTGGTTATTATGCTGCATTGCTGCATGTGATTCTTCACTCGTTCGCCAAACCTGCCTTGTTTTTTCAATTTGGGCAAATATACCGGACTTACGGAAGTAAGAGTGTTTACGATGTGGGAAATTACTTTAAGTATAATGTTGCCGGGGCTTTGGTTTTGTTGCTGTCGTATTTTGTAGTTACAGCTATGCCTCCTTCAGGAATGTTTATCAGCGAATTCCTGATATTCAGATCTCTCTTCGAATCAGGTAACCTGTGGTTGTTGATTATAATTCTGCTTTTACTTACCATTATAATCTGGTCGTTTGGTAAGAATGTATTTAAAATGCTTTTTATAAAACCCGTAGGTTTTGACGATACACATCTGGAGAAAATTCATCCTTCGGAATCAATCAGTCAGTATGCTCTTTTGATTCTTGTTGTTTATCTGGGATTAAATCCTCCCGCTATTTTAGTGGATATGATTAATACTGCTATTATTAACTTGCCGCATTAACATGAACGAATATATAAATATCAAAAACAACCAGGCTATTCCGTTATCCTCCATTCCTGTTCTGGATTATGAGAAATTTATGCTGATAAATGTTGATTTTCTCAAGGATAGCGCTTTTCACTGTGTCAATTATTTCGGAAGGGTTGAGGATGATAACCTGCGATTGTGTTGTTGCATGGCCAATGATAAGAATGCCACAATATCGGTTAGCTCATGTGTTTTAAGCAAGTTCAGGGAGCTTATGT
The DNA here is from genome assembly GCA_021779665.1 of Bacteroidota bacterium. Taxonomy (GTDB): domain Bacteria; phylum Bacteroidota; class Bacteroidia; order Bacteroidales; family JAAUTT01; genus JAAUTT01. The sequence continues at coordinate 2,180 of JAJYAG010000049.1, read as the reverse complement.
TGCCATCGTTTTCGGCTCAGCATTTCTCCTTTCATATCTTCGAAAGAGAAATTCATGAGAACTTTGGTTTGAAATATAGCGATCACCCCTGGTTGAAACCTGTCCGATATCCGTTTAACGGGGCTAATAAGAATAGTGTAATCGAAAATTATCCCTTTTACCGGATCGATAGCGAACAACTTCATGAGGTGGGAGTGGGGCCGATTCATGCGGGTATTATTGAACCCGGTCATTTCAGATTTATTTGCAACGGTGAGCAAATTCTACATCTCGAAATTCAACTTGGGTATCAGCACCGGGGAGTTGAAAACCTCTTTCTTCAAAAGAAGAATTTACTACAAAGGAATATTCTGGCGGAATCTATTGCCGGCGATACAGTTGTTGGGCATAATACTGCTTTCAGTAATTTATGGGAAGGACTCTGCGGATTTTCAGCAGGAAACGATTTAAAGCTGGCCCGCACTGTAGCTCTTGAGATGGAGCGTACAGGAATTCATACCGGCGATTTAAGCGCTATTTGTACCGACGTCGCCTATCAACTTGGCAGCTCTGTTTTTGGACGTCTCCGTACGCCTATAATCAATGCTATGCAGGTGTGGTGTGGCAATCGCTTATCAAAAGGATTGATCCGGGCTTTTCGTAATCAGTATCCATTAACCCGCGAGCTGGCCGATTATCTTTTAAATGTATTGGCAACTTACGAGCCCGATTTTACTGAAATGTACAATCGTATGAAAAATCTTCCAAGTGTACTTGCACGATTGGAGAAAACAGGGGTGGTTACATCAGAGCAAGCATCTTCCATAGGAGCAGTTGGGATGTCAGCCCGTATGTGTGGAATTCCAAGAGATATAAGGGCTTCGCATCCACATGATTTATATGCATCATTCCATCATGAACCAGTACTAAAGCATCATGGAGATGTTTATTCCAGAACTCAGGTACGGAAGAGCGAAATTATGCAATCCATGGCTTATATACGAAACCTGCTGACTAACTTACCCGAAGTTGAAACTCGTGAATTTAGCCAGACTCCAGAGACAAACGCATTTATAATTTCACTGGTTGAAGGCTGGCGTGGCGAAATATGCCATTGCGCAATGACTGATTCTTCAGGAGAATTAAGTTTATATAAGATCAAGGACCCGTCTATGCATAACTGGTTGGCATTGGCTCTGGCGGTGCGGAATAACGAAATTTCCGATTTCCCGATCTGCAACAAGAGTTTCAACTTAAGCTACTGTGGTCACGACTTATAATTAGAATTATGTTGTCAGAAATTAAAATATTATATCATAACGGGAAGCAATACATTCCTGATGTTACTAAGGTTGAAGTTCCTGGTATTTTCAGAGGTCGTCCTGTAATTTCCCGCGAGCAGGTTGATACCTTAAAATTAGTCTCTGTATGTCCTACCAATGCCATACTTCCTGATCCGGTTCGGATAGATCTTGGCCTATGTGTTTTCTGTGGAGAATGTGCTTTGGCATTTCCTGAAAAGGTGAAGTTTACAAAGGATTATAAGCTTTCATCCAATAAAAGGGAAAACCTTATTATTAAGGAAGGAGATGATAAACCTATTGAAATGGACGAGGCCTCTGTCAGGAAGGAAATCAGGAAGCTGTTCAGGAATTCTTTGAAATTAAGGCAAGTCTCGGCTGGCGGTGACAATAGCTGCGAGTGGGAATTGAATGCTTCCGGGAATGTTCAATTTGATATCGGACGTTTTGGAATTGAATTTGTTGCCTCTCCTCGCCATGCCGATGGGGTGGTGATAACGGGTCCCATCTCTGAAAATATGGCAACTGCTTTGGATATTTGCTACGAAGCCACTCCTGATCCTAAAGTTGTCATTCTCGTAGGTGCTGATGCCATAAGTGGAGGTGTGTTTTCTGAAAGTGAAGCAATTAGCAGGAATTTCCTTGAAAAGTATAAGGTTGATTTATACGTTCCGGGTAATCCCACACATCCTTTAACCTTTATAAATGGTATTTTATCTCTGTTAGGTCGCGCCTGAATGTGAGTTGTTTAGGAAAGATCTTTGATTTTTCCTGATATTTTTTTTAAAAAGCACTTGCTAGTAAATAAAAACCCGTTATATTTGCAGCCCGTTTGAGATATAACGGGAAGTACGTTGAAGGGAATAAGAGGTAAGAGATAGGCCAGAAAGAATAGGAAGA
>JAJYAG010000048.1 GCA_021779665.1 Bacteroidota bacterium | reverse complement strand
CTACAGTATAACTTATTTTAATAGGCTTACTTTGAAAAATTGAAAATAACCATTTGTATGTCGTTGATTATTAATATTTTTTTTTTACAATAACTGGTATTTTGTAGTTTTACCGGACATCAGTGATAATTAAAATAGAAGATAATACTGATAATAAAGGAGTATTACGACATAAGAAGGACTAGAAAGATCGTCCTTTTTGTCATAAAATTCTGCATATAATAAACTTACAAACGATATTTTATTTTATTACGACATAAGAAGGAGTACTTAAATTTTAGGGTAAAGTTTTGAATATGATAAATCTGTATCGTTGAGAAATCTTCTCATGTCGCAATTTGTAGCCAATTACGACATGAGAAGGATTAGTAATTTGAATTTATCAAAACGGCTAGATGAAATTAGGAGTATGGTGAAATGCGACAAAGAAAGGAGTATTTTTTAACTATTGGCAATATTAATAATGCCCTATAAGATAACCCTTTAATTTATAATGGGTAATTAATTAGAAAGATTTATGAGTTTGATCTGACGTCGGATGATCTAAATTAAGACAAAGAAAGGAGTCAATTCAAGAATTTTAAAATTTCATAAGCGACAGAAAATCAATGTAATATTTAGACGTCAGTTTTTAGCAAAATTTTAATGAGACATAGGAAGGAGGGAAAATATTAACATCAAAATATTTTGTAAATTAATGAATAATAGTATTATAGCTTAAATATTGTTAATAAAAGTTTTCAAACCTAAACCACGTATTGCGACACGAAGAGGATAATTTTGTAAATTTAACGCACAATAATACAGGGATATATGCTATCTATTGCGACATGAGAAGGATAAAATATCTCTATTGACTAGGGTAGTATTAATTAGTATTATTGTTGAGCATTAAAATGTAAATCTGATATGAAGGTTAGAAAGTACGATATTACGAAATACCATCCGGAAAAAGATGTCATTTTAGCGAATGAAATTATTGAAAATTGCCGATACTCTCTTTCTCCTGAAGCATTTAAAATTATCATGGGCTTATCGCAGAGTATTGATTATACGAATGAATTATTTCCAGAGTTTGAAGTTGATATAAAAGCACTGTTTAAATTTTTAAAGCTTGATGACAAAGATGGTAATAGATATGAAATAGTGCGACATGCTTTTGAAAATATATTGGATAATCCTTTAAAATATAGGGTTGATCAGAAGAATTGGGGTGGCGTTCCCTGGTTATCATATATGTTCAATGATAAGATTTCATCCCGAGTTAGAATTTCTTTTCATCCGGACATTGCGCCATTTTTGCTTGCCTTTAAAAAAGCTACACACAAGGGTTTCATTGAAGGTTATACAAAGATGTTACCTAAATTTTATGAGCGTTTCGAAAGTAAGTACGCCACATATTTATATCCGCTTTTTAAAAAATGGCAGGATACTGATAAATGGAAAACTGTTGAGTATAAGAAAACTATAGAATGGCTGAAGGAAAAAACGTTTACAGAGAAATCATATAAAACAAATACCGGAGATTGGATTAAAAGAGTTATTAACCCTGCTATCGATGAGATCAATTCTAAATCAGAACTGGATGTTATCAGGATATCCAGGGAGAATAAAAACTTACTTTCTGAAGGAATGGGTAAATCTTACACTCATGTTATATTTTTTGTTTCGACAAAGGATGAATATATTATAACGAAGGCTCCAGGCCCAAAAAAAGGTGATGATCAGGGCAAAAAGGACTTAGATCTCCAGTTTAGGGTCATTTACGGTGAAAATATTCCGGTTGCCGAGTATACAAGTTTTGAAGAATTACTTAAGGATTATTCTACAATTAATGAGTATAGCGGAGTATTAAAGCAAAGCGCTTTAAATAGCGGTAGTTTACTTGAATTTATGAAGAAGAACCGCTATGCTAAATTGGTGACCGTTGGAACTAAAAAATACCTGGTAAAAAATTAAATAGAATACAGATCTGAATCACTATGGATAAGCCATAGTGATTCGGTTAAAATCCAACTAATTTAGAGGGCTTCTGAAGAGACTTTCTGATATTCTTGTTATACTTAGCAGCCCAGGTTGCAACAATATTATTTAGTAAATCCACAATCGCTGATCCTTCGCTTGTCGCAATTGCTTTCAATATTCTAAGATTGGTAGTATATATGTAAGTTGACTCTCTTTTGTCGAGATCCGCCGGAATGTATTTTTTAAGAAAGTCCTCAAATGGAATATCATTTGGCATTGTCAGCGCTTCTTCCTTTGGCTTTGGAGGCTCAGGCTGAGTGTTTTTTTCTGGGGCCCTGTGTTCTTCAGGCTCTATGATAACATTAACCTGGGTTGCTTCAACTGCAGGAAGAGTTTCCGCCTGTACCGAAGGAAGTACTTCCACCTCAGTTTCAGGTTTTTCAAGTTGTATAGAAGCGACCTCCTGATTCTGAATTTTTTCGATCGCCTCCTTTTTATATGATTTCTCAGCTATATTACCCAATGCCATTATTTTTTTTAAATCTGACTGGGTAATTTTCTTTTTGCTTTCGTTTTTCTTTTCCATAGTTTAATTCGATATTTTTTTAATTAAATCCATGATCTCTTTGCAGAAATTCTCTACCATTTTATCATTCTTAAGGCCATCGAGAGAAACCATCTCAATGGATGAATCATCCCTTTTTAACCGGTTTGTCTCTGTGATATATGATTTCATAAAAGGAATTTTGATATTATGTTCCTCTATTTTCTCCTGACGGTCTTTAAATTCGAGGGTATTCACTTTTACTTTGTTAAAAACACCATATAGGTTACAGGGAAGTTTATTCATGTTTCGGATAGGTTTCACCCTGCTGTCGTACATTGCAAGAAACCTCCGTGTAGAATCCAGGTCCTTAAATGTTAGATCAGTTGGGACAATAATCAGATCGAAAGTAACATAAACACCAATAACACCTTCAGCAGAGAGGTTTCCGGGCAGGTCTACCAAAACAACATCAAATTTGTCTCTGAAATCTACAAGGCTTTGGGTAATAGTTTGCGGATCCCGGGTTACAATTGGGTAACAACGGTCATTGAACTGCTCCTCATAGGAATTTTTAAGTTCCTCTGTAAATTCAATACCATTAGATTCTGACACATATTTAACACCATTCAGGAATTTCTTCAATTCATCGTTACGCAATCCTGTTAATGATTCCTGGAGATAATCGCCATCTACTACAACAACTGATTTCTTTGTTTTGCTGAAAATGTAATTAGCCAAAACATTTGTTAAGGTTGACTTCCCTACCCCACCCTTTTGATTAGCAATTGAAATTAATAAACCCATTTCTTTATTTATATATTCATTAATACAATTATGTATGCAAAACTTTATGTATGCAAAACTTTATGTATGCAAAACTTTATGTATGCAAAACTTTATGTATGCAAAACTTTATGTATGCAAAACTTTATGTATGCAAAACTTTATGTATGCAAAACTTTAAAAATACATTTATACACAAATATATATAAAAATTAAAATATACATGCAAAAATATATAATTACATAAAAATATAAAGGCATAAATACATATATACAAAAATATAAAAATAAATACAAACATAAATATAAATATACATAAATAAAAATGCTATTGCATATTTATATACATGTATACAAATATACAATACTACACGCATACATTTATACAAATATTTATGTATACATGTATGGAAGCGGTAATGATCAATGATTCAATATAAAAATATTTGCAAACCCAGGAGAATGTAGTGACCATCATAATAGGGCAGGGGGGTACCCTTATGAAAACAATAATTTTGTTGCAAAATTTTTTATATATTTGAATATATGATTATTAATAAACTTTCTCATAATGGATGATCTGCTGTTTCATCTTGGTCAATATCTCAGGAAATTCGAATTAAACAGTTCAAAAATTTGTGCTGATTTTGGAGAATTAATATCGAAGACCGGAACCACCATTCGCTATTCATTCAATCACAAAAAGGATGGATATCCTATTGCAGTTTTATATATAAAAATACATAATCATGATCCCTTTATTGTACGAATATCTTCCAATGGTGACCGTTCAAAGGAAGTTCTTTCCATTCGTGCTTTTTATAATGATGAGAGTAATTTGGAATATTTCAGGGAAGATCCCAATAGAATTCAGGATGTTTTAGATGCAAAACTGCGTAATGCCAATGTTGCTGAGAACAATTTGTATTGGTCCGCTCTTACTCAAGTGAAGGAAAAGAGGTACGAAAAGTTTGTTTTTATTTCCGATGGGACTCTTTTTTCTCCTACATATCAAGCAAACTTTATGGTGAATGGAAGAGAATTTCACTCTATTCAACAGTATTATTTATACTCCAGAGCTTTAGTTCAAAACCAGCGAGATCTGGCCAAATTTATTTTAAGGGAATGGGATATAGCTCAAGGAAAGAAAGTTGAAATGATTCTAAAAAATTCTCATGTAGAATTGTGGTTTGAAAATAGTTATAAGGTTATTTATAATGGTATTAACTGCCGGTTTTTACAGAATCCATCATGTATGGAACAGTTAATTGCGACGCGTGAAGGAGTGTTTATTTATAACAATTCTGTGGATTTGTACCTTGGAACTGGATTTTGTGAAACAGATTCTATAGACGATATCAGTAACAGCTGGAAAGGCCATAATTATTATGGATATTTTCTTGCTGCCGTAAGAGATGATTATTTAAGAATAAAATGAGCCCCGCTTCGGCGGGGCTCATTTTATTCTTTAAAGAGCATTACAAAATCTTCAACTACCACTGAAGTTTGGGTTGATTTGTCTTCCCGGACACTGTTCTTCAGGGTATCCATCCACCATTAGCCGAGATCCTTTTTTAACCAGCTAATGCATTGATTCTGCCATTTAACAGTATATGATAGTTTAAATTGAGTAGGTGGTTGTAGATGATAGAAAAAAGAGCAAAGGTTCATATCAACTTGTTCTTTTAAATTAAAGACGTTATCGCTAGTTTACATTTTTTTGTAAACTTTGGGATGGCAAACCTGAAAAATTTGACCCGGATAAAAATATTATTTCAACTTAAAACAAGATACAATTACATGAAACACTTTAAATTTATTTTACCCGCGATTCAGCTGATTATGTTTATCTCTATCCCGATCATAGCCCAAAGGGCAGAAATAAAATCGCCTAATGGCCAGATCAGAGTTGCCATTGAATTTAAGAATAACATAAACTATACGGTGATTTATAACAGTGATACCTTGTTAAAAAACTGTGCATTATCTCTTCAGCTCGATAACGAAACATTAGGTGTGGCTCCAAAGCTGATAAGTAAAAAGGAAAGTACTATAAAAGAACAGATTCATCGCGAAATCCCATTTAAAAATGCTATAATAAACAACAACTGTAATACGCTTATTTTAAATTTCAAAAACAACTTCTCAGTCGAGTTCCGGGCTTATAATTCGGGGATTGCATACCGGTTTATTACTAATAAGGATAAGGATGTAATTGTTAAAGACGAAAACTTTATATTGAATTTTAATGGCGATAACCTCGTACACATGCAACAGAATCGCTCATTTAAAACTTCGTACGAGAGCAGGTATACACATCTTAAAACCAGCGAATACAAAACAGGCGATGCAATTGCCAATTTACCTGTATTGATTGATGCTCAAAAAACCTATAAAATTCTTGTTTCAGAAGCTGACTTGTATGATTATCCTGCCATGTTTCTGAAAGGTATGGGTGGAAATGGCTTACAGGCAACTTTTCCAAAAGTTCCACTGGAATTTGGCGAAGATGGCGACCGGAGCCTAAAAATACTTAAAGAAGCTGATTATATTACCCAAACCAATGGTAAACGGTCGTTTCCTTGGAGAACTTTTTTAATTACCAAAGATGATAAAGAGCTGATTGGAGATGATATGATTTTTAAATTATCGAGCCCCAATAAAATTGGTGATGTAAGCTGGGTAAAACCTGGTCAGGTAAGTTGGGAATGGTGGCACGATGCTGCTTTGTATGGTGTCGATTTTGAATCGGGTTATAATCTGAATTCATATAAGTATTATATCGACTTTGCATCCACATTTGGTATGAAATACATCATTATGGACGAAGGCTGGGCAAAATCAACTATTGATCCATTTACCCCAAATCCGACCATTGATCTTCATGAACTTATAAAATACGGTAATCAGAAAAATGTAAAAATTATCCTTTGGCTCACCTGGCTTACTGTTGAAAAGAATCTCGAAACTGTTTTCAAAACTTTTAGTGAATGGGGAATAGCAGGTGTTAAGATCGATTTTATGGACCGTAGTGATCAGTGGATGGTAAATTATTACGAACGTGTAGCCAAAGAAGCTGCTAAGTATAAAATTATTGTTGATTTTCATGGAGCATTTAAGCCTGCAGGTCTGGAACGTGCTTATCCAAATGTTTTGTCGTACGAAGGTGTTCTTGGACTTGAACAAGGCGGAAATTGTAAGCCTGACAACAGCCTTTACCTACCATTTGTTCGTAATGTTGTTGGACCTATGGACTTTACTCCCGGAGCCATGTTAAATGCACAACCGGAAAACCTAGGCTACACACGCATTAAACCTGTTGGTACCGGCACCCGTTGTTTCCAAATGTCTACATTTATAATTTTCGAAAGTGGGCTGCAGATGTTGGCTGATAATCCGTTTAATTATTATCGTGAACGCGAGTGTACCGAATTCATTACAAAGGTACCTGTAACTTGGGATGAAACCAAAGCGCTGTATGCCGAAGCTGGTAAATGTGTAATTGTGGCCAAACGCAGAGGCAATCAATGGTTTATAGGAGGAATGACAAATGGATTGGAGAAAGTCCGTGTTGTTGATTTGGATTTAAGTTTTCTGGACGAAAACAGAACCTATCAAGTAGTTGCTTTTGAGGACGGAATAAATGCAGGGCGTCAGGCTGCCGATTATAGAAAGAAAGAATATAATGTTAAAAAAGGTGATAAAATTTCAGTCCGGATGGTTCGCAATGGAGGTTTTGCAGCAGTCTTGAAATGACAAACTTATGAAACTCTCTTTTAATAAAAGAAACAGAAAATATAGATGATCATATTTATTGGGCTTTACAAGTGTTTGCAGCAATGAGATGGAATCATACTATTTTCAATTGTAGGTAATAATTAACAAAATTCATGATGAAAAGAAATATTATCATTGGTGCACTTTTAATGGTATTAACCTGTTTGCAGGCTCAAAAACCGCTCACCCAATATGTAAATCCGCTTGTGGGAACAGCCACTTTATGGGACAGTACAGATCTGGGTTACAAACCTACCGGCAGGTCTTGGGGGGCGGAAGTGTTCCCCGGAGCATCACTACCCAACGCTATGGTGCAGGTAACTCCTGTGACCCAGTTTGGCAGCGGTGCCGGTTACCAGTATGAAGATACAGTTATCTTTGCTTTTTTTCATACGAGTATGGGCCATTGGAACCTCGGGCATGTACCCATTCTTCCCTTTACTGGTGGTATTACTGCAAATAATTATCATTCCGGCTACAGTCACGATAAAGAGTCCGCAAGGCCCGGTTATTATCAGGTTTACCTTAAACGTTACGGTATAAATGCCGAAATGACCTCCACGTTGCGTTGTGCCTTTCACAAATTCACCTATAAGCCTAATGCCCAAAAACGACTGTTACTCAACCTGTCGCGGATGAACAGCAGGCGGCCCGGTGTGCAATTCAGCTTCAAAAAGGAAAGCGAAAATGTTTTCTCAGGCTCTCAGGGTGGCGGCGAAGCAATATATTTCTACGCTGTGGCAAATCACAAAATAGAAAGTACTGATTCTGTTGTGAGCAATAGAGAAAGAATTACCATCATAAATTTTGCAGGTAAAAAGGAGCCTCTTGAGCTGAAGATTGGTTTTTCGTTTGTAAGTGTTGAAAATGCGAAGGAAAATCTGGAGGCGGAAATGATGAATAAATCTTTCGCAAAGGTGCTCGGAGAAGCCGATAAAACCTGGGAAAATCTTTTGTCGAAAATCATGGTAAGCGGCGGAACAGAGAAGGAAAAGCGGACGTTTTACTCATGTTTGTATCGCTCGTTTCTGTGGCCAGCTCTCCGTGGCGATGTGGATGGCGATTTTACCGATCAACGCCACAAGGTTGTCAATACGGGATATCATTATTACACCACCCCCGCACTATGGGATGATTACAGAAATAAACTGATTTTGTTGGGAATGATATCTCCTAAGGTAACAAACGATGTGATCAGCTCCCTGATCAACCGGGCACAAATCACGGGTTACCTGCCCACCTATTTCCATGGCGATCATGCCTTGCCATTCATTACAGGTTCGTATCTGCGTGGTTTACGAAATTATAACCTCGATAGTGCTTATCACTATATGCTGCGCAATGCTACCATCGAAGACCCTACGCCTTCGGCTCCCCGTAAAGTGCGGCCGTACCTCAATGAATATATCCAAAGAGGGTGGATTGCCGAGAATAGGGTTCCAAAACCAACTACGGGAACCGAAGTGGACGAAGCGAAGGCATCTGTTACAAAAACCCAGGAATATGCTTACGATGACTATGCTGTGGCTCTAATGGCAAAAGAGCTGGGTGATATGGATAACTACAACATATTGATGAAAAGAACAAGTAACTGGAAAAATCTTTTCGACCCTTCTACTGGCTTTATGCGTGGTCGGTTTGATAATGGCGACTGGGTAACCCCCTTTCATCCTGATTATCCTTATTATGTTTATATGTACCGCGAAGCTACAGGGTGGCAAACCACTTTTTTCGCTCCACACGATCCAACAGGTCTTGTCAACCTTTTTCCAAATAGGAAAGCTTTCGAGCAAAAGCTAGATTCATTGTTTACAATTCCATGGGGAGGCTACCAGGCGGCTAATTTTACAACCTTCATCGGTCAGTATTGTCATGGTAATCAACCCAATCACGGTATACCATATATGTATTATTTTGTTGATAAACAAGAAAAGGCTCAGGCAGTAATCGATACAATTATGAGGCATTACTACAATATGGGTAAAGAAGGCCTTGCGTATGCAGGTATGGACGATTCAGGTGGACTGTCGGCCTGGTATGTGTTTAATGCAATCGGATTATACACCTTTTCGCCTGCCGACCCGGAATACATAGTTACGGTCCCTGTTTTTGACCGCGTTGTTTTTAACATGGATGGCACTCCGTTTACAATCAGGAAAATTAATACAGGAAAAAAGATCAGCAGCATCACATACGATGGCCAAAAGATTGATGGTTACTTTGTGAAGCATAATGATTTGAAAAAGGGCAAAGAACTGGTGATAACAACAAAGTAATTACGACAAAGGCTATTGATGATAATATGGATTATTGGGGATATTCTTATGCTCCATCAGAGATGATTATTTAAAAATGAAAAGCCCCGCGGAAGCGGGGCTTTTTCTTATTCTTTGGATAGCATTACGAAATCTTCAACTACGACTGAAGTTTGGGTGGATTTGTCTTCACGTAAACTGTTCTTCAGATATCCATCCACCATGAGCCTGGATCCTTTTTTAACCAGCTGATGCATTGATTCTGCAGTTTTTCCCCAGGCTGTAATTCTGTGCCAGTCAGTTATAATTTGATTTTCGCCTTTTTCATCTTTTTTCTGGTAGTTTGTAGCCAGGCTGAAGTTTAACACTTTTCTACCTGCAACTTCATTCATTTCAGGGTTTTGACCAACATGTCCAATCAGTTTTACATTGTTTAAAGATTTCATAATTTTTAATTTTTAAGTGAGACATTAATTAATTTTTGAACTTTGCCCTAAACCAGGTGAAAAGGGCTGCAAGGTTTCATAAGAAAAATACTACCCGAATGAAAGGAGGGATGGAGATTTTTATGTGAACCCGTCAGGGCCTGACCTTGAAGAACAAAGTGAACCGGTTTATAAATTTGTTCAATAAATTGTTAGTGTCAATCAGGGGGTTAAAAAGTGAAATCGAAAACAACAGTTGGTGATTGAGTCGGTTAATATCTAGTTTGGTCTATTCAGGTAGAAACTTCAGGCTAAAATCTCCGAAAAAAGATTTAGGGGAATAATTACTGCAGGAATTGACAGTGGCGGATGTAGGTTCATGCATACAACGGGCATAAGGAATAGGGTGGGTAAGGAGGCTGAAGAATTTTTGAAAAATCAAAGACAATACTGTTGTATTGAAGACTTCTAAGTGGTGAGTAAATGAGCTTCGTTTTATCTGAAGAGGGTTATTGGGGAATTGAAGTTAACTAATCAATGGAGCTCATTTTATAAATTCCTATCCTGATTCAATGGCCTTACTTTATGCCTTTCAATTCCCATTCTAATAGTGAAAATCAGCCCCTGTTCTTTACTGGTAATTAGCTTTGAAGCTTTAGGGCATTAACTTAATATATTTGGGATCAAGCAAATTCAAAAAAAGAAATTCCGGGTCTTATTGTTATTATATTTGTCAATTAAATTGAAAGTAATTTCTATTTATGATACTGATAATATGTAAGTCGCTTGTTTTATGTCAAAAATGAACGAAGATAAATATTCCTCTAAAATTTTTGCATTTAATAAATTATATATTGAAAATGTAAAAGGATTGGTGAACTGGGCCACGCGATTTGTTGACAGAAGTGTGGCAGAAGATATTGTCCAGAATGTCTTTATTTTTATTTGGAAGAATAATGAAACCATGAGTTTTGAAAACTCATTAAAACCGTATCTGTTTAAAGCGGTTAAAAACCAATGTTTAAATTATTTGGAATCGGCAGGCAACAAGAATACTAAGCTCAATGATCTGGAAACTAAATTAAAGATTGAAGAAATTAATTATTATAATGATTCTTTTTATTCTGATACAGAGAACGAATTGTTAACACAAATATTCGATGAAGTAGAAAAACTTCCTGAGAAATGTAAAGAGATTTTTAAACTGAGCTACTACGAGGGAAAAAGAAGTGCCGAAATTTCTCAAATGTTTAAAATTTCAAATCGAACCGTGGAGACCCACATTTACAATGCATTAAAGACACTTAGAAAAGTATTTTTGACAAAAGTGTAAAAAAAGTTTCTTTTAGACTACGTAAATTGAATTAACCGGATGTATTAATTAATGAAATTTATAATGATGAATAACGATTTCTCTGAAGAACTAATTGTAAGGTATTTACAAAATACCGCCACCGATCAGGAAAAAGACATTTTTCTGAACTGGGTAAACTTCAGTGAAGAAAATAAAAAACAATATTTTGATTTTAAAAGGATTTATGATATAAAAAAGGAAGTGTTTACAGAAGCTGATATCATAAATAGTGAAAGAGAGTTATTAATGAAATTAGGTTTAACGCAGCGGAAAAGCAATATTTTGAATCTTATTAAACCTATTTACAAATATGCAGCTATTGGAATATTGATCATTGGATTTGCCGCTCTCATGGTTGCCCTTTTTCATACCAGGAAGGATAATTCTAATATGATAAGTGTTTTTGCTGATAATAATACTAAAACAATAATCTTACCTGATAGTTCCCGGGTGTGTTTAAACAGGGGTAGTTCCATAACTTTTCCCTCTGTTTTTACCGAAAATTTCAGAGAAGTGATGTTGGTTGGTGAGGCTTATTTTGATGTTACCCATAATCATCTTAAGCCATTTCTGGTCAAGACCTCCAGTTTAACTGTCAGGGTTTTGGGTACAAGTTTTAATGTTAAAGCATATTCCAACGAAGAAAAAATTGTAACAACGCTTGTTAATGGAAGCATTGAACTTTCAATTGCTGACAATGTGAGTCAGTCTGAGAAGAAAATTCTTCTTCGACCAGGGCAGCAGGCTATTTTTTCAAAGAATTCATTAGTTGTTAATTTAATATCAGTCGATACTGATTTTTATACCGATTGGCGGAACGGAATTTTACATTTTTCTTCCGAGTCTTTGGAGAAAATTATTGCTCTTCTTGAAAAGGAATACGGAGTCAATATCGAAATTGATGGTGAGAAGCTGAAAGAATCTCTATACTCCGGTTCTTTTTCCAAGGACCAAAATATTAAGGACATACTGGATATCCTCAGTTTAAGCCGGCCAATATCTTATAAAATAGACAAGAATAATATTGTTATATATGAAAAAAAAAGAATTATTAAATAATTACCTATGCCTATGATTTAATCAATTAAAAAACAATTTGGAGCTACTACTCCATTATAGCTTAACTTTTTGATATATTAACTTCAACTACTGTCTTTATGAAAAATTTCATTCATTGGAATTGTTATGTCCAATTTTGGGGAAAGTATTTTCTGAAATTTTCTCTAAACAAGCAAAACAGTTCATTTTTTAGATTTAAAACGTCCTGGTTTTTACGCAGTTTTATTATAATAATCATAGGGCTTTCTCTCCATCAATCTTTGGAGGCTGTTTCAAACCCTCACAAAACAGGACGAGCTCAGCTTGTGAACGTTATAGGAGTTGTTTCATCAGAAAATAATAATCCTCTGGGAGGTGTCGTCGTTTCGTCAAAAGGAACTGATAATCAAGTATTGACAGACGAGATGGGAAATTATGCAATTTCTGTCAATAGCAACGGAACTTTAGTTTTTACGATGCAGGGTTATATTATTAAAGAGGAACAAATTGCAGGACGCACACAAATTTCTGTTAAACTTACTTCTGAATTAGGTATAAATGATAAAAAATATGTATATGTTTATGGTGATATTCAGAAACAGGCTGAGTTAAGCGGAGCTATTTCCCAAATTAGCGGGAACCAAGTCGAAAATAATCCTATTATTAATAATCGTAACCGGATTCAGGGTCTTTTACCAGGCCTATTTGTTATGCAAACCAACGGAGAACCCGGAGACGAAGGCGCTGCTTTATGGCTTAGGGGTAAAAGGACATTCCGCTCTAATGAACCTATTGTTTTAGTAGATGGATATGAGCGCAGCATGGACTTACTAGACCCATATGAAATTGAAAGTGTTACAGTACTAAAAGATGCTGCATCCACTTCGCAATATGGATTAAGAAGTGGTAATGGGCTTATTCTTGTTACTACAAAAAGAGGACAGGAGGGAAATATCAGGATTAGTTTTAACGCGCAGGCAGGGATTAAAGCTCCTACTACAACACCTAAACTTTTAAATTCAGCTCAATATGCAGCTTTGTATAATGAAGCTCTGGTTAACGATGGAAAACTGCCACTTTATTCAGACGCTACAATCAGCAAATATGAAAATGTTGCACAAGGTATATATGAAGATCCCCTGGACCCTTACCTGTATCCCAACATAAACTGGTACGATACCTATATGAAACCATATACATGGCAGCAAAAATATAATCTGAATTTCGACGGAGGGAATAAATTTGCTAAATATTATGTTTCAGTAGGATATACAGATAATAGCGGTTTGTATAATGTTGACAAAAATGTAAATACTTACAATACCAATACCTACATGAATATGTTTAATATCCGTTCGAATGTGGATATTAATGTTACAAAGCATTTTTCGATGTCTCTTGATCTTGCAGGCCGCCAGGAACAGAGAAACTATCCCGGTTCCAGAACTGATGCTTCGCTTAGGGTATTCAGGTCGTTATATAAAACTCCGCCTAATGCACATTCTATCCTTACTCCTGATGGATATATAGCCGGGACCAAGGATTATAATCAGAATCCATACGGGTTGCTTAATTATCAGGGGTACTCTTTATATTATGTCAGAAGCATGTATGCAACTTTAAGAGCAAAGCATGACCTTGATTTTATTACCAAAGGGTTAAGTTTAAATGGTTCCGTTGCATTCGACAGTTGGTTCGACCAAAATACAAACCGCAGCAAATCATTCAAAGTTTATGATTTGCGTCAGGCAGATGGCAGTGTAGTGTACAATGCCGATGAAACAATTAAATATGTTCAGACAGGATCTGATACGCAAATGTCAAGTTCAGTTGACTATCCTTCTACGAGGAGAATTCTTGACGCAGATCTCTCACTTGATTTTGCAAGAACATTCGGGATGCATGCCGTCAGGAGTAATGTTGCATTCTCCCAAAGATCAATTTTTCAGGAAGATAATACGGATATACCGCGTGCTTACAGAGGTCTTAACGGTAAATTGTCGTATGTTCTTCATGATCGCTATCTTGCCGAATTCGATTTTGGGTATCAGGGATCGGAACAAATGCCTGTTGGGCATAAATATGGATTCTTTCCGGCTGCTTCAGTTGGATGGATAATATCGGAGGAGAATTTCCTCAAAGAAAATCAATGGATAAACTTTCTAAAAATTAGAGGATCTCACGGGTTAACCGGAAATGATGATCTGGGAAGTTATTTTGCCTGGTTCCAGAAATTTCAATCCTCAGGCGGCACAAATTTCGGATATACTTCGTTAGGTTACTCAGGGTGGCAGGAAACAGCCTTTGCATTGAATAATGTTACATGGGAACGTGTACTTAAATCGGACGTTGGAATTGATGCAACGTTTATTAAAAATAAAATCGATCTGTCATTCGATTATTTTTATGAACATAACTCGGATATTATGATTCAGCCTTCGTTACCTTACATCATGGGGATCCGGTTCCCAAGCTTTCCTATAGGTATTATTGAGAATAAAGGATTTGATCTTTCACTGAACTATTCCGACAAAATTGGAAGTTTTCAGTATTCAATCGGAGGTATTTTTTCAAAAGCCGAAAACAAAGTATTGGCCAGGGGTGAAGAAAAGCAGAAGTATGCTTACCAGCAACGCACGGGACTTCCGTTAGACCCTGTATTTGGTTTGGAAGCAGTTGGGCTTTTCCGCGATCAGCCTGAAATAGATGCAAGCCCTGTTCAGACTTTTGGAACAGTTCGTCCTGGCGATATTAAGTATAAAGATCAAAACAATGACGGGGTTATTGACTCTTACGATCAGGTGTACCTTGGTCAAGGCGCTGATCCGGTTTATCAGTATGGGGTGAATTCTGAAATAAAATATAAAGGTTTCGATTTTAATGTTCTTTTTACAGGACAGGGTGGCGGAGGTTTAAACCTTACAGGTGAAGCCATTTGGGAGTTTCATGATAATGGAACAGTTCGCGAACATCATCTTGGCCGATTCAATCCTGCAGATGAAAGTACCTGGGACAATGCAACATACCCCCGCTTATCCTTAAGTAACAAGGCTAATAATCAACCTACGTCGACCTACTGGAGAAAAGATGCTACTATGCTCAGGCTTAAATCTGCCGAAATTGGTTATACCTTACCCTCTTCAATGTCGCAGAAAATCAGGATAAATAAATTGAGGATTTTTGTAAATGGGTATAATTTATATACCTGGTCATCAACCAATCTGGTCGACATAGAAGCCCGTTCCAGCCATTATGTGGTTTATCCTATTCAACGACTGATTAATACTGGGATTAACGTAACCTTCTAGAAATTAAAATTATGATAAGAATGAAAATACAATATAAATTAGTACTGCTGTTTGTATTTGTTGCCGGAATTTTTGGCGCATGCAAAGAAGACCCTTTAAATGTGGTACCTATAGAATTTTATTCGTCGAGTGATGTTTTCACTGATTCAGCCCGTGCCGAATACTTTATTAATAATGCTTATACTGAAATGCCGGCAGACTGTAACAACAGTTTTAACTGGATGGATGGAAATGCAATGCTGGCTTCTGCATGTGATGAGGCAATGCATATTACCACCAATAAAACCTCACCATCAGCTCCGCAAAGGATGAGCGCAGGTAACTGGAATGCTTCTTCCATGAGGTATTACAGGTCGGATGATGGCGCCGGCAATATTGGTTCTTGGTTAAAATGGGGTGGTTATCATGGAAACAGAAAAGCCAATACAGCGCTCAAAAACCTTTATTTATTACCTGCCAGTGTTTCCGATCGCTTTAAACAACGGTTATATGGAGAAGCCTTATTTATTAGGGCAATGCAACATTGGTTCCTTTTTCAGAAATGGGGAGGAATACCAATTGTTGACAAATCCTTTGAAGCTACTGATAACGTGCTGGTTCCCCGAAATTCGGTTAAAAGTGTTGTGGAGTTTATTGTAAAATCTTGTGACGAAGCTGTTGCAAAACTTCCTCAGGATCAATATACCACCCCTTATGAGGTTGGAAGAGCCGACCGGGGTACCTGTATGGCTCTTAAATCCAGGACCCTTTTATATGCTGCCAGTCCGTTATATAATGGTTCTGGTATAGATGGTAAAGGCGATTCTCTTTTATGTTATGGCACTTTTGATTTGGAAAGGTGGAACAGAGCAGCCCAAGCTGCCCAGGATGTTGTGGATTTAGGCTGGTATCAGCTTTACAAACCATCTGCTACTGATGGCCAGAAAAATTATAAAGAATTATTTTACACCTGGGGAGCCGGGAATAACAATAAAGAATATATTTTTTCCAGGTTAAGGGGCCAGAACAGGGATACTGAAAACGACAATTTCCCTTCAGGTTTCACAAATGCGAAAGGTGGAACATGTCCATCCCAAGATTTGGTGGATGCATATGAAATGACAGACGGCTCCTTATTCGACTGGAATAATGCTACTTTGGCCAAAGCTCCTTATACAAACAGGGACCCGCGTTTTTACGCTTCAATCATATATAATGGAGCCAAGTACGCAAAATTTGCCAATAAATCGAATTATACGTTTCAAACTTACGAAGGCGGCACTAATGCCCAGGGTCTGGCAAAATCGGAAACATCGTATTACCTGATGAAGTTTATGGATTACAATAACGCTAAACCAGATATTAATTCAGGTTCGACCTGGCATAATTGGCCATATTTCAGATACGCAGAAATTCTGTTGAATCTGGCTGAAGCAGGGAATGAATATGGTGGTCCAAACTATGTGGTAGTTGGAGCCAAGAGTCCACTTACTCCGATCCAGGCAATCAACCTTATCAGAGCCCGTGCCGGTATGCCCGATGTTCAAACTACCTTTACCAAAAGAGGATGGGTTTTGAACCAGGATAACCTGCGTAAACTCATTAGAAATGAAAGGCGCATCGAACTCGCTTTCGAAGATCACAGATATTTTGATATTCGCAGGTGGAGGATACTCGAAGAACTGCCAAAATATATCCGTGGGTGTAAGATTATTAAAAATCCCGATGGAACACTTACTTATGACCCTACAATAGTGGCTGAAAATAAAATGTTTGAAGCAAAGCATTATTTCTTTCCTATTCCTCAAACAGAAGTGAACAGGAACGCCAATATGGTTCAAAATCCAGGATGGTGAGGAAATCAGGTCTATAATTTTAATTTCTGAAACAGATGAAAAAACATATTATATTTATTATAGAAAAAAAATGGAAGGAATTGCAACATGCTGTGATTCTACCCATAATTCTTTTTTTATTTCTTTTTCCCGGGATATCTGCTTCCCCTGTTTTTACGGAAATACCTGTAACCAATGTTCAACAGCAAAAGGTCTCAGGCATAGTCACTGATGCTAATACCGGTGAGCCTCTTGTTGGAGTTAGCGTTGTTTTACAGGGAACTACCCAGGGAACAATTACGGACCTGGATGGAAAATATTCCATAAATGTACCTGACTTAAAAGCAATTCTTATTTTCTCCTTTGTAGGATATACGACTGAAAACATGAGTTTAAACGGGAGTTCTACAATGGATGTGAAATTAGTTCCAGATATCCAGGTTTTGAACGAAATAGTTGTAGTTGGATATGGGGTTCAAAAGAAAGCCAGTGTGGTCGGGGCAATTTCTCAGGTGAAGGCAAAGGAGCTTCAACAGTCATCCACACCTAATCTTACCAATGCTATAGCTGGTAGAGTTGCTGGCGTTATTACCGTGATGGGAGATGGAAAACCCGGAAATGATAATGCTTCCATATTCATTAGAGGGCGTGCTACTACCAATAGCACTGATCCTCTTGTTTTGGTTGATGGGATTGAAAGATCCTGGCAACAACTGGATCCTGCTGATATTGAGAATTTTTCAGTGTTGAAAGATGCATCGGCAACAGCAGTATATGGAGTGAGGGGTGCAAATGGGGTAATTTTAATTACCACAAAACGTGGCGAGAAAGGAAAACCTGTTCTTAACATTTCTACCCAATCTGCATTACAGCAACCTATACGAATACCCAATTACCTGGGCTCTTACGATTTTGCAGTCCTTACCAACGAAGCTTTGCGAAATGACGGTAAACCTGAAGAGTATAAAGCAAGTGATTTAGAACATTATAAAAATCACGATTCGCCCTATACTCATCCTGATAACGATTATTATGATGATTTTATAAAAAAAGCATCACTACAGCAGATTACCAATGTAAATGTAAGTGGTGGAACCGAATTTATGAATTATTTTATATCAGCTAATTATCTACATCAGGAGGGTCTGTATAAGGATTTCCCAAATTCAAAATATAATACCAATACAAATTACGACCGATATAATTTCCGATCCAACCTCGATTTTAAAGTAACTAAAACGCTCAAAGTAAGCGCCGACCTTACAGGCAGGCTTGAAGTCAGAAAGCAGCCAAACTTTGATGATGACTTGTTTGATAAGATCAGGAGGTTGCCACCTAATTTCCAGTCGTACATTAATCCTGACGGATCTATTGGTGGCCGTTCAGATGAATCTCGGTTAGCTCCCTATGCTTTAATATCCAACTATGGAAGCAGAAGAAGAAACAACAACGTACTGGAAGGGGCATTCAAGGCAAATCAGTTGCTAGATTTCATAACTCCAGGGCTTTCATTTAGGACCTTAATTGGTTTCAACAGCAGTTATGAATCCCGCCGCGATATCGTTGAAAAACCAAGACGATACGAATATAACCGTTTTGGACAATATGTCCTCAATGCCCAGAGAACCGATATTTCAATTTCAACAGGGAAAGGTCCGGGCAGGAGAAGAATATCTTTTGAAGGCGCATTAAACTATAACCATACATTCACTGATCATGAAGTTACCGGTATGGTATTATATCAGCAAAGCCAATACTGGGATGGCGGTAGTGTTCCAACAGGTTATCTGGGCTGGGTTGGTCGTGCAACATACGGATATAAACAAAAATACCTTTTTGAGATTAACGCTGGTTATAATGGGTCAATGCAATTTGATGCCAGTCACCGTTTTGGATTTTTTCCGGCAGTATCTTTGGGTTGGGTAGCAAGTGAAGAGTCTTTTTTCAGGAATTCATTGTCTTTTATAAGTTACTTCAAAATCAGGGGATCGTATGGTGAAATTGGTAACGACAAAATTGGGAATTTCAGCTACCTGTATAAACAGAGATACTATTATGCACAGGATGCAGATGGATGGAAATATTACTGGGGCGAAAATCCCGTTTCTGAAAGAGGTTTAATTGAAGGTCAGCCTGGAAATAAAAATGTGACATGGGAAAGGGCTAAAAAATCAAATGTTGGGTTTGATTCTAAGTTCTTTAATAATAAATTAAGCGCAACTGTTGACTTCTTTCTTGAAAAACGAAGAGACATTCTGGCCATACCTTATTCTGTGCCGTTGCTTTTTGGGATGAATAATCCCCAGGGATCACAAAGATCCGATTTTCAGGGTTTGCCCCCAGAGAACCTGGGAAGGGTAACTAATAAAGGTTTTGACTTTGAAATTGGGTATAATGACAAGATCGGAACCTTTAATTACTTCATAAAAAGTAACTTTACACTCGCTCAGAATAGGATTGACAGAATTGATGAAGAAGGGAAACGCTTTGACTGGCAAAAACAGGAAGGTAAACCTATTGGGCAATATTTTGGTTTGACAGATATTGGATTATATTCCGTAAATGATTTCATGCAGAATAACGATGGTACACTTTTTCTTGAAGGTGGATTCCCGGTATTGAAAGCAGGACTCCCTGTACCCTCATTTGGAGTAGTGTATCCCGGTGATTGTAAATTTAAAGATCTTAATAACGACGGGTTGATCGATAATTATGATATTGGAAATATTGGTAAATCGAAAGTGCCTGAATATATTTATGGATTGACTCTTGGTGGTGATTTTAAAGGAGTTGATTTTAATATACTTTTTCAGGGCGCTGGTGCCGCAAGTATGTACCTAAAAGAAGATGCTGTTTGGGAATTTAATGCCATGGGTAAAGTAATGGAACATCATCTGGGAAGGTATAATCCTGAAGATCCTTCTACCTGGGAAAATGCCACCTATCCGAGGTTGCATTCAAGTCAGAATACAAATAACCAACAGTTGACAACCCGTTGGCTTTTTAGCCGTAATTACCTCAGATTGAAGAATGTTGAAATTGGATATACTCTTCCTAAATCGTTTCTATCAAAAATAAATATTTCAAAAACAAGGGTTTTTGCCAATGGTACAAACTTGTTGACCTTTGATAAAATGATGAACTGGGACCCTGAAACCAATAGCGAAAATGGTAATTCTTATCCTCAGTTGAGGACCTGGAATATTGGAATTAATGTAACTTTCTAATAGTTTAAAATTTGACGATATGATTAAGTCAGTAATTAAATATCTGTTTATAGCATTTTCTTTGCTATTAACTGCCTGCCAGAAAGATGGTGCAAGCTTACTCGACAAAGCCGAATCGGGCGACCTTACTGAAGATATGGTTTTTTCAAGTGCAAAATATACAAAAGAATTCTTAACGGATATTTACCGTCGTTTGCCTTATGGTTGGGACGACAATGTATATTTGGATGCAGCTACTGATGATGGAGAAGCTCGTCCGTGGTGGGGCTGGGTAAATACGGTTCAGGTGGGAGCCTATAATCCAACCAGTTTACCCGATAAATTTAAAAGATGGGCAAATTATTATGCGGCTATTCGCGCCTGTAATTTATTTCTGAGTAAAATAGACAATGTACCCGTTGATCCCGAACAGTATATGAGTACAGTTGAAGTACGTACCAGAATGAAATACGAAGCTGTATGTTTAAGAGCTTATTATTATACTGAATTATTTCGCTGGTATGGCGGTGTTCCAATTATTACAAAGGTTCTGGAAAGAGATTCTCCTGAATTGTACTCCAAAAGGGCTAATCTTGAAGAAATGAAGAATTTTATTCTTGCACAATGCGATACTGCAGCTGCTCACCTTCCAGCCAAACAAACGGGGATAGACTACGAACGAATGACAAGTGGTGTTGCAAAAGCAATGAAAGCTCGCCTTCTTCTTGAAATGGCAAGTCCTTTGTTTAATAACAATAAAGATGCACTGGGTAATCCCACTGAACTGTGCTCCTGGAGCTGGGGAAATTACGATATTAATCGCTGGAAGGAAGCCGCTGATGCTGCAAAGGCTGTTATGGACCACAAAGATGAAAATGGAGCTTTGGTATATAGTCTTGATGTTAAAACAGGCGCTACAAATTTCTTTGGATCGGGAGTAACTTATCCTGGTTCTTTGAAAGCCATTGGCTGGTACGATGTCTTTATAACACGTGTAAACAGTGAAGTTATGTTGAATTATGCAAAGAAAAACATGACGAACGAACTTGATAAATGGCAGATTCCAGGCGCCATGCAAAATGATGGTGATAAATCGTACACCCTCCCGACATACAATTATGCTGCTTGCTTCGAAACCAATACTGGCATACCAGTTTATCAGACAGATGAATTTGGTAATCCATTAATAGATTTAAACGGACAGTTTCTTGTAAATCCATTATCGGGTTTCAATCCACAGAATCCATATGTGAACAGAGATTCAAGATTTTATCATTCCATTTGGTACAATGGGGCAAAATTTGGCGGAGCTACCTTCAACACCTGGAGAGGAGAAGACGGCTCGGTGGGAAGGGATTATCTTACCGGGTATGCCCATACCGGTGTTTTCCTACGTAAATTTATGGATCCCAAAAATGTCACTTTAAATGTTAATATCACCGGTCAGACAAACCATAGCTTTCCCCTTTACAGGTTTGTTGAAATGCTCCTTAATTATGCGGAAGCGCTTAATGAATATCTGCCCGACGGAGCAGATCGTTCAGAAGTATTTAAAGTACTTGATCTGATTAGGATACGAGCAGACATGCCCATTATTGCAACTACTTTTACCAGGAATTTTTGGAATGTAAATGATCAGGCGCAAATGAGGAAGTTTATCCGGAATGAGCGCCGGATTGAACTTGCCTTTGAGGAACATAGGTTTTTCGATATTCGCCGGTGGCTTATTGGTGAAAAAACTCAAAAAGTGGTATACGAACACGATATTCTTAAAAAAGCGGATGGATCTCTGGTATTTTCTACCAGGGTATGGGAAAAGAGAATATTCGAAGCCAAGCATAACCTGATGGCAATTCCTCAATCCGAAATCAATAATAATTCCAATATGGTTCAAAACCCTGGTTGGTAATGATTTTTTATTCACTAAAAAAGTTGATAAATGAAAACTGTTAAACTTTTAATATTTCTTTCCCTGATTGCTTTCTGGGGTTGTGATAAGGATACCTTTTTCGACAAATTTGTACCGGAAATAATGTTTTATGAGAATAATGATGTTGAAAATGCCGATTTCAGTGAAATTACGCTAGGGGCCGGAATTACAGCAGATACCATAAAGGCCAGGATTAGTGCTCCTATGAAACTTAAAGAAATAAAACTCTTCAAAGTTTCAGGAAAAAACGAGGAACTGTTGCAGACCTACAACGATTTCAGGTTGACTCCAAATGTATATAAATTAAAGTATCTTTTAAAGGATATTACATCCGAAACAGTTGTCAAAGTTGTTGCCTGGGATAATGATAATAAATTAAGTTCAAAAATATTTACTATTAAAATTACCCAATAATTATCGTCGAAGGTTGTGTAAATAGATCAAAGAAACTGGATCTTCAATTCTAATCTTTGACTTTTACACAGCCTCTTACTTACTACTATTAAATGACAATTTAATTATATATTCATTTTTGCGTTGCAGAAAATATTAATTTGGCTGTCAGATTCCTTGTGAAAATGAAATTTATCTTTCTGCTTTTGTTAGGTATTTCTTCTATTCATCTTTCCATTTACAGCCAGGATAATAATATATCGTTAAATTTCAAGAATGCACAATTGAAGGATGTGCTGAGAAGTATTGAAAAACAATCAGGATATCTTTTTCTCTATAGCAATGATGATATTGATGCCGGTATGTCCATAGATTTTTCATTCAGCAGCTCTGATATCCATGTGATACTTGAGAATCTTTTAAAACCAAAGAAGATCGAATACACTATTAAAAACCGGCATGTTGTATTGAGTAAAATGGTTAGTAAACCAGTCGTGAGCCAGCTCACAAGCAGAGGCAAGGTTGTAAATGTTCACGGAGAACCGCTTGCCGGTGTATTTGTGCTAAAAAAAGAAAGTTCGGGCGGGACAGTCACCGATTCTGCCGGCATATTTGTAATTAATACTAAAAAGGAAGGAGAAATTCTGCAATTTTCTTTGATTGGCTTTCGAACTGAGCTTAGGACTTTGAACAATCAAAGTTTAAATGAAGTAATCTTGAGTGATGACATTAGCCCTCTTGAAGAGGTTGTAGTAGTAGGATATGGCGTTCAAAAGAAAATAAGTGTTGTTGGAGCCATCTCACAAATAAAAGCCAAAGACCTGAAAAAATCATCAGTACCTAATCTGTCCAATGCGCTTGCAGGCCGTATTGCCGGTATTATTACTATCATGGGTAGTGGAAAGCCTGGCGAAGATGATTCCAAAATATACATTCGCGGGTTATCTACCACCAATACCTCCGATCCACTGGTATTGGTTGATGGTCTTGAAACAGACTGGAAGCAGCTTGATCCTGAAGATATTGAATCTTTTTCGGTTTTGAAAGACGCTTCGGCTACTGCTGTTTATGGTGTAAGAGGCGCTAATGGAGTTATACTCATCACTACCAAAAGGGGGTTTATTGGTCCCCCTCAGTTTAACATTTCTATTCAAACAGCGGTTCAGCAACCTATTCGGACTCCTCAATATCTTGATTCTTATAATTTTGCTATACTTAAAAATGAAGCATTGCGTAATGAGGGTCGAACTGAAGAATATACCGTGAAAGATCTTGAGCATTATCGAACTGGCGATTCTCCATATACCCATCCCAACAATGATTATTATAACGACTTTCTTAAGAAAGCATCTTTACAGCAAATGGTTAATGCCAATTCAAGGGGCGGTAACGATTTGATAAAATATTATATATCTGCCAGCTACTTGCATCAGGAGGGGTTGTACAAAGATTTCAGTAATAAAAAATATCTCACAAACACGAATTACGACAGGTATAATTTTAAGTCCAACCTGGATTTTACTATTACAAAAAACCTCCAATTGTCATTGGACCTGGATGGCAGGTTTCAGAAAAGGTTACAGCCAAATTTCGATACCGATATTTTTGATAAAATAAGAAGACTTCCTCCAAACTGGCAATCGTATATTAATCCTAACGGTACAATTGGTGGCAAATCTGATGAGACCAGGCTAAGCCCATACGCTCTTATTTCTGGTTATGGGAATAGGCAGGTGTACAATAATGTTCTTGAAGGTGCTTTTAAACTTAATTATAAACTCGATTTTATATTAGAAGGATTGGATTTTAGAACATTACTTGGATACACCAGTACCTTTACATCAAGAAGGGTAATAAATGAAAAGCCCGAACTGTGGGAATATACCAGATTTGGCACTTATAATTTGAACCGGCGCCGGGATGATGTTACAATCAGTTTATCCAAAGGGCCTTCGACACGTCAGTTTTTCATGGAATCTGCAATAAACTATTCAAAATCGATTGGTGACCACGATATATCTGTTATGATTTTATATCAAAGAAGCCAGTCTTGGGTCGATGGCAATATTCCCATCGGGTATGCAGGCCTTGTTTCAAGAGTTAATTATTCACTCAAATCGCGTTATTTATTCGAATTTAACACTGGTTACAATGGTTCCATGCAGTTCAGCAAAAAGAACCGGTATAGCTTATTTCCTTCCTTTTCTGCGGGATGGATTGTTTCAAATGAGAAGTTCTGGAAAAACTCGGTGAATTTTATTAACGTCCTGAAGGTTAGAGGTTCTTATGGTGAGGTTGGCAATGACAAGTTGGGGAGCTACAAATATCTATATGTTCAGCAATATTTCTATGTTCCAAATGCTGATGGTTATAGGTATTACTGGGGTGAAAACCCTGGATTGTCAGGTGAAAGAGGTATTTATGAAGGAATTCCAGGGAACCCTGATTTAACCTGGGAACGGGCAAAAAAGTCAAATCTGGGCTTTGATTCTAAAATGGCAGGAAATACAATTTCATTTTCATTTGATGTGTTTTATGAAAAAAGAAAAAATATTCTGTTCATACCAGTATCCGTACCTCTTGTCTTTGGGCTTACCAATCCTCCTGAAAACCTGGGAGAGGTTATCAACCGGGGAATTGACCTGGAGTTTATGTTAAACAATAACTTTAAGAGTCTGAATTATTATCTCAAAACGAATTTCACCTTTGCAAGAAACCATATTCTTAAAATTGATGAGGAAGGGAAAAAGTATGAGTGGCAAAAAGCTGTTAATAGGCCAATTGGGCAACATTTTGGTTTGACTGATATTGGTCTGTATTCAATCGACGATTTTAGAAAAGACCCAGGGGGAGATCTTCTTTTGGAAAACGGATATCCTGTCCTAAAGCAGGGTATCCCTGTCCCTGCCTATGGTGTGGTTTATCCTGGCGATTGCAAGTATAAGGATCTTAATGGAGATGGTATAATTGATGATTATGATGCGGGAGCCATTGGCAGGTCTGCTATACCCGAATATTCCTACGGGATCACTCTTGGAGCAGAAAGGAAGAATTTTGATGTAAGTATACTGATACAGGGCGCCGGGGGAGCTCAAATGTACTTTCAGCAGGACGCTGTATGGGAATTCTATGCTCTGGGAAAAGTTATGGAACGTCATTTGGACAGGTATAATCCTGAAGACCCAACTACATGGAACAATGCTACCTATCCTCGGTTGCATTCTGAATATAACCCCAATAATCATCAGAAAACTACACGTTGGTTATTTTCACGGAATTATCTGCGCATTAAAAATGTTGAAATAGGTTATAGCCTTGGGAAAAAGGTATTGTCTAAGATGAATATTTCAAAACTCAGGTTTTTTGTTAATGGTACAAACCTCTTCACTTTTGATAGGATGATGGATTGGGACCCTGAAACAAACAGCGAGCAGGGAAACCAATATCCCCAGCTCCGTTCATGGAACCTGGGCATTTATGCTACATTTTAAATTTCCGGGAATATTGCTATTGCCAACCAGGAAATCTAAATAAAATTTAGGACAGGATAAACTAAATTATGGGTGATATTTTGGACTACAACCATCTTAATATGCTACCACTGGAAAGAAACAAGGAAACTTTTGAACTCCTTTTTAAACAGTACTATTCCCGTTTAACTGCTTATGCCTGCTTGTTTCTGGACAGAGATGCCGCGGAGGACGTAGTTCAGGGTATGTTCGCCTATTTATGGGAAAAAGCCGGATCTGTTACTATTCATACTTCGCTGGATGCTTATCTCTTCAGATCTGTTTATCAACGATGTTTAAACCAGATTAACCTGCAGAAATCAAGAAATTATCATCATAAAATACTTGAAAACTATCTATTTGAGTTCGAATTTAAAATTTTTGACCCGGATAAGAACGATTCTATACGAAAGCTTTTTATGGACGAGTTAAGCCAGGACATAAATAATGCAATAGATTCTTTGCCTCCGAAATGTCGTGAGGTCTTTTTGCTAAGCTATCTGCATAGCCTTAAAAACAGAGAGATAGCTGAAATATTAAGAGTTTCCCTGAGTACTGTTGAGAACCACGTCTACAATGCACTGAAAATATTAAGGGTTAAATTGGCAAAGTATTCCCAATTGATCCTTCTTTTTTTCACTTTATAAACTTTAAAATTTTTTAATGGCAGTTAAAAAAAGTGAATTTCTTTTAGGTGTTTTTCCGGTGTTATTTGTCATATTTTAAAATCTGTAAATTATATGTTAGAGTTTAAAGAGGAGTTTATAATTAAATATTTAGAAGGAAATTATTCGCCAGAAGAAGAGAAGCAATTACTTGAATGGTTAAAGGCATCAGAAGAGAACAGGAATTTATTATTAAACTATAAAAAGGTTTTTTCACTTAGGAATATTGAATTTTATTCCCAAACCGACAGAATGAATCTTGCTCTTAGTCGGTTTTATAATAATATTGAGGATATTAATAAAAAACAAAAGCGTAGTTTCTTTATTAAGTTTTTAAAATATGCTGCCTTTATCGTTTTTATTATTTCTATTTCAATTCTAACCCTGCATTTAAAGCGGAAGCAGAATGCTGAAATTTTTACACTTATTGTTGGTAGTTCCGACTCAATTCGTTCGGTTATTTTGCCTGATGGTAGTAAAGTATGGTTAAACACTAACTCATCTTTTCGATATCCTTTATCTTTTTCGGATAAGGAGCGAAATGTTTTTCTCGAAGGCGAGGCTTATTTTGAAGTTACCCCGGACTCAACAAAACCTTTTATTGTTACTGCAGGTGCTATTCATGTAAAGGTTCTCGGTACATCCTTTAACATCAATACATTATCATGTAACAATGCAATTCTGACAACTTTAGTTACCGGTAAAGTCTCTATACTCGACAGCAATGGTAAAGACATAACCCGAATGCAACCCGGGCAAATGGCTATTTATTATAAGGCTGAAAATAAACTTGACCTTAGGCAGGTTAATGCTACCTTATATACTTCGTGGCATCAGGGTCTTTTTACCTTTGAGAAGGCACGATTAGCTGAGATTACTAAAAAAATTCAGGAAATCTATGGAGTGAATATTATCGTTAATTCTGGCACCAAAACCGATGCCTTTTACAATTTTGTTTTCCGTAAATCACAGAGTCTGGAAACAGTTATGGAAATGTTACAGTTCGTGGCACCTATACAATATAAAATAAGTGATAAGGAAATTTACATTAATCAAAAATAAAAAACTAACTGCTAATAAAACATTAACCATATGGGACCTTAGGTAAAGGGAGAATCGGGAAAATAGTACCAATATTTCCCCGATTTCAAAATGATTCAATTAAAAGACTACATCAAAGTATTAATAATTAAATCTATGCAAAGGTATGAAAAAAACGCATACAAATGGTATTGCTATTGACAAGCATTATTTATTTAAAATTGTAATCATGTCAAAACTAAGTTTACTACTATTAACGTGTTCCATTTTTTCTGTATATGCCGGAGACTCATATGCACAAAAAGTAAAAATTTCACTTAACCTTAAAGATGCTACTTTAAGTGAAGTTATTGGAGCAATTAAGCAACAAACTGCTTTTGAATTTGCCTACGATTCTAATCTTGAGTCTGTTATATTGGATAAGGTTTCTATAAGTACAAAAAATGAGAGTATTGACAATATTCTTGGGCTTGTGCTGCAGGGAACAGATATTAACTACCGTATTATTGACAAGATTATTCTACTTTCAAAAACTTCGATGAAGCTTTCATCAGATGTCGGTAATAAAAATGGTTACCAGACTTTGAAAGTTACGGGAACTATTACCGATGGCGTAACAAACGATCCCTTGCCAGGGGTTAACGTCGTTGTAGAAGGAACTACCATGGGTACTGTTTCTGATGCAAATGGCAATTTTACTATTGATGTTTCTTCTCCCGAAAAGGTCCTAGTTTTTTCTTATGTTGGGTATTTAACTGAAAGAGTAACTGTTGGAGGTGCTACCAAATTAGAGGTTAGGCTCATGCCCGATATCAAAAAACTGGAAGAAGTTGTGGTTGTTGGTTATGGATCACAAAGAAAAACGGACCTTACCGGGTCAGTTGCTTCTGTAAGCGCTGAAAATTTGAAGGAGAGGGCTGCTATTTCTTTTGGTGAAGCATTGATTGGTCAGGTTGCCGGTGTGCAGATACAACAGATTAATGGTGCACCGGGCGGCGAAGGCTTATCAATCCGAGTCCGTGGTACAGGGTCCATCACCCAAACAAACGAGCCTCTATATGTTGTTGATGGATATCCTATGGAAGGTGGGGCATTCAGGTTACTTAACCCCTCCGACATTGAAAGTATGCAGGTTTTAAAGGATGCATCTTCGACAGCTATTTACGGATCGAGAGGTGCAAATGGGGTAGTTATAATCAATACCAAAAAAGGGAAAACCGGGGCTCCTACAGTTAATTTTAATATGTATACCGGAGTCCAGCAAAGGGAAAACACAATTGAGATGATGAACCGTGATCATTATGTACAATGGTTTATCGACGGTAGGAACCAGGCATGGCTGGATGCCCCGATCATTAATGCCGATCCGGACAAATCTCCTCATACCATAAACGACCTGAATACGCGAAGAAGTTTGTATCCAAGTTCTTCTACTCAGTACATAATCCCTGACGGAAAATCCGGTTTTCTTTATAACTTTTTGGACCCGGCTTCTGTGGCTCAAATGCCCGACAATAACTGGCAGGATATTTTGTTCCGTAATGCAAAAATGGAACAATACGAACTGTCGATGAGTGGTGGAACTGATAAGACTCAATATACTTTCTCGTCCAGCTATATTAAACAGGATGGTATCTCAATTAATACTGATTATAGCCGATTTAATTTCAGGACCAGTTTGTCTTCTCAGATAAATAAACGTATCCAGGTAGGTTTAAGCCTTAATGCTTATGTTTCAAACGGACATGAGCAGGCAAACGGGAAAGATTCCCCTATCATGTATGCCCTTAACCTCCCCCCTATATACCCTTTGAATAATCCCGACGGTACCTACGGTTCGCAGGTAAGAAACCCTGAAATTGTTGCTGGTGACGTTGCAAACCCTATTGGTATCGCAAAACAGAATTATAATCTCAGGAAAAGGAATGGCTGGATGGGTACCATGTTTGCCGAATGGGAGGTAATTAATAATTTTAAGTATAAAGTAAGTGTAAACGGAGGCATAGCTCAGAATAAGCAGGATCAATACCAACCTTCGTTTGTTGACCTTGATGGTTCCAAAGCCCCCCGTCCCGCCCAGGGTAGCAACGAAGCGTGGAATGATCTTGATTGGGTAATTGAGCAGACACTTACTTATCAGAAATCGTTCGGAACCAAGCACAATATTACTGCTTTGGCCGGATATACAACACAAAAGCATACTTATGATCATAGTTACGGGGAAGCCCGAGGATTTCCTAACGACAACATTTACACCCTTAATGCTGGAACAATGTATGCCCTTACAAGTGATAAATCCGAATATTCCATGATTTCCTATTTGTCAAGAATTAACTATTCTTACGATAACAGGTACCTTTTAACTGCAACAATTCGAAGCGACGGATCATCCCGTTTTGGCAAAAACAACAAATGGGGAACTTTTCCATCTTTATCTGTCGGCTGGAGAATTAATCAGGAGAGCTTCATGAAAAATATAAAAAGTATTAATGATTTGAAGATTCGGCTTAGCTATGGAATCGCAGGAAATAACCGCATTGGCAATTATTCATCAATAGGTTTGTTAAGTACCGGTTTTTATCCAACAGGCGATGCGCTCCAGAATATTGTTAACCCAAGTACTATGTCAAACGACAACCTGGGATGGGAAAAAACACGACAAACAAATCTTGGGTTCGATCTTGGTCTCTTTGATAACAGAATCCGGTTGGAAGCAGACTTTTATGATAGCCAGTCAATTGACCTTTTGTTGAATGTTCCTGTTCCAAGTATCACAGGTTATTCAACTCAGATGCAGAATGTCGGAAAGGTACAAAATCGTGGTATGGAATACCAGTTATCCACAAAAAATTTAACAGGAAAATTTAAATGGTCAAGCGACTTTAATATCTCATTTAATGAGAATAAAGTATTGGAAGTTGGACCTGACGGCAGGCCAATTTATGGCAGTGCCCCTAATGCAAATAATGCTTTTAT
The DNA here is from genome assembly GCA_021779665.1 of Bacteroidota bacterium. Classification (GTDB taxonomy): domain Bacteria; phylum Bacteroidota; class Bacteroidia; order Bacteroidales; family JAAUTT01; genus JAAUTT01. The sequence goes on along the minus strand of JAJYAG010000048.1, from coordinate 7,950 downwards.
AACCAAACCGGGATACCCAATTGCAAGTTTTTACGGGTATGTGTATAAAGGCGTGTTTATGAGTCAGGATGAACTGGATAAATATCCGCATCTACCTGGCGATAAGATTGGAGACGGTCGATATCTTGATGTTAATGGCGATTCTATTATGAACCAAAACGATAAAGATATTCTGGGAAGTAATAACCCGATTTTTTCTGCCGGTTTCAATAATAACTTCTCTTACAAAAACTTTTCACTTTCTGTCCAGTTTACCGGTGTTTATGGTGTTAAATTATTTAGCTTCTTTAAGCGAATGGTAGGAATTTATCATGGAGATCGTAATGGAATGATTGAGCAGTTGGGCCGTTGGAAATCACCGGAAGACCCGGGCGACGGTATCCATTTCCGGCCTACACGCACTCCCTCTGGATGGCAAAGAGATCCATCGTCTGCATGGGTAACCGATGCCTCATACCTTCGTTTGCGAAATATGACCCTAGCCTATGATTTTACCGAAAGTTTCACTAATCGTATTAAGTTAAAAGGATTAAGGCTCTATGTGACAGGTCAAAACCTGTTTACTTTCACAAAATATCCTGGGTACGATCCTGAAACAAGCAGCCAGGGAGATGGATTGGCAAAAGGAGGTGACTATCTGGGATATCCTTCAGCCCGTTCTGTGATTTTTGGAGTTAATGTTTCATTTTAAATCGCTACGTCATTTATAAACTGGTGCTTATTGAATTTAGTTACCACCTGCAATTTTACATTTGACGTAATTACAGAAACTTTGGTATAAAAACTAAAAAATATAAAAGATGAAAAAAACAATCATTTTTCTTATCGTTTTGATTGGTCTTGCTGCTTGCAGAGAGGATTTTATCGAACTAAACCCTCCTTCAAACCTTAATTCGACAGGGTTTTATAAAACTCAAACTGATATTAACCAGGCAGTACTGTCGGCCTACGGTAATCTCCGCTCTGTTTATAATGGAACTTTTATCCGCATTGGAGAAATACGTTCCGATAATAGTACTTTTTCCTGGCTTGCCGGAAACCCTGCAAATGAAAAAGGTATTGATGAGTTTATGTCTCCGTTGCTTCCAGAAAACGGTTATCCTACCAGTTGCTGGAATGACTGCTATAATATTATCCTGCGTTGCAATATAGTTATCGGACGGAGTGGTAATGCGGCTTTTGCTGATACCACATTAAGAAAACAATATGTTGCCGAAGCAAGGTTTATCCGTGCACTTATGTATTTCTGGTTAAACAGGACATTTGGCGGTATGGCGCTCAACAATCAATTACTCGGTGCTATTATAGTTGATAAAGAAATAGACCAAAATATTGCTTATACACTGGAGCGCGCTTCACTTCAGGCGAATTATGATTTTATTGTTGACGATCTGAAGTTTGCTGAACAAAACCTTCCCGAATCTTATAGCTCCACTGACCGTGGACGTGTTACAAAGGCCGGGGCTCAAGGGTTGCTTGGTAAAGTTTACATGAATATGGCTGGTTATCCGCTCAATAAAGGCAATGAATTATATAATCTGGCTATTACAAAATTTTCCGAAGTGATCAATAATACAAACTACTCTCTGGTACCCAGTTATAAGGACCTTTTTGATGTTGCCAAAAAGAATAGTAAGGAATCCTTGTTTGAAATCCAGTATAAAAAGGGTAGTCCCAATGGTGCCACTGGTAGTCCTTGGAATAATAACTTTGCACCCCGTTTTTCCGATAAGGAAGTTGTCCTGGTAGGAGATAAAGGTGGTGTTAATGCCCCTACTGATGATATGTCTAAAGCGTACGAGTTTGCCGATCCACGGAAATATGTATCCATGCGCGATGGCTGGAAAAATGCAAAAACCGGTGCTTGGATGAATGACAAATATGTTTGTAAATACTACGACATAGCCACAAGTGGCTCGGATAACGGCAATAACTGGATTGAACTCAGGCTTGGTGATATTTATTTGCTGTATGCAGAAGCTTTGGTACGTGCAGGAGGCGACAAGCTTATTGCGTTAACTTACCTGAACAAAATTCGCCAACGAGCACGCAATACACCCGGGGATCCGGCAATTACCAAACCTGCTGGTCTTTTAAAGGATTTTCAGCTTTCCGACTTTGCAGATGATCAGTCCTTTATAATGGCCATTGAAAATGAACGACGCATTGAACTCGCTTTTGAAAATCACAGATGGTTTGACCTGGTTAGAACAGGAAGGGCAAAACAAGTTATGATTGCCGAACAGGCAGCTGATGGTTACGGTTCATTCGTATGGAGCGACGATATGTTGGCATACCCGATCCCTATGACCGTAATGCAATCTAATCCTGGAAAAATTATTCAGAATAAAGGTTATACACAATTATAACCTGACGTTATCGATCGAATTTAGTTTTGGTTCCTGCATGTTTAATTTGGTTTAATACAAGGGTGGATGAGAATTTCCTGGCGGCGGGTTAATTGCCGTACAGGGGCATGCAGGCTCATCCAACCTTTGACAAAAAATTATTATATGAGAAAAAGTATTTGTGTTGTGTTGGTTCTAATTTTATGTACACCGCTCGTGTTTTCACAAAAGGATAATTCACTTACGTCCAAAGAAAAGAAAAAGGGTTGGGTACTTTTGTTTGATGGGAAAACCACTAACGGATGGACAACTCCAGGTGGCAAGCCGGTATCGCAGGCTTGGGAGATAAAGGACGGGAGTCTGTCGGTTAAAAAGGAAAGTAAAGCGGGCGATATCATCACCGTAGGCGAATATTCCAATTTTGAATTATCCGTGGATTATAAAATCGAACCAGGATGTAACTCAGGAATAAAATATTTTTATACCAGGTACACCAATGGCGGGAACCTCGGAATGGAGTACCAGATCATAGACGACCAACTTGGGGAGGACAATAAAAAGGATAACCATTTGTGTGGATCCTTTTACGATGTTATTCCTCCGGTAGAGGCTCAAAAGAAGGTAAACGCCCCTGGCCAGTGGAATACAATCCGCATTGTCGCCAAAGATAAAAAAGTGGAACACTGGTTAAACGGAAAGAAAATTCTTGAATTCACCCGTGGAAGCAAGGAATACATGGATGCCGTTGCACTGAGCAAGTTCAGCAAAACTGTTCCGGCCTTTGGCATGGTCGAGAAAGGACATATCCTGTTACAGGAGCATGGAGGTGCCGTAGCCTTTAAAAACATAAAAATCATAACCTTATAATTTTACAATTTAGCATGGACAACAGAAGAGATTTTATCAGAAAAGTAGCTGCCGGCTCGGCAGGTTTGGCCATTGGAGGTTCAGCGCTGGGATTTAGTGCCAAAAGCTATAAAAACATTATCGGGGCAAATGACCGTATCAGGGTAGCCACTATTGGTGTGAATTCACGTGGAAAGGGCATGTCGGGAACTTTTGCACGCCAGGCAAATGCTGAAGTAGCCTGTGTGTGTGATGTTGACGAAAGGGCTATCCCGAAAGCCATTAAAACGGTGATGGATGCCGGGCAAACCTCTACACCCAAATCGGAAAAGGATTGTCGGAAAGTGCTTGATGACAAATCAATCGATGCAATCTATATTGCAACACCCGATCATTGGCATGCCCCGCTCACCATTATGGGTTGCCAGGCTGGTAAACATGTGTATGTAGAAAAACCATTGAGCCATAATCCGCATGAAGGAGAGCTGGCGATAGCCGCAGCCAGGAAATACAAACGCGTAGTACAGATGGGCGCACAACGCCGTTCTGCATCTGTACTTACTAAGGGTATAGAAGAACTGCACAATGGCATCATTGGCCGGGTTTACCTGGCAAAAACATGGTACACAAATACCCGGAAAGATAATTTTTTGAAACCGGGCGCCATACCTTCATGGCTCGATTACGAGTTATGGCAGGGACCTGCCCCGCGTAAACCATATATGGACGGACTGATCCACTATAACTGGCACTGGTTCTGGCATTGGGGAACAGGCGAAGCCCTGAACAATGGTACACATGAAGTGGATGTTGCCCGGTGGGGATTAGGTGTTGATTTCCCGATCCGAGTTACTTCAGTTGGAGGAAGATACCATTATAAGGATGACTGGGAAACTCCGGATACTCAAATCGTAACCATGGATTATCCGGGTCGCGTATCGCTCATGTGGGAAAACAGAAGTTCAAACGGTAGACCCATTGAAGGTTCCGACCGGGGCATTATTTTTTATGGAGAAAAAGGAAGCCTCGATACTGGTGGTGATAACTATCGGGTATATGATCTCAGCGGGAAATTAATTAAAGAAGTTAAATCACTCATGAATGAAGACGCCCTTCAGGGACGCAATACTGCAAGTCCAAGTCTAGGGCTGGATAGTCTTCACGTGGCCGACTTCCTGGATGCTATCAGAAACAACCGTAAACCCAATTGCGACGTTGAACAGGGTTATAAGAGCGTAGTGGCAATGCAGTTAGGTAATATTTCCTGGCGCGTAGGCCGCGACCTTAAAATTGATCCGAAAAACGGTCATATCCTTGAAGATAAAGAGGCCCAAAAACTTTGGAGCCGCGAGTACGAAAAAGGCTGGGAACCTAAAGTTTAATTCCGGGTTGACATAACAACCAATTCGGAATGGTTCCTTACTGTCAATATTCACTTCTTCGGTTGTTGAAATGGTTATCTATCCAACTACTTACAATTTGTTGAAGTGAATATTGTTCTTTACGGTGTTTATGGATCAAAGGTCACCAAAGATTAATCGAAACTGCAGGATCATGTTTATATGCCCTTAATAGAACAAATGCCATTCTAATGAAAATGAAGGTAATAACTATAATGACATTGATAGCTTTAGTTTTCTCAATTCATGGAAATGCCCAGCAACCAGAACAATCGGGTAGAAATGTTCTTCCTACTATACCTGTTGGACTGGATGCATACCGCATGTGGGACAAATGGCCGCAGCAAAGGATTGGTGTTCGTGCCTATATGCGCAGCACATACGATCGGGCAGGCGGAAATGAATCGGCCGATGCAAGCCACTTTCTATTTGCTAAAGGGGAAGACTACAATGTTACACTGGATGTCAAAGGGACGGGGATTATGTATTTTTGCCGGGCAAACCACTGGCACGGCAGTCCTTGGCATTTTAACGCAGACGGCAACGACAATATCATCCGTGAATCAGGAACAAGCGACCCGGTAAACGCGAAAAAGGTTTTTAAGGAAACTGTATTTCTTCCAACGGAAGCCTTCCCACAGCCACTCAATTGGACGTGGGCTATCACCAAGGGCGCCGACCTGATCTGGACGCCCATGCCTTTTAAAGAAACCTTTCAAATTGCCTATTCCCGCACAAAATACGGTACCGGGTATTATATCTATAACCTGTTTGCAAACGAACAAAACCTTTCCCAACCCATTCAAACATGGAACTCCGGTCAAACACCAGCTCAGGATGTGCTGGACCTTATTGGCCTTGCCGGCACGGATATCGCCCCAAGGGGAATCAAAAAGCTGGACGGAAAAATCAAGCTGGACAAAAAATCACTGATGCTGGCAAATATCAAAGAGCCATCTTCTATCATCAGAGCTTTTAAAATGATACTTCCGCTGGAAAAAGCGGTGGATCTGGAACGGTTACGCCTTCTGGTAACCTGGGACAACAGCAAATACCCGTCCATTGACGCACCGTTGTGCCTGTTTTTCGGGGCAGGTACTTTTTACAACCGCGAAAGCAAAGAATACCTTGTAAAAGGCTTCCCAATCTACATCCGGTATGATTATCCCAATAGGAAGGTGGAGCTGGCCTGTTATTTTCCGATGCCATTCTTCAGGTCTGCCAAATATGAACTGGCAGGGATCCAACCCGACGATTCAGAAATTAGTTACGAAATACGGTACGAACCTTTAGCAGGCAGTAAGAATTTCAGCAGTTATTTTCATGCAACCTATAAGGACATTCCAACACCCGAACCTGGTAAGGATATGGTTTACTTGGATACCAGAGGTTTAGAAGGGAAAAATGAATGGTCGGGCAGTTTTGTAGGGACTTCGTTTATTTTCTCACATAATGGTTTTTTGGGAACCCTGGAAGGTGACCCCCGCTTCTTTTTAGATGACAGCCAGACCCCACAGGCATATGGCACAGGAACCGAGGAATGGGGTGGTGGCGGCGACTATTGGGGCGGCCAGAACATGACACTGCCATTTGCAGGCCATCCGTGTGGCACGACAGGGAAAGACAAGGCAAAAGACCCTAAAGATCTGATCGAATCGGCTTACCGTTTTCTTTTGGCTGATTTGATGCCGTTCGGACGCCGTGCTGTAATCAGGTTCGAACATGGTGGCGAGAACCTGTCGACCGAACATTATGAGGCGGTTACCTACTGGTATGGGTTGCCATCCCCTTCTCTGATTAAAACGGATGAAGTAGACGTTGGCAATCTGAAGAGTGAGAATGAACACGCGTATATTTCGCCGGATGCTTCTGAAGTGGAAACTATATCTTCTCGCTACGAATGGGGAATAGATGTCTTCCCAAAAAAAATACAGAACCCGGGCCCAAATGCTATCTCCGGATACGACAATTTAACCGGTAAGGATGTTTATCCTGAGCAGTCGAAAGACGGTCGGTTTATGCGGGGAACATCTGAATTTACTGTTAAGTTAAAGCCGGATAACGAAGGCGTTTTGCTTCGTCGTACGCTGGACTACAGATTTCCTAACCAAACGGCAGAAGTTTATATTTCGGGACCCGGGGCTAACGACTCGTTTGAAAAAGCTGGCGTTTGGTACTTAGCTGGTTCCAACACTTGTTTATTCTCAAACCCTCCGGGAGAATTGGATAACCGGAAATTGAAAGTGCAAACTTCAAACCGCCGGTTAAGGGACGACGAATTCCTTATCCCTTCCAACCTGACAAAAGGAAAGGGAAAGATAAAAATTCGGGTTACATTTATTCCCAACTTTCAGGAATTGTTCCCGGGAACTTCATTTCCTGTGAAAAGTGCCTGGAGTGAGCTCGGGTACGAAGTTTATTGTTACATCAAACCTGCTAAATAATATGTAAAGAAGAATAAAGCAATGAAGTTTAGTTAAGAAACTAACAAATATGCGAAAGTCGTCATGTGGTAATTAAAACTTAAACCGGCGGCGTCTTTAGTACGAAACGATATTGGAAAATAATTTTTTATTTGTTTAAATATTTACCTAAATGCAAAAAAATCTGTTAATTACGGCTTTACTGATCCTGCCATTACTGGGCTCGGCCCAGCCTTTGCAGAAAAGGGAGAAATACGACTTGTCGAAAGATAAAGTTTTGTTTACCGTGGGATATGCCCATCTCGATTCGGAATGGAACTGGGATTATCCAACCACAATCAATGAATACATAAAGAATACGATGGAGGAGAATTTTTATCTTTTTGAAAAATATCCTGATTACGTATTCAATTTTACCGGTTCCAGGCGGTATCAAATGATGAAAGAATATTATCCCAAACTTTACCTGAAAGTGAAGGAATATATCGATCAGGGCAGATGGTATGTGTCCGGTTCTTCAGTTGATGAGGGTGAAGTCAATATTTCTTCTTCCGAATCGATCATTCGACAGGTTTTATATGGGAATCAGTTTTTTAAACGGGAATTTGGCAAGGAAAGCATGGATTATATGTTACCTGATTGTTTTGGTTTTCCAGCCAGCCTTCCATCTGTGCTAAATCATAGTGGTGTATTGGGGTTCTCTACACAGAAATTAACCTGGCATTCAGCTGTTGGCGTGCCCTTTAACGTTGGCGTGTGGAATGGCCCGGACGGCAAAGGGGTCGTTGCCGCTTTAAATGCAACCAGTTACGTGGGTAAAGTAATCAGTAGGCTTGATCAGGATACCAGTTGGAATGCAAGGCTCAACTCCAATATTGGCAAATATGGGATCCCGTTTGACTTTCGTTATTACGGTGTGGGGGATGTTGGCCG
>JAJYAG010000231.1 GCA_021779665.1 Bacteroidota bacterium | reverse complement strand
GATAGGCCGCAAAACTCAGGTTCCGCAACAGACTTTCAATATACTCCAACTGACTTTCTTCACCTTCCAGAAGGTTTTCGATAATGGTTAAATTATTCTGAAAGTGATTGATAGCTATGATATACTTATAAAAAGCATAGCGTATTTCAGGAATTTTCTCTTCACTTTTCTGCTTTGCTTTGAGCGTAATCGACTCAAAATACTGAATTGAATCGTAAGATGAATAACCGAATAAACCGTTTACAACTACAGCCGGATCGATGGTTTCAGTTTCGAACGAACGGATAAACCGATTCATCAGATCCATTACCGTCAGTTCCCCTGTGATTTTCTCCTGCGAAACACCATGCGGGAAGCTCAGGGTAGCTGTCTGATCTTCCACTACAAACTCGGCTATAGGTTTAAGCGCTATAAAAGAGTAACTGTTGCGACTTCCCTGAGAGTCGGCACCTTCCATCAGGATAGAATTAGGAAAGATGTCGCGCATCTTCAGATAAATGCTCACCGGTGTAATGGTGTCGGAGAGAATCTTTTTAACATTTGTGGTGACCTGGTAAATCATAATTTGTAACTTAAAAGGTTAAAAACAAAAAAGGCTTGCCGTGATTGGCAAGCCTTCGATTTTATATTCTATAAAATTGGATATAGGGCTAACTCCTCACTTCCTTTTGAGAATAAGTACTGTGCCACCACCACCAATTTTGAGTTCTGATCATTTTTTTACTTTTAATGTGTTACAAAAAAAGAATTATTTTTTTTCAAATGCAAATTTTTAAACCTTTTTTCTTTCATTTACCAGTTTAAGCCACTCTTAAGCGGCGTGCTTCGTCGCTTTCAAGTTTCTGGCGGGCATAGTCGAATGTAATCCTAAGTTTGTTATCCTCTTCCGAATTCATTTCGAACATCACATCCATCATAATAATTTCGCAGATGGAACGTAATCCGCGAGCTCCGAGCTTGTATTCCAATGCTTTATCAACAATATAGTCGAGCACTTCGTTATCAAATTCAAGATCGATGTTATCCATCTTGAAAAGCTTTTTATATTGCTTGATGATAGCATTCTTGGGATCGGTAAGAATACGGCGCAGAGCCTCTCTGTCCAAAGGATTAAGATAGGTAAGAACCGGCAGACGACCGATGATTTCAGGAATCAATCCGAATGAGCGTAAATCCTGAGGTGCAATATACTGCAGGAGATTACTGCGGTCGATGATATCCGACTTGCGCGAAGCATTATAACCAACAACAGTTGTGTTAAGACGCTGGGCAATTTTGCGCTCAATTCCTTCGAAAGCGCCACCGCAAATAAAAAGAATGTTTTTAGTATCTACCTGAATCATCTTCTGTTCAGGATGCTTACGTCCGCCCTGAGGTGGAACATTCACAACCGAACCTTCGAGAAGTTTTAATAACCCCTGCTGAACACCTTCGCCCGATACATCGCGGGTAATGGAGGGATTATCGCCTTTACGGGCAATTTTATCTATTTCGTCGATAAATACTATTCCTTTTTCGGCAGCTTCAACGTTGTAATCGGCAACCTGCAGCAAACGCGAAAGTATACTTTCCACGTCCTCGCCTACATAACCGGCTTCAGTCAATACAGTAGCATCAACTATTGTGAATGGCACATGTAACTGACGGGCTATGGTTTTGGCAAGCAAAGTTTTGCCGGTTCCGGTTTCGCCAACAAAAACAATGTTCGATTTTTCAATTTCAACATCGTCGTCTGTAGGCTTGCTCTGGATTAATCGTTTATAATGATTGTAAACAGCAACCGAGAGATATTTTTTGGCAGTGTCCTGACCAATTACGTACATATCAAGAAATTTCTTGATCTCAGCTGGTTTACTGAGTTTTATACGACTGATATCAAAACCTGTACGCTGATTTAATTCCTCTTCAACAATTGTATGTGCCTGTTCAACACAAGCATCGCAAATATGCCCGGAAATTCCCGCAATTAGCAGATTTGTATATTTTTTCTCACGCCCGCAAAAGGAACATTTGTCCATTTTATGCCTTTCTATTTCTTTTTGTTTTTCTGACGGGAAAGTACCTCATCAATCATACCATATGCCTTTGCTTCATCAGCACGCATCCAGTAATCACGATCAGCATCTTTCTCAACCTTATCAACAGGTTGTCCGCTATGGTCAGAAATAATTTTATATAATTCATTCTTCAGTTTCAGGATTTCCTTCAGGGTGATTTCCATATCGGTAGCCTGACCCTGTGCTCCTCCCATTGGCTGATGTATCATAATCCTTGAGTGATATAAGGCAGATCTCTTTCCTTTGGTTCCGGCAGTCAATAAAACAGCTCCCATGGAAGCGGCCATTCCTGTACAGATAGTGGCCACATCGGAGTTGATCCACTGCATGGTATCGTAAATTGCCAAACCTGCATGAACCGCACCGCCCGGAGTATTGAAATAGATCTGAATATCCTTGTGAGGATATACGGAATCGAGGAACAATAACTGTGCCTGAACGATATTGGCAACATAATCATCAATAGGTAAACCAAGGAAAATAATTCTATCCATCATTAACCTGGAAAATACGTCCATCGAAGCAACATTCATCTGACGTTCCTCAATGATGGTTGGAGATATATAATTAGCGTATACCGACTGATACTTGTGCAGCGTTAAGCTATTGATACCACGTTCTTTGGTGGCATATTTCTTAAATTCATCCTGATAATTCATTTCCTGAAAATTAACGTGTAAGACTTAATTCTAATGACCTAAAGTTATAACAATTATTAATCGTTATTGGCTTCCATTAATTTATCAAAATCTTCGCTCGAAATTACCTTGTTTTCAACAGTAACCAAAGTTTTAACAAAGTCAATTACTTTATCCTCGTAAATTTTCTCGAGCATCCGCTTTCTTTCTTCGGGACGTTTCAGCGTTTCTTTGGCGTAATTATCGATATTTTCTTCGGGTACATTGTGTAAACCGTATTGCTCAAACTGCATACGGGTAATGTATTTCGAGAATTCAACAAGTTCTTCGTCGCTTACTTTGAGATCGTGTTCGCGGATCACCTTATTCTGAAGCAACTGCCAGCGCAGGTCGTTCATAAATTTAGGGAAATCCTGGTCGATTTGTTCCTGAGTGTATTTTCCTTCGTTAATGGAGAAAATCCATCTTTTAAGGAATTCTTCAGGAAGCTTGAAACTAACTTTTGAGAGAAGCGCTTCTTTAACATCAACACGGAATTTATATTCGCTTTCGCGTTGGAGATTATGCTTGATTTCTTCCTGAATTTTTTCTTTGAATTCTTCTTCCGATTTCACATCGCCTTCGCCAAAAACTTTATCAAAGAGTTCCTGATCCAGGTTTGCCTTTTCGAAAAGGCTGATAGCTTTTACCGTGAACTGAAAATTTGAATCGATTGAAGCAACTTCTTCTTTCTTTTTGTGAAGAATAGAAGCAAGCTCAACATCGTTCGGATATGCTTTGCGAAGGTTGAAAGAAACAACATCTTCAGCTTTCAAACCCATGAATTCTTTTTTGATGTCATCATCCTTCATGAATTCGAGGTAAATTACCGAAGCTTCGGTAACCAAACCGTCTTCCTTTACAGCTCCGTTTTCGTCCAATTCAACAAAATTACCGGTAAGCGATTCTTTACCATCTTCAACCATATCAACGGTTTTGAAAGAACCATAACGGCGGAGATAGCTGTCGAGATAAGTTTCAGTAATTTTTTCGGCCGGAGTTATGTCGTATTGAGTAAGTTTATCTTTGGAGGAAAGGTTAAGTTCGAATTCGGGTGATAAACCGAGGTCGAAAGCAAAGTCGAATTCAGTTTGAGTGTCGAAATCAATTACTGGTTGTTCTTTTTCACTGGGAAGGGGATCGCCAAGAATGTGAATTTTCTCGTCGTTCAGATATTTGGTAACCGATTCGGATAAAAGTTTGTTAACTTCTTCGAGCATCACCTGCTTTCCGTACATTTTCTGTATAAGTCCCATAGGCGCATTGCCCGGTCTGAATCCATCCAAACGTGCTTTCTTTCTGTAATCAGTTAAAGTTTTGGTCACCTTTGGCTCGTAATCTTCTTTCGAGATACGCACTTTCAACACCGCGTTTAAATCGTCTATTTGCTCCTTAACAATATTCATTACTGGGAAAATTAAAAAATAAATTTAGTGAATTATTTTGAAAAAAAAGGCCTTAACTAACACCATTCCGAAAGTTAGTAAGGCTGTTGTAGTGTGCGGATGAAGGGACTCGAACCCCCACGCCTTCCGGCACCAGATCCTAAGTCTGGCTCGGCTACCAATTACGACACATCCGCGAAACCGGGTGCAAAGGTATCTATTTTTTGTTTTAAAAAAAATATGAATCAAATCTTCGCTATTTTTTAAGTATTTTTCTTTTTAATATTGTTTATAGAAGCAAATCAATAACATAAAATCAACCCAAAATGAAAAAGATTTATCAATCCGCACTCGTGCTTGCAGCAATGCTATGCGTTATTCCAACTTCAATAAATGCCCAGCAAAAGGTTCAGGATGAACGGCTGGTGACCATCTGGGAAACCAAAAAAGATCTGAAGACGCCGGAATCGGTAGCCTACGACAGTGATAACGATGTTTTGTATGTCTCCAATGTGAATATGAATCCCTGGGAAAAGGACGGAAATGGCTTTATATCGAAGGTAAACATGCGGGGCGATGTAACAGAAGCCCAATGGATTAAAGGACTAAGCGCTCCAAAAGGTATGGGGGTTTACAAAGGCAAACTCTATGTGACCGATATTACCGAACTGGTGGAAATTGACATTAAAGAAGGTAAAGTAACAAACAAATATCCTGTAGAAGGTGCCAAAAAACTGAACGACGTTACTGTTGATAAAAGCGGAACTGTTTACTTTTCCGACATGGGCGACAATGCCATTTACGCACTTAAAAAGGGAAAAGTAGAATTGTTCCTTAAGAAAGATGAACTGAAGAATATCAACGGACTTTATGCACAGGGAAGTATTTTATATGCCGGACTCGCTGATAAAGCTGTTTCAATTGATGTAACCACCAAAGCAATCAAAACCTTTGTGGATAATACAGTTGGTATTGATGGCATTGTACCCACCGGCAAAGGAACTTTTTTAATTTCCGACTGGCAGGGACATATTTATGAAATTAAAGAAGGACAAAAACCGCAGCTATTATTGGACACCACTCCGCTGCAGATTAATGCTGCCGATATTGAATATGTAAAAGAAAAAGATATGCTGCTGGTTCCTACATTTTTTAAGGACAATGTGGTGGCATACCAGTTGAAATTTAAGAAGTGAGATTAGTCGACAGTCGACTGACCACAGTCCACAGAAATACAAAAAGCCTGACAGGTTTAAAAAACTTATCAGGCTTTCTTTCTCCCCTATCCAATTGGAGAGGGTTCCGATAGCTATCGGAAAGGGCCTTAATCGATATACTCAAAACCCGCAAACGGCACCAGAACTTCAGGTAATTTAATACCCTTTTCAGTTTGATTATTCTCGAGTAAGGCAGCTACAATACGCGGTAAAGCAAGTGCGCTACCATTTAAAGTGTGTGCCAGCATTGTTTTTTTATCTGCTTCTTCCCGGAAACGAAGTTTTAAACGGTTGGCCTGGAAAGACTCAAAGTTCGATACAGAGCTCACTTCCAACCAGCGTTGCTGTGCCGACGAAAATACCTCGAAATCGTAGGTAAGGGCTGAAGTAAAACTCATATCTCCCCCACAAAGTCTTAAAATACGATATGGTAAACCCAGCTTTTTAACAAGGCCTTCCACATGGGCTACCATCTGTTCCAGAATTTCGTAAGACTTCGAAGGATGTGCAACCTGTACAATCTCAACTTTATCGAACTGATGCAGACGGTTTAACCCACGTACATCTTTTCCGTAAGACCCGGCTTCGCGGCGGAAACATGGCGTATAGGCTGTTGCTTTAATTGGAAGCTCCGAAGAACTTACAATTACATCGCGGAAAATATTGGTAACCGGAACTTCAGCTGTGGGAATCAGGTAAAAATTGTCGATGGTAACATGGTACATCTGCCCTTCTTTGTCGGGTAACTGGCCGGTACCAAATCCGGAATCTTCATTCACCATCAGGGGAGGCATAAACTCACGATAACCGGCGGCTGTAGCTTCTTCAAGGAAAAAGTTGATGAGCGCACGTTGAAGTTTGGCTCCTTTACCTTTATATACAGGGAAACCTGCACCGGTAAGCTTTGTGCCAAGCTCAAAATCAATAATATCGAATTTTTTTGCCAATTCCCAATGAGGAATTGCTTTTTCGCCAAGGGTTGGTATTTCGCCGCCTGAACGAACAACAACATTGTCTTCAGCGCTCTTACCTACAGGAACAGAAGCATGAGGAAGATTAGGCAACTGAACCAGAAGCGAATTTAATTTCTCTTCGGTTGCGGCAAGCTCCTGGTTAAGCTTAGCAGTTTCTTCCTTTATTTCGGTATTGCGCTTTTTAAGCTGTTCAGCTTCCTGCACTTTGCCGCTTTTCATCAATCCGCCAATTTCTTTGGCAATTTTATTCAGCTCAGCCTGCAGGGAATCGCCCTGAAACTGAATTTTTTTCCTGTTGCTGTCGAGTTCAATAATTTCGTCGACTAAAGCAGGATTCTTAAAATTTTTTACAGCCAAACGTTCGAGTACGGCCTCTTTATTCTCTGTAATTTGTTTGATGGTGAGCATGGTATGTATTTAAATCAGTCCACAGACGACGGACCACGGTCCACAGAAAATACATGTTTGTCTTATGCTGTGGTCTGTGGTCTGTGGTCTGTCGACCACAGTTTTATAAAATAAAAATCTCCTGAAACATTTACAAAAGTAAACATTTCAGGAGAAAATGTCTTAACGTATATCTTTTTAAGCTGTAAACGGAACAACAGATACAAAAGATTTGTCGCCCTGTTTGGTTTTAAATTCAACAACTCCGTCGATAAGAGCAAATAATGTATGGTCGCGTCCAATACCAACATTTAAGCCTGGGTTATGAACAGTACCACGCTGACGAACTAAAATGTTACCAGCTTTAGCAAACTGTCCGCCAAACAATTTTACGCCTAATCGTTTACTTTCCGACTCTCTACCGTTGCGCGAACTACCCGCGCCTTTTTTGTGTGCCATTGTGCAAAAATATTTTTATGGTTATGCAGTAATGCTTTCGATTACAATTTTAGTAAGATCCTGACGATGTCCGTTCATTTTCTGGTATCCTTTTCTTCTTTTTTTCTTGAAGACAAGAACCTTGTCACCACGCATGTGGCTCACAACTTTAGCAGAAACCGAAGCTCCGCTTACTACCGGAGTTCCAACTTTAACATCACTTCCATCTTCCACCAGTAACACTTTGTCGAACGATACTTGCGCACCTTCTTCACTTTCCAGACGGTGAACAAAAACCTCCTGGTCCTTTTCTACTTTAAATTGCTGGCCTGCTATGTCAACTATTGCGTACATTCCTTTGAATTTTACTCTGTTATTAAAAATCAGGCTGCAAAAATATAAAACTTTCACTTAACTGCAAATGTTATTTCAAAATAAATACGCATGTTTTTTAAATTTCCCCCAAACAAGGGAATTTTTTTGTTTTCCTTGTTTATAGTTTTAACAATTGAAGAAGTTGCGGTTTATAATAAAGTATAAAGTAATTTCTAAATATTTATATTTGTGTTTAATTTACGGTTTTTATTTCCATACTTGAAAATGAGTAAAATTCGACTAAATGTTTTAGGGATATCTTACAGCCAAACTCAATCGGGCGCATATGCACTGGTTTTAAGCGAAGAAAATGGTCAACGTAGGGTTCCTATTATAGTAGGCGGTTTTGAAGCTCAGGCTATTGCTATCCAATTGGAGGGTTTAAAACCTCCAAGACCTTTGACACACGATTTATTTGTGAACTTTTCGCAGGCCTTTAAAATAAATTTGATAGAAGTAAATATATACAAATTAGAAGAAGGTGTATTTTTCTCAAAGTTGATATGCGATAACGGGCAAACCCGTATATCAATTGATGCAAGGACCTCAGATGCCATTGCATTGGCCCTTCGTTTCAAATGCCCCATTTATACTTCGGAAGACATAATGACCAGAGCTGGTATTGTGATTGATTTTGAAAGTGAATCAAAATTTAAAAAACCTGAACCTGAAGATTACCGCGTTGAATCAGGTACATCTCATTCTCAGGCCGATTTGGACGAAATTAAAGATCTCGAAGTGGAAGAGCTTAAAGAACTACTGGAAGAAGCTATTGGTAAAGAAAACTACGAAAGAGCCTCTTTAATTCGGGATGAAATAAACAGAAGAGCGAAAAAATAGTATAGACAAAGATATTCTTACTCTATTTTTAACAGTTTAATTTTCAAAAATTTAAGAAGCAGACCCAATTCGGCTACTTATATTGTATTTGATAATTAACAAAATTAGTTTACTTTACGTTTTTGAATAATTATTAATGAGTAAGCCTGCTCTCTCGTACGAGGAACTTTATAACCTGAATCAAAACCTTGAGAAGAGGATCAAATACCTCGAAGAAAAGGTTATGAAGCTTACCAGTCTTGAAGATGGACTACGTGAGAGTGAAGAACGTTTCCGGCAGCTTGCCAATTCTACATTTGAAGGAATAGTAATCCACGAGCATGGTAAAATAATCGATGCCAACGAACAGCTTCTCACATTAACAGGTTATTCAATTGATGAAGTTATTGGTGCAAACCTGCTCGATTTTGTCGTGCTCGAATACCGAAAACCAGTACTCCTGAGTATACGATCTGATTCCCCTCAGGCTTACGACACCATTTTCCGCAGTAAAAAGGGTGAAAACATTGAAGTTGAAGTTATTTCGCGCCCCTTCAGCTATAAAGGTCGTTCGGTGAGGGTAGCAGCTATCCATGATCTCAGCTATAAAAAACATTTTGTAAAAAGTATCGAAGAAAGCGAAGAAAAATTCAGACAACTGGCTGAACACTCCACTGATGCTATTGTGCTGATGAATCAATACATGGTGTTGTATACAAATGCTTCTTTCGACAGGATTTTTGGGTTTCCCGGGAAAAGTCTTACAGGACCGGTAAACTACCTTCAAAACGTTGTTCACCAGAACGATAAAAAATTTTTCAACGAGACAATTAACAGCTCTTATTTTAAATCAGAGCACAGGTTCGAAGTGCAATACAGGATTGTCAGGCCCGACGGCTCCATACGCTGGATATGGAATCGTTGTTTCCCCATCTATAATACAGAAGGAAACTGGATCCGTCAGGTAATGCTCATCAGCGATATTACCAATCAGAAACTCCTCGAAAACGATCTGTATAAAAGTAAAGCACAGCTCCAGGCCATACTCGATAATATACCTTACTGGGCCTGGCTGAAAGATAATAAAGGTAAGTATGTGATGGTGAATCAACCCTTTGCTGATAACTTTCATACAACAACCGACTGGATTATCG
>JAJYAG010000230.1 GCA_021779665.1 Bacteroidota bacterium | reverse complement strand
ATAAACGTTCATTGCATTTTGTCTGCCGACTGCCCTTCGGGATTAATAGCCTTCCAGGAGAGGGGTCAATTTCAGGAATGAGGGTCAGTTTGTTCGGAATAAACAGCCAAAGTGTTAACATAAGTCCAGACATTGCCTGCAGCCCTTTTTAGCCTCTTATTACCGTCCTTTGACAATGGTAGTTGTTTACAACAATTCCGATGCAGGATTTTGTCAATTGTTGCCTAAAACCCTCAACTTTTCTCAACTGCCTGTGAAGTTTCGGGGTATTTCCTACAAAATTTAACCTATTGACTTTAAAAAAAGTAAAGATTATCTTTATGTAACAAAACAAAAAGACAAAATCCCTTTATTGCTCCTTCTAAAAGTCTGCGTTATGTTAACCTCAATAATAATCGACGATGATGTAAATTCTTGCAGTCTGGTTTCGGAAATGATACAGACCTACTTCCCGGAAATTTGTATTTTAGCTCAATCCCACACCTTCTATAACGGGATAAAGGAAATAC
The DNA here is from genome assembly GCA_021779665.1 of Bacteroidota bacterium. Classification (GTDB taxonomy): domain Bacteria; phylum Bacteroidota; class Bacteroidia; order Bacteroidales; family JAAUTT01; genus JAAUTT01. Next base: position 8,977 of record JAJYAG010000230.1, on the reverse strand, counting down.
ACAAACACCATCCGGACCTGATATTTCTGGACATGGAACTTCCTGATGCCAAAGGATATGAAATTTTTGATATGACTTTTAATTATTCATTTAAAATCATCATTATTACTGCACATACAAGCTATGCGTATCTGGCCATTAATCATTCACCTACTGCCTACATCACCAAACCGTTATCGGTAAGTCATTTTGTAAATGCGATTCATAAAGCACTGCCGCAACTGGAATATCCGTCCCGCGCAGCCGATGGCTCACTCCCAATGGCGATTCATGCCTCCGGAAAAATTGTTATAAAAACCACAGAAAGTATTTTTATTATTCCTAAGGATAAGATTATCCGCTGCGAATCGTGTCGCAATTATACAACCATTTACCAGGAAGGAGGCAAAGGTATACTTGCCTCCCAAACGTTAAAGGACTTTGAGTACATGCTTCCTTATCCACAATTTCTCAGGGTGCATCAGTCGCACCTTGTGAATACAAACTTTATAAAACGGATCGATAAAATGGATTGTAGTCTATATCTTAACGATGGCACCCAGGTACCTGTTGCTCATCGTAAAAAGGAACAACTCATGGATTATGTAAGGTCTATTAATCTTTAAGACACTGTTGTCCGGCCCCCCGGATTAAAATCTACATTGAATTTAGGCGGTGCGAGATTCGTTGAAAAATGCAACTCCGACATCAGCGCCGCAATAGACTTAAGTTTAATTTTAAGTTTAAACACCTCATAAACAATTTTTATATACTAATCTGTCCTTGGCAACAAAGAGAGAAATTTAAAGGTGCGGAATAATATCAGGTTTTTTGCTTAACGAATTCTCAACAAATCTTAACGCATAATAAATAGTCGGCAACGTTCACTCATTAACCGATGATAGTAATAAACGGTTTCGTTATTTTCAAAAATATAAACTGCCCAACACCATCTAAATATTCATCATTAAAAATTGTAGTATGCAGAATTATAATCAAAATCCACTACCGGAAGGATTAAAAGACCAAATGATCACCCAGTTAAGTCAGATGCGTAAACAGCTCCCAACACCACCACCCATTGGTCCCTCGGAACGCAAAGTAATCCAAACCATGAGCGAAATTCGCAAACCTTTCGTTGAAAAGTCGTTGAATTATGGCGAAAAGGTATCGACCATAATACCTCCATTTATAAATATCGGAGAACTCAAAATGGATCTGACAGCCTACAGCGATTATGCAGAAATTGTCAGAGAGTACGATCTCCTTGGTAAAAAGCTGAACGACCTTATGTTTGCCGCCGGTGCCGATTGCTTTTATGCCTCTCTGGCAATATATAACTCAGCTAAGATGGCTGTGCGCACGGGTATGTCCGAAGCAAAACCTATTGTAGCCGATTTAAAGGTGCTGTTTGAAAAAGAAACACCCGTGGAAGAAGAAACGACTTCAACTACAATAAAGTAAAGACAAAAAAGGGAGGCCAGGGCAGGGTTCTCCCTTTTTGTTTTATGATCATTCACCGATGCACAAAAAAGGTGCAAGCACGCACATTTTTTGTGCACCGCCCCCTTGGTGAAGGGGCACCCCCTCCTTAAGCAAGGTCCCTGGTGGGCAAAAAACGTGCATGTGCCACCTTAAAATGAGTATTGATGAACCAATTTTGTGTACTTGTGAAGTGAAATTGAGGAATAATGAAGTGAAATTGAGAAATGATGATTTTAGAGTTTCCAAAGAGGCGCATTAAATAATATCGAATTTTCAATATGTGATAACGTATGTTAGATAGTTGCGGATGAATTTTCTTTTTGGTTGAAGGGGCCTCCGGGGTAGCTTAACTTTGGTTGAGAATTGAGTTATGCTGTTTAATAAAACCAAAAAACCTACGATTATGCCTAATACACTTGAAATTAAGAGTTACCATGTAATTGTATATGGTTGTCCGCAGGGCTATCAAAATATAAGGGCCCAAATTTCGTTGTACAATGTCCCAAACAAAACTGCCGCCTTTGTAAGGTTTATCGAGCCAAACCAACCTTTTCCGAGTGATTATGAACAAGATGGAATCATTCGGATGTTCGTGCCGATTAATATGTTTGATTCAGTAATGGATCTTTTAAGGAATGAAAAGCCAATTTATATTTATTTCACTGCTGCTCATGCCTTTTTAACAACGTCTCTGGAGCCAGTGGGAGAAAACGAATAAATCTATATAACATGGCAAGTAAATATAAATGGCTATTAGATCCTGGTCATGGAGGTATTCTGCATGGACAACCACAAACTCCAGGTAAAAGATCACCGGTTTGGCCCGATGGCTCCCAGCTATTTGAAGGAGAATTCAATCGCAGCATTGTTTCAAATCTAATCGAATTATGTAAAAACAATAATATAGACTGCTATAATATTGTGAATGAAATCAAAGACATTTCGAGAGAAGAAAGGATCAATAGGGCAAACAAGCAATTTGATAAAGATCACAGATGCATTTATTTATCTATTCATGCCAACGCTGGGGGAGGAAAAGGATGGGAAATTTATACTTCCAAAGGAGAAACGCAATCAGACAAAATAGCATCGGTTTTTTTTCAGAAATTCAAAGAAGAGTTTCCTCAAATCAGAATGAGATCTGACATAAGCGATGGGGATCCTGACAAGGAGGCGCAATTTGACGTTTTAGTCAATACCAAAATGCCTGCAATTCTAACCGAAAATTTTTTCATGGACAATTATGAAGAATGTAAAAACTACCTTATGAATGAGGAAGGCAGAAAAAGAATTGCAAAAGCACATTTTGATGCAATTATGGAAATGGAAAAATTAAACTTAACATAATTTAAGAACCAGAGTCATGAACGAATTCGAAAAAAGTGTTGCCCAGCATCTAAAGCTTGAAAATATTAGTATTTCAAAGGATGCTAAACTTAAAGGAGAATCTGCAAAAGATATATTTTGCAAAAACTGGGGAAGTGCCAGGGACGCACTCGAAGCTATACGGGAACTTGTCAAAAATCCTGTTGTAAAATTAATTATTTCAATCTTAATTAGTACGGGCGACGGATTAAAATCGTCTATCTGCAGATAATTCAATAATCCTAAACCCATCATTATGAACTCAAAATTATTTCAACTGAATACGCGTGATTTTATCAAGGGATTTATAATAGCTGTCGTAGGAGCAATGTTAACCGCGCTTTATAACATAATCCAGACTGGATGGAATTTAACATGGCCTCAAATAAAGACCATTTTACTAGCAGGTCTTTTAGCAGGAATTTCCTATCTGGCAACAAATTTAAGCTCTAACTCTAATCGGGAGTTCTTAACTCCCGAGCCACAATAATGTGTCAATAAAATTCTGTTTAATCGTACTTAAATAAAGAGCTTTCTTTTAAATACATTTTTTAAATAGGAGGTTATATGGACTCAATTTTCAACAAAACAATCGAGGTTCCCGGTCAACCTGAAAACGGCTATGGAACAGGTTGGTTACCCTCGATGCCCGACACTCGTGATTATGATGAAAGTCATATCGAGGTAACAAAAATTTTAGGAAAGCTAAATATTCCTAAAAAGTTAAGTGCCCCTCCCGCCCAAATGGACCTAAGGCAATGGTGTTCTCCTGTAGAAAACCAGGGTCGTCTCGGTTCTTGTACAGCAAATGCTGCAGTAGGCATTGTTGAATATTTCGAAAATAGAGGGTTTTCAAAATACATAGAAGGTTCTCGTCTTTTTGTATATAAAACAACCCGCAACTTAATGGGTGTGGTTGGTGATACGGGAGCTTTTATAAGAACAACTATGCAATCTTTAACCCTATGCGGTGTCCCCGATGAAAAATTCTGGCCCTATACAGACAGGACCCAGCCCGGAGTTTCGCAGGATCGTTATTTTGACGATGAACCAACTGCCTTTGTCTATGCTTTGGCAGACAATTACGAGGCTGTAAAATATTTCCGGCACGATACCATTGGAAAAAGTCCGGCTCAAATACTGGAGAACGTAAAAAAATGGATTGTTATGTATATTCCTTCAATGTTTGGATTTTATGTATTTCCATCCTATACTCAATCGGATGTTCCCGGAGCATTCCCTTATCCTTCCCAAGAAGAAAGAGCTATAGGAGGACATGCCGTTGTTGCGGTAGGTTACGATGATGGTAAAAAGATTAAAAATTTAAGGAATGGTAAAGTAACAACTGGGGCTCTTTTAATACGAAATTCTTGGGGAATCTCGTGGGGAGACAAAGGATATGGATGGCTTCCTTATGATTATATTTTAAATGGACTCGCTTCCGATTTCTGGTCACTAACCGCCCTGAAATGGATAGAAACTGACCAGTTCGGATTCCCGGGCAGTTTGGCTGAAGCTGCTGAGCACGGAATAACTGCAAATAAACATTAGAAATAATGCAAGTGACATAGGTATAAATATTAATAAATACCTATGTCCTTTTCCAGATTCCAAAGAAAAACTTATAGGAAACAAGCAATCCAAATTCCAAAGAATCATCCTTAAAAATCTGTTTTCAGGTAAATTATCGATTAAAGAATTAATGGTATGGAAAAAGATCTTGCTGATTTGATAAGTGCTACCATTTCAATTATTCCATCTATACTATGGATAATATTAATTATTGTAATACTTATATTGTGGAGAAGAAAACTTTCTTCTCTTGTGGATATTTTTTCTAAAAGAGTAAAAGAAGGAGACTCTGTAAAAATTGGTGGCATAATTGAATTAGAGAAAAAAGTAACCGAAGTACATGAAAGACAAAATGATCAGGATATAGTTCTAAATGCTATTAGAATTTCACTGGAAGCAATCACAACCAAATATGAAGTAATGCATCTTAAAAAACTTTGGACTGAATCAAATGACATAGAAAAGTATGGTCCTCATTTCTCAAATGAGATTTACCGGTTGGATGCAATAGGATTTTTAAGACCAACCAAGATCGAAGGGCTCAGGGCTATGGAAAAATATAATATAGGGGAAGAGCTTCACCTTCGGGAGTATGCAGAAATAACTGAAAAAGGAAAATCCTTTTTAATCAACCTGGAAAAACTGGGAATCATCAAGAACTATAACTAATTGAATAGAAAAGTTAGTTAATTTAAACAGTAACATTATGAAAAATCTTGGGCTATGTAAAACAGGCATGCTCATTTTGGCCTTTCTGCTGACCTTAAATATGTTCGGTCAAGGCGGAATGAATGATGACAGAGTGATGTTGCAGGGATTCTATTGGGAATCCTATCGGTTTGGTCACGTTCAACAATTTCCTAAGATCACTAATGATCTTCAGAATCAGCCCAAATACTGGTATGAGATCGTGAAAGAAAAAGCTCCGGAAATCAGGGAAGGTTATTTTAATTTGATATACCTGCCTCCTGCTTCACATGCTGGTGGCGGAGCCGGCTATTCTCCAACGGAATATTTTAACCTGAACAATGAATATGGCGATTCGGTAAAGCACAGAGCCATGCTGGAAGAGCTGTGGAAAAACGGAATAGAACCGGTTGCTGATATTGTAATAAACCACCGTAACGGAATTAACAGCTGGGCTAAATTTAGAAATCCCAATTGGGATACCAAAACCATCTGCTCTTCGGATGAAGCTTTTTCCAACTGCAATTCGGAAGTGTATAATACAAAAATGAAAATGCGGGGAAACGATGAAGAGGAAGTCGGCAATTACGACAATTCGCGCGGACGAGCATTTTCCTATGAATCATTCCGGGATATTGACCATACCAATCCGGTAGTAAGAAATGACATTGTAAGATACCTGCTTCTTTTAAAATCGTATGGCTACCGCGGATGGCGTTACGATATGGTTCACGGTTACCATGCCCGACATATAGCCTACTATAACAAACTCACCAAACCAACCTTCTCCGTTGGCGAATACGACTGGGGAAACCAACCTGCCTGGCGCGGCTGGGTATGGAACACTTCTGTATCGGCCGTAGGAGCAGGTAACCAATGGATTACAACATCGTCATGTGTTTTTGATTTTATGACCCATTTTACACTCGAAGGATCGATCGGGAGTGGCTGTAATGGCAACGCGAACTACCTGAATTTATATGCTTTCGGAAATGGGCTTGGTCTTATGGGCGACAATACGGATGGCATAGCATGGAAAAACAAAGCTATTACCTTTCTGGAGAACCATGATACGGGATGGCGCACCAACGAAGACATGACAAACGAAAAGGATCACGACAACGATAGTTTCTTCAATAATTGGCAGGTAGAGCAGGGCTATGCTTATATCCTTACCCATCCGGGCATTCCATGTGTTTTCTGGAAGCATTATTTTGACTGGGGTACCGACCTGCAAGACAAAATCAAAGCCCTCATTATTGCCCGAAAAGTAGCGGGTGTAAATTCAGGCAGCATCATCCATACACAGAATAACGCCAGAGAGGCAGGAGTTTACGGCGCCATGATAGAAGGTGTAAATGGACAGTTATATGTTCGTATCGGTGGTGACGATAATAGCTGGAACCCTTCCCGGTCAAATTATTCCGATTATCGCCAATATGCTGCCGGAAACGGCTGGAAAGTCTGGGTAAAACTGAACGACACGACAAGAAACAATTCATATCAAACAATTCCGTTAAACGACCCTTTAGGAACCATTCCTGATGTTAAAAAAATAAGTGAGATTATGGTTCCATTGAATTAATTGAGAACACAAATCTTACAGGTGATAAAATTATAATCAGGGCAAGCGATATTCCGGACAATATTTCGGAACAGGCCCTTAATCTTTAATTTACTTCGTAAAACTTTTCAGAATTCCTGAGCGAAGGAAGAACGAAAGGAGAGCGAAGGGAAGGTGAACAAAAAAGGCATCGTAAAGGGTGCCGTTTTTGTTTTAAAAAAACTACTTACTCTTTGTCGTAATTAACGATTGTGGTAATTACGATTTTATATTTTGGAGATAAAGACACCCAAATCAATTTGGAAGGGTATTCGGGTAAAAATATACCACTGATATTCAGAATAAAGGTAGGCGCAAATTAAGAATGTTAAATAACTCGCAAACCTTTCATGATTTAAGAATTCCCCTTCAATAACTTCCACGTTCTATACCGTATGATGCGATATTAAGTGATTAATTTATAAATTAGTACAATTAAATAACCAATGAGATAAGTTAAAATTCATATCTATGCCTAATACTTACACCCAGTTATATGTTCAATATGTTTTTACGGTCGATGGCCGGGGAAATCTGATCAAAGAATCCTTCAGAGACGAATTGGAAAAGGTTATATGTGGGATAGTTAACAACCACAAGTGTAAAACCTATGCAATCTATTGTAATCCTGACCATACGCATATATTTGTTGGGATGCACCCGGCGCTCGCACCATCAAAGTTGATGGAACAGGTTAAATCGGGTTCAAGCAACTGGTTGAATGATAGAAAATACATAGCAGGTCATTTTAAGTGGCAAGACGGTTTTGGCGCTTTTACCTATTCCAAATCTCATATTGACCATGTAGTGAAGTACATATTGAATCAACCGGAACATCATAAAAAACAATCGTTCAGGGAGGAATATTTATTGTTTCTCAAGAAATTTGAAATTGAATATGATCCAAAATATTTGTTTGAATGGTATGTTTAATTGATCTCAGGGCTACGCCCCTCATAAAAATCCATTTTATCGAATACTACGAAGATAACAGGGCTATGCCCCTGTTAATAGAAGGTAATAAAACTGTTTTTTGATTTTCTATTCGAACTCCGAATATTTTCATGTATATGGAAAGAAAGGGGCGTCAGCCCTACAATCTTCGTAGAACCGATAGCCCCAACAGCATCGGAGGGGCGTAGCCCTGACATTAATTTAATCATACTAAGACGATAACAAGGCTATGCCCCTATTAATATAGAAGGTAATAAAACTACTTTTTTTGATTATCCCTGCAAAGCATTCTTCAATTTCTCCCAACTCTGTCTATGGAAAAGGTGTGTCAGCCCTACAATTTATGAAAAAGGGGTGTCAGCCCCACAATCTTCGTAGAACCTCAAGAAATTTGAAATTGAATATGATCCAAAATATTTGTTTGAATGGTATGATTAATAGATTTCAGGGCTACGCCCCTCATAAAAAATCTAATTTATCGAATACTACGAAGATAACAGGGCTACGCCCCTGTTAAAAGAGAAGGTAATAAAACTACCTATTTTGATTATTCCATCGAAATATTCTTCAATTTCTCCCAACTCTGTCTATGGAAAAGGTGTGTCAGCCCTACAATTTATGAAAAAAGGGGTGTCAGCCCCACAATCTTCGTAGGACCTCAAGAAATTTGAAATTGAATATGACCAAAAATATTTGTTTGAATGGTATGTTTAATAGATTTCAGGGCTACGCCCCTCATTAGACATTAATTTAACCATACTACGAAGATAACAGGGCTACGCCCCTGTTAATAGAAGGTAATAAAACTGTTTTTTGATTTTCTATTCGAACTCCGAATATTTTCATGTATATGGAAAGAAAGGGGCGTCAGCCCCACAATCTTCGTAGAACCGATAGCCCAACGACAATCGGAGGGGCGTAGCCCTGACAATAATTAATCAAATACAAAGAAAATAACAGGACTATGCCCCTGCTAATAAGGAAGGTGACAAAACCTGTTTTCTCTGATTTCTCATCGATCCCTATTCACCTCTGCATAAGAAAAAAAGGGGCGTCAGCCCTACCATCTTCGTAGAGCCCATGGACCCAAAGGCAACCGGAGGGGCGTAGCCCTGACATCTTCATAAGTCAGCCCGATAACCGGATTTCAGGGCTCGGAAAAACGGGCCATCAATCCTGCAATCTTCGTAGGCCTCGTATTTATTCTGCCCCCACTGTTCCGGTCCTCACCTCTCCTGCCCGCTTGTAATTGGCGATGATAACTCCGGTGGATGTAACTATACTCTCGGTGAGTGTAAATGCGGCGGGAATGCGTCCACTAGTGAATAGCTT
>JAJYAG010000047.1 GCA_021779665.1 Bacteroidota bacterium | reverse complement strand
AAAGCATTTTTTTTAGTCATAGCATTCAATTCAACTATGGAGCAACTATTTTAATCATATTAATTACCATTTGCCGGGCAACCTCGTCGTAACGGATTCCATATTTGTCAGAGGATCCAAAACCAGGAGCCAGGCGACCGGATGTGATCATTTGGGATATTATAAGCCTACCTTTTCGTGGACCGAAATCAATCTGGTAAACCGGGAAGCGCATCAGATTTTTGCCTGCCGATGCCAGAGGAGTGATTGCCAAAGCTTCAGCTCCGGCAGTTTTGGCGTATTCATCATACAGGTCGGTAACCACCACCGGCGCATCCGGGGACAGAGAGCCTGCCAGTGCAGGAGCATCGTTTACAAGAAACCGCACCCGGTCTCTTAATTTTTCTTTGGTTTCTATATCAGCAGGCTTTTCTGAAAACTCAAAAAAACCTTGTAATTCGTAAGCATAAAAAGGTTTTTCGGCATAAGGCCTATTCTTTATTCCACGTGAACTCCATAATTTTTCAAAGGCATCGCGGGTGATACCCGAAAGTTCCAGTTCCGCTGCCGGCAATATCAAACCGCCACGAAGCCCGTTAAAAAGCCACGTATCTCCGGGACTAAGATTTTCCCACAATAAATTACTGGCCAGGGACCTGTGTATATGGCTCTCTGGCTCGGCTGCCTCTTTGAATCCTACTTTCAACCCTTTAATCAACGGATAATATACGGTAGCAGGGTTGGTCAGGACACTTGCAGCCTTGAGCGGGCCAAGGTCGCCTTTATTTTTTGGATACCCCTGTCCAAAGTTCTTTGGTCCGGCATCCAGCAGAATTACAGATATCCCTTTATCTATTGCATTGTTTAGCCACTTCAGAACAGCAGTGTCGCCCAAGGCAATTTTTTGCCATGTTTTCTGCGCGCAAACAATGGTTGCGGCAGATCTGTCGCCTGCTTCGACGGGGATAAGGCCCACCGACTTAATAAACTCGCGTAATTCATTCTCATTGTCGGGAATGGCAACCGAAACCTGAGGTTTAAAAGATGCTGTGGCGGAAAAAACACTGAAATCCCACTCCGATGCTACCGGATATTTAATATAAGCGGGCGGATTTAACAACTTTGCCTGAAAGGTATATTTACCTGTTTTTTGAGGAACTAACACTGATTTTAATACCACCAATTTAGAAAATGGCTTCAGGCGTTCGTTGAAAGTATCCGTAAAAACAGCATTTCCGAGGCTGTCTTTTATGCTCACCTCAATAACAGCCTTGTGCTCCTGTTCCAGGTCGTTAAAGGCAAAAACAGGAAGTTCGGCCATCTGCCCGGGTGTAAAATGCCTGTCCCAAACATCAAGGCTAACCGAAACAGGCGACCAGGCAGCTGTTAAAGCATTCCATACAGGCTTGGGAGTCCCTGTTCTCAGGTCATCCAGAAACCAATGATTACCGTCTTCGGGAGAACCAAGTGCGCAGAAAGGAGAAAACCCGGCAGCATTGATGCGTCGCCAGTATTCAGCAATGCGCGAATTGGAAATGGTGTGATGGTATAATCTCATTTGCCGGGTATGATCACGCCCCAGAAATCTCAGGTACGATTCCTTCACGGTTTTATATCCTCCCAGGTTGCCTTGCCCGTCGAGGTAGTTCCCGCCAAACTCATCGACCATTATGGCAAGTGGAAACTGGCCGGCATCGTCGTAATACACACCGGTATTCTCGAACAGGCTCCACCAATATTTGTGAATATGCAGCACATCGCGTTCCGAAATCACCATAGGAGGGTAATCCTGTGTTAAAGAACCCAGAACATCCCAAACAGTTTTCAATTCCGGACCTTCCGTTTCGTTATAAGGGTGAATGATCGCTACCGACGGATGCCGCATTGCCAGATCGAGCCACTGCTGCCACTGCTGCATCAGGCTTTGCGGCGAGGCTGTCATGCCATGAAAAAAATGCCACTCGTACTGCACCAATAAACCATATTTATCGCACATATCGAGAAACCTTTCGGGAGGTGTTCCCAGATGAAAACGAAGCGTGTTGGCACCTCGATCCTTAAGTGCCTGTATGATGTTTTTCCGGAACCAGGCCGTATCGTAAGCCAGTTCTCTACCTTCGGGATCGCGTGTCCAGCGGTGCCACACCACCGTGGCTGCCCTGGCTTTAAAAGGAAAATTGTTTAATTCGAACTGTTTATTGTTGACCCTGAATTCTTTGGCCCCATACGAAATCTCCTGAAAGTCCAACATTTTACCATTTTCGAGCAGAGATATCCGAATGCGGTACAAGTTGGGTTGAAGCGGACTCCATTTTTTTATACCGGAATTTAACTGAAGTATTATTTCTCCATTGGCAATATTAGCCTGAGCAGCTTTTAATGGCGCTGTTCCCTGCTGAATTACCTTACCATTCAGATCAGTGAGTTCGCAGTGTACCGATAATCCCTTAAAAGCTTTCTCCTCCAGTTGTGTCAATGAGTATTTAACTCTTAAACTGTTGTTTTTTAAATCGGTGAAAGGGATCACCCTGTCGATACGAGCCTTCCCATGCAGCCTCAGATACACATCGTCCCATAAATACGAGGAAATATTGGATCTCCAATGATCGGCAACAGGAATATAAGAGGCATCGGTAACAGGAACCTCTTTCATCGACTTTAACCCTATTTCGAGGACAATTTCCTTTCCTGGTTTGATTTCCTGCGCCTTTAAAGGATGAAAGGTTGGGGCCATGCCTCCTTCGGCTTTGGAAACCAGTTTTTTATTAATATACACTTCGGGACAAAAACGTGCGCCATTGAGCACTAAAGTAGCATACCTCCAATCACCTTCGGGCAAACGGACCTTTTTACGGTACCAAACAGTTGAACCACTCATAACAGTAGGGTCAAAACTAACGGAAGGCACTTCGGCTGTGAGTTGATAGTCGCGCTCCATCCCAACCTCCCATAGTCCGTTTAGGAGGACTTTGTTTTGTGCGTACCCCGGAATAACGAAGAACAAACAAAAAAGACAGACAAGGTTTTTCATGAGCAAGAAGATTTAAATTACTTAAAACTTTAAGTTAAATAATTACAGCCCCTTTTTTAACTTTCCCGGTAACAGATACAGCCCCGTTGGTAAGTAATCTTTTATCCTGCAACCAAACCTGTCCGGTATATTCTCCGTCAATTTCAAGAAAAGCCTTTCCAGAACCATTGTGACGGCACCTACCCAACGAAAAATCGCTCACGTTCAACAATTTAACTTTGGGCTGGTCTTTTCCGGCATTGGTTGTAAGGCCATCAATGTCGGCCTGTTCAACGTGTTCAAACACAAACGGGGTATCTGTTACGTCGTTCACCTGAATATTCGTTAACATAAGGTTTTTAATGTACCTGCACTTAAGACCATATTGGGAAGAAGTATTGATATTGCTTAATGAAACATTTTCGATAGCCATTTCTTCCAGCCCAATAATTTCGACCGCTTTTTTAAGGTTTACCCCGGTGACATTGCTGATGTGGATATTCCTGAACCGTGGCGTATTTTCATTCACAGGGCCGGGAGTTGTTTTTATCCAGTATTCGGTATTTATGAAAATTCCGGCCTGGGCAGAAATATTGTTCATCACAATATTGGAGATCACGATATCTTCCACAATGCCCCCTCTTTCCCTGTTAGTCTTGATATGAATACCCGTATGGGTGTTTTCGAATACGCAATTGGAAACAGTAACCCTCCTGACCCCTGCCGACATTTCGCTGCCAATACCGATTCCGGCAGCACCCGAGGTCATAACACAATTGGTAACAGTTATATTTTCGCATGGCTTCGCATTTTCGCGTGCCCATTTCGATTTGCCCGATTTGATGGTAATACAGTCGTCGCTTGCATAAATATAGCAGTTTGATATACGCACGTTTTTGGAAGATTCGGGATTAATCCCGTCGGTGTTTGGAGAATCTTCGTTATGGATCCAAACCCTGTCTACGACTACATTTTCGCAGGTAACAAGATGCACTGTCCAGAAAGGAGAATTGAGGAAACGCACTCCCTCGATCAAAATGTTATCGCAATTATAAGCCTGAAAAAGCGAAGGACGCATAAACCCAAAACTCTGGTCGCTGGCTTCCTGGTTATTCTGGTAAAAAATTTCCTGCCACCTGGTTCGGTTCACTTTGCCTGTTTCTTTAAACTCCTTGCGCAGTTTCAGCACAAAATCCCACCAAACGGCACCACCACCGTCGAAGGTCCCTCTTCCTGTAATGGTTATGTTTGAGGCGTTGTTAGCATAAATGAGCGGCGAAAAATTTACACAGTCAATTCCCTGCCAGCGGCTTTGAACCATTGGAAGATAATCGTCAAAATCGGTGCTGAATGTTATCACTGCTCCCGCTTCGAGATGAATGGTAATATTTGATTTTAAATGAATAGCCCCGGTAATGTAATTGCCCGGTGGAAAATAAAGAGTACCTCCGCCGTTTTCGTGTATTTCTTTAATGAGACTGTTGATAGCCAAGGTGTTTTTAGTTTTTCCGTCGCCAATAATTTGTTTAAGGGCTACGTTGACAAAATTCAGGGTTGTATCTTTGATCTGAGGGCAAGAAAAATCCCCGCCCGAACTTAATCCTACCACACCACCAATGCCAAGGCCGGCTTTGGCAATAAAATTCCTTCTGTTACTCGTCATTACTTTTGTCTTATATTTTTCCAGTTTATTTCCATTTCTTTTTTAACCGGTTCGCACGTTCTATCTTTGGGGGAAACTGTGTTTGTACCGGCATTTTCTCCTGCAATGCGAATGGAATCGTGATAATAAATTCTGTTGCCCACTCCCGCTTCATTTGCCTTTTGCCACGGATCACTTCCCGGTTTCTTTAAGTACCAGGCATAAACGCCCATCTTGAGGTAAGGGCCTGTTTTGTCGTTATAAGTATTAGGGCCGGTGAGATTATAAACCATTTTCCCGTTTTTCCATATTCTCACAAATCCATCTCCATTATAATTCCACTTTATATGAAAAACCCAGTCGGTCCACTCACCCAGCCCTACATTTCCTAAATTTTCCTCCGTCGAGAAGCGGTAATTCTTTTTATCGGTGACCTCACGATCATCTCCCTTTACCTGTATACTCCAGGAATTACCATCGCAATACAAGGCAACGGGAGGATTTAACCCCGAATCCCAGGTTTCGCCGGGTACCATGTCGGGTGTGCTGTGAAATTGAAAAACTACTTCGGGGAAAGGTGATATTCTGAGATTTTTGTCGGGCATAATGCTGACTCCATACCAGTATTCCTGCCCGATAGTGTAGTTTTTGGGCGCCGGGTTGTTATCGCCGGTTGTGATTTCGGAACGGAAATCGCCCCGATCCGACATCTGCACTTCAAAACGCGCCGATTTTTTCCCTTCCCGGCTGTAAAGGCTGTTGATATACCCTTTTGTGTTTCCAGAGATTTTCCACCAGTTTAAATGTGTCAGGCTGTCGTGAACTTCAAAACCCTCGGTCAACATTAACTGACAGTATGCATTAACCGGCGAAAATATGGTGAAACCGGCAAGCATGGCAATGTTCAGAACCAATTTTAAAAAACCGGGAGCAAAAGAGAAGGATATAATTTTTAAGTTCATTATGGCAAATATTTAAAATCCAGTGAAGTACCTGTAAAACGAGAAGCACAACATCAATTACCACAGCTTTGAGCTGGGTAACTGATGTTTAATTTGCTTCTACACTAACTACAGCCAATAAAATATCTAATAACCGGGGTTCTGCTGAAACTCCGAAGGATTGGTCACCCGGTCGATCTGGGTCTGGGGAATAGGACGGACAAGGTGCATGTCCTTGATGTTGGACGATGCATCCAGATTGTATAACTTAACTCTTTCGAGGAGTTTCCCGGTGCGTTTGAGATCGTACCAGCGGTGCATTTCTCCGACAAGTTCACGGGCTCTCTCGTCCAAAATAAAGTCGAGGTTCACATCGTTGGCCGTTATCTGCATCATGGCCTCTTTTCCGGCAATTGCAGCACGGGTTCTGATAACGTTTATATAGGTAGCAGCCACCTCAGGTTTATTCTGCCTCCAGGCTGCCTCTCCGGCGATAAGGTACATTTCGGCGAGACGGATAACAGGGAAATCTCTGCGGCCATCAGTAGCATTGACACTGGTGCGAAGCGGATCCATGTGTTTTGTAAGGTTCGGATAAATCCTTCGTTCCAATCCTCCAATTTCTTTATCACCGGCATTTCCTACCCATTTATCGTTAAAGTCGATATACCAGTAAGGCACACTGCTCTGAATGTTGTCGGAAACAGGATAGGTAACCATTTTAATGGCTGTATCGCCAGGCACAACATTTTTGTTGTT
The DNA here is from genome assembly GCA_021779665.1 of Bacteroidota bacterium. Taxonomy (GTDB): domain Bacteria; phylum Bacteroidota; class Bacteroidia; order Bacteroidales; family JAAUTT01; genus JAAUTT01. Next base: position 32,829 of record JAJYAG010000047.1, on the reverse strand, counting down.
GATTTTGGTTGCTTTATTGGCAAACCAAACGGTTTTGAAAGAACCAGTCCAACGGGCATCATTCTTCTGGTCGTAAAGCTTCAGCAAAAAGTTGGTGGGCATAAACCTTACAAAATTTCTTCCGTTTGCCAGGTCGCGAACTACTGCCGGACAACGGGCATAATCGGGTGTGAAGAAAAGATGAGCCTGGTTGCCGCTGCCATTGGTAAGAGGATCGGCAGTAAACTGCACTGCCCAGATAATTTCAGGGTTTATGATTTTGTTAATGTCCCAGAGCGAAGCATAAGGCTTTTGCAATTTAAAGCTATAGGAGCTGATCACCTTTTCGGCCAGTTGTTCGGCTTGTTGCCAATTGCCCATAGTGAGGTGAATACGGGCGAGCAAAGCTTCGGCAGCAGGTTTTGTTATCCGGCCATATTCGCTGGTAGTGGCAGGCAATTTTTCAACGGCATATTGCATATCGGGCAAAATACCATCACTGTAAACCTTTTCAACAGGAGTTCTGTTGGCAGTGGTTGCAACGCCAATGGTTTCTTTCAGCGAAAAATGCACATCGCCATATTGCTGCACCAGGTGAAAATAATACAATGCTCTTAAAAACCTTGCTTCACCCATAATTCTTTCTTTAACCTGGTCTGTAAGTCCCTTTACAGCAGGAGTTCTTTCAACAATAGCGTTGCACTGGTTTATTCCTACATAAAAAGTATTCCATACTCCGGTAACAAAGGCATCGGTGCCCAGAAAATTGGCAGTATAATCGTTTATGTAAGGTTTATTGGTCATACCTCCAACGCCATATGTAAACAAATCGGTTCCGGTAACAGTGAGGTAGAATCCCTGTTCCTGGCCATAAAAAGATCTCAGTGGGGAATATGCAGCTTTCAGCCCGTCTTCAATACCTTTGGGAGTTGAATAGTAACTATCAGCTGTGGTTAAACTAACCGGTTCTTCTTTCAGGATATCCTCGCAACCAGCCAGGATATAAATCAGACTGATAAAATATATGAATTTAAAAAGCTTCTTCATGGTTCGTAAAATTTAATGTTAAAACTTAAGATTAACCCCAACAATGTAAGTAGCTGCATTCAATGGGGTACCACCGCCAACCACACCGCTGGACGATTCGGGATCTACAACTTTGAATTTGGAGAAAATGAGCGCATTGTTAGCAGTTAAATATAACCTGCATGAAGAAAGTCCTGCTTTTTTTACAATGCTCTCAGTGAAATTGTATCCCAGTGTAACATTTTTAAGTTTTGTAAAGGATCCATCGAAAAACTTAACCGATTCAGCATACAGAGGAACAGCTCCTCCTTTGGGTACAGGATATTTGTTGCTGGGATTAGAGGGAGTCCAGTAGTCCAGTTTAATATGATTCGACCGTCCCTGCCAGTTGGTGCCACCCACATCGTGATAGTCGCTTTGCAGGGTTTGTCCCTGACGGGTATATATCTGCACGGATAAATCAAAGCCTTTGAAAGAAATGTTATTGGTTAACCCGGCACTCCATTTGGGGACCCTGGAACCAATAATCATGCGGTCGTCAGAGTTAATAACCCCATCGGGCTGATTGGTGAGGTTTCCTTCGCCATCGCGTCCGTTCACATCCTGAATTTTGATATCGCCGGGAGCCTGCCCTGCCAGTGCGGCCTGTTCGGCTTCTTCGGTCTGCCAAATGCCGAGTTGATTGTGTGTATAGTAAACATTTATAGGTTGTCCGATAAACCATCTGTTACCAACATCATCGTCTCTGCCATTAAACAGTTCAACAATTTCTTCCTTGTTCGAAAACACATTGAAATCCATGTCCCAGTTAAAGTCCGTTTTTGAAGTAACCAACGCAGCCGATCCGGTAAACTCCCAACCACTGTTCCGGGTTGAACCAACATTCTGGAGAATGGAAGAATACCCAGAGGTGACGGGAATTAAACGACTAAGCAACAAATCCTTGGTATTGGTTACATAATATTCGAACGATCCGGTGAATTTGCCATCCAGTAAACGAAAATCGAGACCGGCATTTACAGTTCTTGATATTTCCCAGCGGAGGTCGGGGTTTGGAATTTCGTCGAGTCTATAACCAAAGGCCGGTTTTTCATCGAAAGCGTAAACCGAAGACTCAAGGGCACCCAGTGTTTGGTATGGTTTAATGGACGTATTACCAACTTCGCCATAGCTGCTTCTTAATTTTAAAAAGCTAATAACGGAACTGTTAAAGAAATCCTCTTCTGAAACAATCCAACCTAAAGCTGCTGCAGGGAAAAAGGCCCATTTGCTCCCTTCGGACAAACGGGACGAACCGTCGGCCCTGCCGGAAACTGTAAGCAGGTACCTGTCTTTTAACTGATAGTTTACGCGTCCCATATAGGACAACAAACCCCATTCGGTAACCGAGCTTCCGATGCCCGTAACCGTGGTGGCGCTTCCCAGGTCGTAAAAGGTGGAATATTCAATAGGAATATCCTGACCGCTGGCACCCGAAGTTTCGGTTTTACTTTTCTGGGTGCTGAAAAGACCAACAACGTTGAGTTTGTGCTGATTTATTGTTTTGTTGTAAGTAAGAATGTTTTCTATTGTATAGGCAAAATCCATATCGTTCGAAACAGATGCCTCATTTATACTTCCGGCCAATGTTCCTGTATATTGTCCGTTTCTTGTAACATTTAAATCGGTTCCGAAATTGATTCTGTAGGTAAGGTCTTTAAACAGGTTGTATTCGGCAAATAGGTTGCTGAACAAACGGTAACCTTTTGTTTCATTTTTATGCTGCCCGGCCTGATAGTCCAGAAGCGGATTTGCGGCAAGACCTTCCCTTGAGTTGGGATAAGCAACGAAATTGCCAGCCGAATCGTAAGGCACAGTCAGAGGCGAGTAGGATATTGCACCACGGAACGGATCGTTCGACATCATGTTTCTTGTAAATGAAGATGCAGTGGCATTGATTCCCAGTTTCAATTTTGTGGTCAGCTGAGTTTCAATATTTGTGCGCACGGAATAACGTTTATAGTCGCTGTCATGCAAAACGCCTTTTTCGTCGTAATAACCTCCCGAAAGATAATATACAACGCCTTTCCCTGAGCCACTTGCAGAAATGAGGTGTTCCTGCTGAAGCCCAGGTCTCAGCACTTCATTTAACCAGTTGGTAGAAATCCCTTTGCTGTAATTATCAATTTCTTCAGAACCAAGGTAAAGATTATCCTTGCTGTTATCGTCGGGAGCAAGGCCTCTGGAAACGCGGAAATACTCCACAAATTCCTGTCCGTTCATCACATCCAGGTTTTGGATGGCATGTTTTACACCGTAATAGCCATCGTAGCTTATCACAGCTTTGCCTTCCTTGCCTTTCTTGGTTGTAATAAGTACAACACCGTTAGCGCCGCGCGACCCGTAAATAGCAACCGACGAAGCATCTTTAAGCACTTCCATGGAGGCAATATCGTTTGGGTTAAAATCGTTCAATCCCAGCGAGGTTGGAATACCATCCACTACATACAAAGGATCGTTGCTTGCATTGATAGAACGATTGCCACGGATACGGATCTGCAATCCGGCACCCGGCGTTCCGCTGGAGCGAACAATGTCCACACCTGCCATCTTTCCCTGGGCCTGTTCAAGGAAGTTCACTGCAGGTACATTTTGTAAATCGGCCTCCGAAATAGAGGAGATGGCGCCGGTGATGTCCGATTTTTTCTGGGTACCGTACCCAATTACCACAACTTCTTCCAGTTTGGTAATATCGGGGACGAGACCTATCTCAAGTTTTGACTGGCCGCTTAAAGTTATTCGCTCGGTGTTATAACCAATGTAAGAAACAACCAGCACAGCGTTAGCATTCGATAACTCAATGGAAAATACCCCGTTTACATCGGTGGTCACACCCAGGGTGGTGCCTTCCACAATAATATTTGCCCCAATAATGGGTTCTCCGGTAGAGGCATCGGTAACGGTTCCGGTAACTTTCTGCTGCTGGGACTTCATGTAAGCCGGTGCCAGAATTATCTTCCGGTCAACCACAGCTATTTCAACTTCATCCGGACTAAAAAGCTTTTTTAATATATCACTTATTTTTTGGTCCTTTACCTGTAAATCGACCTTACGTTCAACGTCGACTAACTCGTTGTTATAGATGAAAAAGAACTCACTCGATTTCTCGATGGCCGACAAAACATCTCTCACAGAAGAATTTTTCAGGTCGACTGTCACCCTTGCGCTCTGAGAATAAGTGCCGGTAGCAAAAAGACTAAGTGTTGTTGTAATTAGAATAAACAGTACAAGTCTCATAATTAAAAGTAGTTTTTGCAGAAAATTCCCATACGGAACCCCACACTTGTTGAAGTTTTTTTCCATAAATTTGTTTTGTTTAAAGTTAATTTGTAATAGTCTGCTTAGCAGTATTATGAATTTGAATACGGGAGAGTGCTTCCAACACTTTCCTGTATTTTTTTTGTTTTATGTCATAGGCATAAAGAGTTTTAGTAGTTAAACATTATTTCGATTTTAATACTATTTTCCGTTTGCTGTAAGTGTTATCCTCCATCTTTTTAGCACTATATACCTTGTAATGCATGTTCGAGGTAAGATTGAGCATATCCAATACCTGCTCAACAGGCTCATCGACAAAAGTTCCCGTAAACCTGTATGTTTCAAGTTTTTTATCGGCAATTTCTATGTCGATATTATACCAGTTTTCTAACTTTTCAACAACTGTCTGTATGCGATCGTTATAAAAAACTATTTTCCCGTTGATCCACTGGGTATATTTGCCAAGGTCCTTTTCGTCCTGAAGCTGGAGTTGGTTGTTGGAAGTGTTGAAGTAGCAAATCTGGTTCTTTTGCATTTCAACTATCTTTGAGTTTACATTCTCCGGCTGTTCAATGTTGACTTTTCCCTCTACCAGTGCAACTGTATAGGAGGAACTGCCAGGATAAGCATTAACATTGAAAGTGGTGCCCAATACTTTCACCTGAAACTTATCGGTAGCCACAATAAAAGGTTGGTTTTCGTTTTTAACTACACTAAAAAAGCCTTCTCCGGTTAGCTCAACCATGCGGGTCTTGCTATCTTTAAAAGTAGCCGGAAAGCGGAGGGTGCTTCCCGAATTAAGAAATACACTGGTACCATCGGGCAACACCACCTGGGACTGTGTGCCAAATGCTGCTCTGATATTTTGGTAGACTGTTTCGTTTGCCGTATAAACAGCAGAGGGAGAGGAATTAAAAAACTTATTGTAAACAACCGATATAATTACAGCCAAAACAAGTATGGCAGCTACACGTGCAAAAGAATAGATTATTTTTCTGACTCTCTTCGAAATTCCGGCCGATTTTCTTACATCGGCCAGAACTTCCGGAACGTTTATTTTTGAAGTAAGCCTTAAACGTTCAGAGCCCTTCCATATTTCATGATAGTCGTTGTACTCATGCTTATTTTCGTCATTTGCATTCAGCCATTTGTTTAACTCTCCAACTTCATCCGAATTAAGATCTCCCGAAAAAGACCTGATTATCAGATTGTAAATTCTATCATCTTTGGCTTCGTAATTCATTTTATTGTCTGTTTCATTTGAATGACAAATAAAGGATATCCCAACCCTACATAAAAAAAATAAAAAACTTAATCTATTTTAAAAATAGGATAGAAGATAATTATTTCCCGGCGATTACAGGCAATGCAAAGCAGCAGTTTTTTGCTTACACACTAAGACTTATTTTGTCTGACACTGCGGATAAGCATAAATAATATTGAGTCTTTCAAACGGGTATTTGCTGAAGAAGGAAGATATGGGGCCAGCGCTTCTCTTAATATTTTCAATGAACGGCTTATCAGGGCTTCAACGCCTTTTACCGAAATATTCATCTTTTGGGCAATTTCTTTATTTGTCAATTCATCGAAACGACTGTATTCGAATGCCATTTTACATCTCCCGGGTAACGAATTGAGGGCAATAACCAGTTGTTCCTCGAAATCGGAAAGATTTAAAAAATGCTCGGTGCTGTTATCGGTTTGTAGGCCGGAGGGAATGGCTGTTATTTCAACGTTTTTCCTTTCCTTTTTAAGATGGTTAAGACAGCGGTTACGAACTGATGCTGTTAAATAAGGAACCAGACGCTCAATATGGCCAAGTGATTTCCGGTTCTCCCACAGACTAACAAACACCTGCTGTACTATATTTTGGGCAGTATCTTCATCATGAATAATGGAATTTGCAAAACGGCAAAGATTTAAATAATTATCGCTGAATATCCGGTCGAACGCCCGGGAGTTGCCGTTTTTCAATTCCTCAATAAGAAAACTGTCCATCGTTTCCATTCAGCAGGTAAATTTTAAACATCACAAAAATAATGTAATAAATGCCAAATTTGCAAGATGGCTTCAGGAGGTTAATTCTTCGAAGCTCTTTTCTATAGAGAATAGTTAATAATAGTTAATAATATAAAGCGGGGAAATGTAACTATAAAACTCCGTATTTGAATAGCAGTAAATTATTCTTTTACAACAGGCAAATCAATATAACTTGAATATTGCTTGTTACAATAAACCGTTTCAGTAGCCTTTATAAAGTCACTTTCGTTCGCTTCAAAAATATTAGGAATAAACTTTTGCGGGTTCCTGTCGATAATTGGGAACCAGGTACTTTGTATTTGTATCATCAGATGGTGGCCTTTTAAAAACGTATGGTTAATGTTATGCAGGTCAATAACAAACTCTTCAATTTTACCGGGCACAAGTGGTGTTGGTTTTTCAAAACTCTTTCTGAAACGTCCCCGGATGATTTCCATAGCAACAGGTAACTGGTACCCGCTCATCTTCAGGTTTGCAGTATCTTTATCGGGATAAACATCAATAAGTTTTACCACGAAGTCTGCATCTGAGCTGGTAGTGGATGCAAAAAGATGCGCTACTACATTTCCCGAAATTGTAATATCGTCATTAAGGCTGTCCATTAGAAAACTTATGATATCGGGTCTGGTAGCTACAAACCGCTGATCTTCGACATGCCATGTAAACCATCGGCTATTTTGGCCATAGGTAGCTTCGACAGGTAAAGTACGATAAGGTACCGGTGTGGCAGGATCGCTGATATAGCTTACAGCACCTGTAGCAGATGAAGGTTTAACAAAACCGGCTTTACGGTTAGCCAGTGCATATAATTTTCTCGGTTCCGTATTTTTTGGAGGCCAGGAGTCGTATGCCATCCATCTATTACTACCGGTCTGGAAACAATTGGCTTCAGCAAACTTTCCATCGCCAATACCTTTGAGCCAGTAATCGAACCACTTTTTTTCCAATGCCTTGAACCATACGGACGTAAAGCTGCCAAATTTTATTTGATCCAGGCTGTCGGAATTCAGGTCTCCCCATCCTCCGTGATTCCAGGGTCCAAGCACAAGGAAATTGCGGTGAAGACTATCATTCTTTTCAAGATTCTGATACATAATCTGCGGGCCATTCAGATCTTCCTGATCAAAGTATCCACCTACATGCATAATGGGGATTTGAGGTTGATGAATATAGGTAAGTCGGGATGATCTTTTCCAATATTCGTCGTAATTAGGATGGTTTACAAAATCATTCCATGCAGGAATACGACCTTTAAAATATTTTTCATTCACATTTTTTAGGGAACCTAATTGTAAATACCAGTTATAGAGATCATATTGCGGAAAGGGGAAATCACTGTTCGAAAGCTTATCGTTTTCAACCAGATAACTGTATTCAAAGGCATAGCTTAAACGAAATGCTCCGTTGTGGTGAAAGTCGTCTCCCAGAAACATATCAGCCGGTGCTGCCTGGGGTGAACATGCTTTGAGTGCCGGGTGTGGATCAACCGAAGCATCCAGGGCCAAAAAACCAGGATAGGAAATACCAGAAATGCCAACACAGCCATTGTTGTTTGGAATATTTTTTACGAGCCAATCAATTGCATCATTAGCATCAGTACTTTCATCGGTTTTGGTTTTATCAATTAAATGATATAAGGGACGGGTCATTTCAAAAGTACCCTGGCTTTTAAATTTGCCACGGATATCCTGAAAGACAAAAATGTAACCTTCTTTCGCCATTGGCTTTAAATTGCCCATTCGGTTTACGGATATTGCAGAATCGTCGGGGATACCGATATTAACACCGTATGGGGTACGTAGCAATAAAACAGGATAAGGTTTGATATTCTGCACAGGAGCAATAACAACGGTAAAAAGCTTAATACCGTCTCTCACCGGAATCATGTACGACTTTTTTTGGTAGGTAGTGATGGAATCAGTTTGGGCATAAACAACGCTTAATGATGTTGTTAGAAGCAGGACAAAAAAGAATAGTTTTTTCATATTGCTTTGTATTATGGAAATCAATTTAATCTTGCAGATGCCTGAGTTGCATTGATCTGACATTCATGAAAGAATGCTTAATAATCCGGACAGAGGTTGTTTATATAACCTGCTTGGGCTAAACCGATACGATGCCGGAAATAATTTAGTACTCCGGTTTTTAATAACAAAAAAAGATGATCAGCCTATTTTTTATTTTGCTTAGAGTATTAAGCAGATGAAAGTTAAGGCGCTAATTTGAGAAAAGCAAATGAATGGATAAAAACAATGAAATAGCAAAAGCAATACTTTTGAAAGCTCCTCCTGTTTTTAAAGTTTTACAATAACGTTGTTAAAGGATATTCTTCTTTTAAAGATATTTTTTATGCGGTATGACAAAAGAAAATTTACTGCCTCTGCCGATTTCGGATTCGAGAAACATTTCGCCGCCTAATAAATTCACCAAACCTTTTACTATTGACAATCCCAACCCTGTGCCTCCGTATGACCTGTTTGAACCATGCTCAACCTGGGCAAAACGTTCAAAAATAAGTTGTTGTTTATCGGCTGGGATACCAATACCTGTATCGGCAACAAAAAAAAGGAGGTTCCTGTTTTCATCGAACTTGCACCCTCCTTCTATTTTCCCGCTTTCGGTAAACTTAAAAGCATTGCTTATAAGATTGATAAATATCTGTTTCAATTTAACTTTATCGGTCACAACAATGGTATCCGAAGGTTCACAAAAAGCCTGAAGATTGAATATTATGTGCTGCTTACCAATTCGTTTCTGGTGTTCCGTAAAGAAGGCTTTAAGTTCATCAAATAAAACATTCAGATTGCACTCTTCCTCAATTACAGTTAACTGCCCCGATTCAATCTTGGCGATATCAAGAACGTCGTTTATAATATCAAGCAAATCGTAACAGCGCTGGTTTATGATTTCCGAAAATTTTTCGAGTTTGGGTTTGTTGTTATAGTTTTTAACCAGCAATTCCGAAAATCCCATGATAGCGTTCATGGGAGTGCGTATCTCGTGACTCATGTTCTGAAGGAACGCAGTTTTAAGCCGGTCACTTTCTTCGGCCTGTTCTTTGGCTTTCAAAAGCTCTTTGGTCCGTTCTTCAACCGTTCTTTCCAGGTTTTTGTTAGCATCCAGTACAAGTAATTTCTCATAGTCAAGTCGCTGACTCAGGAAAAAATTGCGTCGACTATAATACTCGATGTTATAGGCAGCAAACATCCCAATGAGATTTGCGCTGATGAAAAAGAAATTATTAATAAGAAGTAATTCGTCAGGCGTATGTGCATAAAAAACGGCTCCAAGGTTGTATATCAGGAGTATTGACCAACCTGCAATTGTGGCCAGAAAGAAACGGAGCCGGATAAAAAAGTAACCTGCAGAAAACACAAGCATCATTCCGGCATAATAGGCATAATTTTCAGGTGCTAACATGGTCATAATGCTGATTCCGATGCCGCCCGCAGTAGAGCTGATGAGCAGCAACACCTGCCAGACCTTCTGAAATATTGGGGTGAATGATAAAAGCAATACGGTTATGAGTATCGGAACCACAAATAAAAAGCGGATAGCATGAAATGTATCGGCATATTCGGGAATCACCCGCGAATCGAGGTAACCAAACGCACCGTAAAGTATTGTAACGATAACAAATGCGATCCTAAACAGGATAATAGAATCATCAAAGTATTTTTTCCTAAAAAGACATTCATCCACACCTGAAAAAGACAATGTAATTTTATTAAAATTCATTGTCATATTTGTTTCTTTCACTCCCATCCCACGTTCATTAGCTAACTTTGATCAAAGGCCAGAAAAGAGGTTGTTTACTTAGGACTGCAGAGCACCCTCCTGAACTTTTGTGCCTTATTTTCAATACCAAAGTAAGTAGTCTCTTTTACAATTATACTAAATGTTTATTAATCATTTCGAATAGTAACTCTTGTTTTGCAGGTTTACTAATATAATCAACACAACCCGATTCTATCGCTTTGATTGCTTCATCCTGCGAGGCATAAGCAGTTTGAGCGATAATTTTAAGATGTGGCCTTTGCTTTTTTATTTGGCGTGTGGCCTCGTAACCATCCATATCGGGCAATCGAATATCCATTAACACCAGATCAACAGCTTGGTTGGTTGCAATTTCAACCGATTCTCTGCCATAAATGGTATTTAAAATCGTCAATCCTTTATCGCTAAGTATTTCATTTAGATACTCGGCATTATAGATGTCATCTTCAACAATAAGAATAGTTTTATTACCAAAGCTGTAATCTTGCCTCTCGTCTGAAACCATGGTTTCAGGTTGTATTTCATACGACTTTATATACGGAATGACAAAAGAAAAGATACTGCCTTTACCAATTTCAGATTCGAGAAACATTTCGCCGCCTAATAAATTTACCAACCCTTTTACGATGGACAATCCCAAACCAGTGCCTCCATATAACCGGTTTGAGCTATGCTCAACCTGAGCGAAACGTTCAAAAATAAGTTGTTGTTTATCTGATGGGATACCAATGCCTGTATCGGAAACAAAAAACAGAAGGTTTTTATTTTCATCGAATTTGCAACCACCTTCTATTTTGCCGGTTTCAGTAAACTTAAAAGCATTGCTAATAAGGTTGATAAATATTTGTTTCAGTTTAACTTTATCGGTCACAACCAGGGTATCAGAAGGTTCACAAAAGGCATGAAGATTGAATGCTATATGTTGCTTGCCAATTCGTTTCTGATGTTCCGTAAAGAAGGTTTTGAGTTCATCAAATAAAACATTCAGATTGCACTCTTCCTGAATTACAGTTAACTGACCCGATTCAATTTTGGCGATATCAAGAATGTCGTTTATTATATCAAGCAAGTCGTTACAACGCCTGTTTATGATTTCAGAAAATTTCTCGAGTTTAGGTTTGTTGTTATAGTTTTTAACCAGCAACTCCGAAAATCCCATAATAGCATTCATGGGGGTCCGTATCTCGTGACTCATGTTTTGAAGGAAAGCTGTTTTCAGGCGGTCGCTTTCTTCGGCTTTTTCTTTGGCAACCTTTAAATTTTCAATCAATTGAATTCGTTCTGAAATTTTCCAGACATTGTCCATTAATAGAGTTAACTGGCGAACATCATCATTGTTGTAGTCGGTTTCTTTATTTGCCAATCCGGCGACTGCTACAATTTTATTTTCAAAAATTACAGGAATTGTAAGAAATTTAGATAATCGAACATGACCTTCGGGCAATCCCTTTTTATGGGGATTTTCGGCTTGATAATCATTTATTACAACAGGTTTCCGTTGCCTTACAGCTTCGCCCCAACACCCGGTTTTATCTAAATCATAATTAGTTTGTGGATTTATAACACCGCATTCTTTCATCACATCTTTCGACCATGTGTTTAGAATAAATTTACTCTTTTCTTCATTATAAAAATAAATGTAACCTATTTTACTTGCAGTAAGATTAATAGCTTCGCTAAGAGCAAAATCCAATAATTCCTGAATGGAATTTGTATTGTATTGCGAAATACGTAATAAGCTTTCCAGGCGTTCGCTGTGAAATTCTATCTCTGCTTTGTGTTTCCTGATATTTTTTTCGCTTTCTTCGGCTTTATCTTTTGCAGCAATCAAGTCTAATTCTAGTTTCTTCTTTCCCGAAATATCGATAAAATCAACTGCTATTGAATTGGTTTGGGTTGCATATACTTTTACACTGTAATAACCTGTAAATCTCCCATCATTATATGGCATTTCAAAGGACTGATTATCAATTTGCCTCCGTGCAATTTTTCGGTACATCTCAGGCACTTCCGTATGCACAAGATTTGGAAATGCTTCTTCTAAGGTCTTCCCAATCAAAGCTTGATGCGAAATGCCGGTAATTCTCTCTGCCGAAGGGTTAGCATCAATCAAAACCAAACGATCATCATTTTCAAGATGATATAAATAAATAGCCGAAGGCGACGATTTAACTATACTTCTAAATTTTTCTTCGTTCTCTTCGGCTTTCTCTTTGGCTAAAATTAATTCCTGCTCTATTTTTTTTCTTTCCGAAATATTGTGGTAGTTCCCTAAAAATCCCTGAATGTTAGGGTCGTGTAATAAATTTGCCACAGTAATTTCGATAGGACAATAACTTCCGTCCTTTTTTCGATACCGTAATTCAGTAGTACCACAGGCGTTAGCTTCGCCAACAAGTGACTGAAGAAATTTCTGACTGGCCTCCAGATCGTCGGGATGTACATTGTCCCAGGTGGAGTTGCCTACAACTTCTTCGGGTTTCCAGCCAAACCATTTTTCACTATTTGGGCTTTTATATCTGTTAAAACCGTCTTTATCAATAATAACTATAACATCGCCAATATTCGAAACCATTTTATTTTTGATTGCCTCACTCTTTTGTAAGGCATCTTCAGCTAACTTTCGTTCGGTAATGTCCTGTATTGCCCCATACATCCTTACGGGCTTCCCCTGCGCATCGTATACAAGTTCGCCGGTACCATGAACCCATCGCTCCGCTCCATCGTTAACGCGGATTATTTTATATTCATGGTTGAAAGAAATCCTGTTCTTAATAACATATTCATGGTAAGCAGCCATTTCTTCGCGGTGGTCCGGATGGATAAAGCCTGTCCAACCGGCAATTGTATGAGGGTAAGTTTCGTCGATGCCGAATATCCGGTAGAATTCGGGCGAACACACCCATACACTTTTATCTAACTCATTAACATTCAAATTTGTTGAATAGGAACATATATGTGCCACAGATTGCGAACTGAACATCATCTCCTCGCTTTTACGCAAAGCTTCTTCGGCCTGTTTGCGCTTGATGATTTCGCCAATCATTCGCGCTGAAGCCATTAGTCGCTGTTTGGCCAAATCGACAATATAAGGTGGCCGCGATTCGTACTGCATGGCATGGTCGAGCAACTCTTCGTAACTAACCTTGTAAGTGGTTGCCAGTTCCCGAAGTTTTTTTTCATCACGAGGCGGTTCGCCATATCCAAAATTAATTGCACCAACAATCTCATCACCAACTCGAATTGGTGCGGCATAAAGTCGAATACCGCCCATACATTCAATGTCAGCCGGCTGTCCCGTTTTAATAGCCGTCTTCGATGCCCGCGTCCAGCACGACTCGTGACAATGCCACAGTCCACAGTCCAGGGCTTCGCGGTTATCGTCAGTGTCGCAGATTGCACGCGAAGCAGCATCCATAAAGCGGCACCACCCGGAGGAAAAGATACCCAATGCGTAATCGCCGTTCTTTTCATATATCGCCGAGGAAGTATCGAGCAGATTGAGATAGTCGCTTACTATATCGTTCAGAATTGGCTCGCCCACAGAATCGAGAATGAGCCTGCAGGTGTTGAGTTTAACAAGGTCGCCGTATGGCGCAATGTAGGCTTGTTTCTGTGCTTCGGGCACCTGAGGACGGCTGGTCAGTAACCATTCAATACGTTTGAGTTCCTGCTCTGCCTTTTTGCGCTCGGTAATGTCCTGTAAAATGCAATGTGTTTGTTTAAACTCTCCGTTTAAATCATATCCTATCCGGCCATCAAAAGCGATAAATAAAACCGTCCCGTTTTTATGCACCATTTCAAATTCGCTGTGGATATGCCCCTGCGCCTTAAAAACAGGAAACCGGTTGCGGAACCCATCCTGAAAAGCGGGTGTAAGGAAGTCGCCAAACCATTTACCAATAACGTCTTCACGCTCGTATCCAAGAGTATCGAGCCATTGTTGGTTTACTTCAATAAAATTTCCGTCAAAATCAAGCGACTGATAGCCAAGTGGCGCCTTGTTGAATAAAAGCTGGAAACGTTCTTCGCTTGCACGCAATGCATCTTCGGTAAGCTTATGGGCTAGTAAATCCGATTCGTATGTTGCATTTAAGGAATTATGCGCTTTCTGCAGATCCTGTAACTCTTCAATAAGTTCTTCCCGGGTCCTAGTGGGGTTATCCATATCAGACTTTTTTTTTGCATTTCTATAAAGTTATGCAAAAAAAGCCGCAAGTCATAACGATGGTATCAATAAAACAATTCCAGAGGTATTTATAAAAATGGTTACTGACACCTAACCCTCGAATTCCTGATAAAAATCATTTTTATTTTGTGGATTCAAAAAACATTCTTATCATTGCACTGTTTTTACAAAAACACTTTTAATAACAGAATGAACAAAACACAGTCCCATATCGCAGTTTTCGAAAGAATAGCCAATAACTATGTAGGTTTTTGGTTTTATTTCTTTTTTTACTTTCGGAACTTCTTTCGGGACTGATGCTAATTTTGCACTAAACTAAAATCAGATATATCCCGAAAGAAATTTCGGGATTTTTTTTTGTATATATGGAAGATTCAAAAACGAAACCGAAAACAGGTGTTAAGCGAGTAGCCATCCAGGGTGGATATGGCGCATTTCACGAAATTGCTGCCCTGCAGTATTTTGGAAAAGACAACGTCGAAATTGTGCCCAGCAATACGTTCAAGGATTTATTTAAATCGCTTAAACTGCGCAAAGCCGATAATGGCATCATGGCTATCGAAAACTCGGTTGCCGGCAGCATTATCCCCAACTATGCGTTGCTCAGGGAGTCGAAAATGAAAATTCTGGGGGAAGTTTACCTGAGAATTATTCAGAATCTGGTGGTGATGCCGGGAGTTAAAATTGAGGATGTGCAGGAAGTTTATTCGCATCCGATGGCCATCCTGCAATGTCAGAAGTTTTTTGAGAAATACCCGCACATCAAACTCATCGAAAGTATCGATACGGCCCTCAGCGCCAAAGCAATATCCGACAAAAAACTTAAAAATGTCGGAGCTATTTCGAGCGCCCTGGCTGCCGATAAATATGGCCTGAAAATTTTAAACGCCAGCATCGAGGATAACAAAGCCAATTACACGCGCTTCCTTATCCTGGGCGACCGAAACGAAGAACTCACCTCAGATGAACCCGTTAACAAAGCTTCGTTATATTTCGCCCTCTCTCACGAAATCGGCAGCCTCGCCAAAGTACTCTCCATCTTCTCATACTTCAATATCAACCTTACCAAAATTCAAAGTCTGCCTATCATAGGCAAGGAATGGGAATATGAATTCTATATCGATGTTGAATTCAACGATTATAAAATGCTGCAGCATTCGTTGGAAGCTGCACGACCATTCACCAGTGGCTTTGGTAACCTGGGGGAATATCACAAGGGAATATCGGTGATGTAGTAGTAAGTCGTAAGACACAAGTATAAAGAAATAATAATCATGAAGCACATACATTTACCTCATCCTAATCCTTCTCCTCAAGGAGAAGGACTTTGAATACAGGCACTCTCTTCTCTCCTCTCCTTGAAGGAGAGGGGGGCGGGGGTGAGGTTCAGGGAATCAGGAAAAAGAACGAGAACAAATAACCATTTAACAGCAAATAAATAAACTATTATATGAGCATAAATTTAACTATTGAGCCAATAAACCTGCCGGGAGTTAGTCCTGAGCGACCACTGGTAATTGCCGGTCCTTGCAGTGCTGAATCCGAAAAACAGGTAATGGACACCGCTTTTGAACTCGCCAAACAAGGTGTAAAAATTTACCGTGCCGGTATCTGGAAACCCCGTACCCGCCCCAATGCCTTCGAAGGTGTTGGATCCAAAGGTCTTCCCTGGTTAAAAAAGGTGAAGGAAGAAACCGGAATGTACACCGCTACCGAAGTGGCCAATGTAAAACATGTTTACGAAGCGCTCAAATTCGGTGTGGATATTCTCTGGATCGGAGCACGTACAACAGCTAATCCTTTTGCTGTTCAGGAAATTGCCGACACTTTAAGGGGAATGGATATTCCGGTTTTGATTAAAAACCCGGTAAACCCCGATATCGAACTTTGGATCGGTGCCCTGGAGCGCATCAACGATGCCGGTATCACCCGCATCGGAGCTATTCACCGCGGTTTCTCCTCGTACGACAAATCGCTTTACCGGAACAATCCGCACTGGCAGATTCCTATTGAGCTGCGTCGCCGTATCCCGAACTTACCGATTATCATCGATCCCAGCCACATTGCCGGTCGTCGCGATTTGATCCAGGATATTTCGCAACGTGCCATGGACTTAAACTTCGATGGTTTGATCATCGAATCGCACTGCAATCCCGACGAGGCCTGGAGCGATGCCAAACAGCAGGTTACACCCAACAATCTGGGCTGCATTCTGAATCGCCTGGTACTCCGTCACGAAGGTGTTGACAATAAAGATGCCTTTACCCTTGAAGAACTTCGTGCCCAGATCGATAAATTCGATGACGAGATTCTCGATGTGTTCGAAAAGCGTATGCAGGTAGCCGAACAGATTGGTAAGTTCAAAAAAGATCACAACATCACCATTCTTCAAACCGGCCGATGGGATGCCATTCTGAAAAAGCGCACTACCATGGGTAATCTCAAGGGGTTGAGTAACGACTTTGTTGAAAAGATTTTCTCGGCTATCCACCAGGAATCTATCAACCACCAAACGAAGATTATGAACGAAAATCTTGCAGAAGAGCCTTCTAAATCGCATTCTTAATGGAAGATATAGTTATACACGTTTCTTCGGGAACTTCGCGCGTCATCTTCAACGACTCCTTCAGGAACTTTAGAAATTATATTCCTGCCGGAAAGAAAGCTGTTGCTATCACCGATAGCACAATTGCACGACTCTATCCCGATCTGTTCGCCGAAACACCTGCAATTATCATTGGAGAAGGCGAAAAGCACAAAACCATGCAAACCCTGGAACTCATTTTTAACGAGTTCCTGAAATTAAACGTGGATCGCTCGTGGTTTGTGATGGGCATCGGCGGTGGAATTGTTACCGACATCACCGGCTTTGCTGCCAGCATTTATATGCGGGGATTGTCGTTTGGCTTTATTTCCACAACCCTGCTCTCGCAGGTGGATGCCAGTGTGGGCGGCAAAAACGGAGTTAATTTCGGCGAATTTAAGAACATGATAGGCGTTTTTGCGCAGCCTACATTTGTTATCTGCGATCCCGGGCTGCTCTCCTCTCTCCCACCCCGCGAATTTATTTCCGGTTTTGCTGAGATTATAAAAGCTGGGGCAATTCGCGACGCGGCTTTATTCCGTTACCTCGAAGAAAACGCGGAGGAAGCGATGAAGAACAACCCTGCTGTTCTGCGAAAGCTTATTTATGAGTCGGTAAAAATTAAGGCGAATGTTGTACAAATTGATGAAAAAGAGTCGGGAGAGCGCCGTATTTTAAATTTTGGACATACCTTTGCACATTCAATAGAACTTTACATGGGCTTGACCCATGGCGAAGCTGTAGCCATAGGAATGGTGCTGGCTTCGCAGGCATCGGTTAAAATGGGACTATTAAAAACTGAAGATGCCCAACGTTTAAAAAGTTTAATTGAAAAATACAGGTTACCTGTTAAATTTGATCTTGATAAATCTTTAGTATATAATACTTTATTAAAAGATAAGAAAAGAGAAGGTGATTCAATTAATCTGGTTCTTTTAAATGAATTGGGTAATGCTTTAGTTCAGAAAGTGCCACTTAACAGAATGGAGGAAATTGTCAATGATTTGTGTTAGCCTTGGAAATATTGGTTTCAACCGCTGTGTTGAATCTTTATTAAAAGTTGAATGTGCCGAGATCCGTATGGATCTGATGGACCTTACCGAAGACGAAGTTAAACTCCTTTTCTCGGAACCTTGTGCACTGGTAGCAACATGCCGCCAAGGAAAATACATCGACGAAGAAAGAATAAGCATGTTAACCCATGCTATTCAGTTTGGAGCCCAGTATGTTGATGTTGAAATTGAGTCGGAACCGCACTTTCTTAACAAAATAAAAACTCTTGCCGAGGACAAAGGAGTAAAACTCATAATTTCCTATCACAATTACGAAAAAACACCTTCGGTAGAGGAACTCGACGAAGTTATCAAAAACGCACGCATCATGGGAGCCGACATTGTCAAAATTGCCACCATGGCAAAATCGACTGAGGATAGTGCCCGGATTATGAGTTTGTATGCGCATCACAAAGATATCATTGCTTTTTGCATGGGCAGGGAAGGTATGATTTCGCGCGTTGCAGCTCCATTTCTCGGAGCCGAGTTTACTTTCGCTGCACAGGACGAATCTTTTGCAACAGCACCGGGACAACTCACCCTTGAAAAAATGGAGAAAATTTACCAGTTAATGGATATTGAGGAGTAGGCTGGCTTTCGCTTAGGGCGTCGAGCATAGCCGAAGCGCCGGAGTGAAAACAGAACGCACAGTCATTTCTTCTCAACCTTTCTGTTCGCAGGAAAGGTTTAACAGTTATTTCAACAATTGTAGCATTTAGTTTATGAACAGTTTCGGAAAATTATTCAGAGTCAGCATATTTGGTGAATCGCACGGAGTTTCGGTAGGCGTGGTAATTGATGGTTGTCCGCCGGGAATTCCGCTGAAATTGGAAGACTTTGCAGAACAACTGGCAAGGCGTAAAAGCGGCGCCAAAGGAACCACTCCGCGCCAGGAAGCTGACCAGCCCAAAATTATGAGCGGCGTTTTTAACGATTTTACCACCGGTGCCCCGCTCACCATTCTTTTCGAAAACACGAATACCCGTTCGCACGATTATTCCAAATTCCGCGATATACCCCGCCCCGGCCATGCCGATTTTGTATCAATGAACAAATATCAGGGATTTGATGATTACCGTGGTGGTGGTCATTTTTCAGGACGACTTACTTTAGGACTGGTGGTTGCCGGAGTTGTAGCCCGGAAAATAATAGCCCCTATACAGGTAAGCTCTAAAATATTGGAAGTTGGCGGTAGCACCGACATCGAAAAAGCCATAGATGAAGCTGTGGAACGCCGCGATTCCATCGGCGGAATTCTGGAATGTACCGCTACCGGCATGCCTATCGGGTTAGGCGAACCGTTTTTCGATTCGGTGGAAGCAGTGCTGAGTCACATGGTTTTTTCAATTCCTGCAATCAAAGGAATTGAGTTCGGCTCCGGTTTCGGGGCTGCAAAAATGCGGGGCAGCGAGCATAACGACTGGTTTGTTGAGAAAACCGGGAAAACGGAAACCAACTATGCCGGAGGAATAAACGGTGGCATTTCGAACGGTAACGATATAGTTTTCAGAGTGGCTGTTAAACCCACATCATCTACGTCGGCAGTGCAGCAAACGCTTAACTTTAAAACCGGCGAGATCATCGACTTTGAAGTGGAAGGCCGTCACGATACCTGCATTGCCTTGCGCGTACCTCCGGTACTTGAAGCTGCAACAGCAATCGTACTCGCCGATTTGACACTTGTAAATAAAAAATGGCAAAAATAGTACGGCGTATGGAGTAAGAAGTAACAAGTAAAATACCTTTCTTTGCAGCCGTTAATTTTACTTTATACTTTTTAATTCATATTTCATCCTTCATTCTTTTTACTTTCGATATGAAAATTTTAGTTTTAGGCGCAGGTAATATGGGTTCGTGGTTTGTAGAAACACTATGTCTCGACCACGAAGTTGGCGTTTACGATCCCGATAAAAACAAATTAAAATACTTTTTTCAAACCCACAGGTTTGTCTCATACGATGCCATACAGGCTTTCAAGCCCGAACTGGTGATTAACGCTGTCAGCCTTCAGTATACAGTTGCAGCCTTTGACGCCATCATTCCTTATTTGCCATCCACTTGCATTCTGTCGGATATCACTTCCGTAAAAAACGGATTACCACTTTATTACAAAGAGAAAGGGATGCGGTATGTTTCCACGCACCCCATGTTTGGTCCTACTTTTGCCAAACTTAAGGATTTGAGCAGTCAGAGTGCGATTATCATTAAGGAAGGTGATGAAGAAGGTAAGGAATTTTTCAGGAAATTTTACAGCTCGATGCAGTTAAGCATTTACGACTATACATTCGAGGAACACGACCAAACCATAGCTTACTCATTATCCATTCCATTTTCTTCGACACTGGTTTTTGCATCTTGCATGAAAAAACAGGAAGCGCCCGGAACAACATTCAAAAAACATTATGCCATAGCACAGGGATTGCTCTCGGAAAATGACTACCTGCTTTCCGAAATTCTTTTTAACCCCTATACCCTGCCCCAGATCGAGAATATAAAAGACAAACTTGAACACCTGATAGAAATGATCCAAAACAAGGATACCGAAGCATTGCACAGCTTCTTTGGTGAACTCAGGAAAAATATCGGGTAGTTAAAATTAGGTTAAGTGTAACTTTAGGGGTAGCTTTTTTTGAGAATAATATCTATTTTAGACGCTATAAACCATGTATTGTCGCTGTTGATTGTTATAATATATGACGCTAAACTGAACTGATGGATAATACTAAGAAAAAGATTTATCTCGAGATTGTAGCCCTAACCATACTCATTCTGGGTTTCGACCTGATGGTAAATAATTATCTGTTTTTTCATGTGATCGTTGAGTTGTTTTCCATTGTGATCATGTTTGTCCTTTTTTCAATCACGTGGAATGCGCGCAGATTTCTGAACAACAGCTATCTCGTTTTTGTAGGTATAGCGGCGGGATTCATAGGAGTGCTGGATTTATTGCACACTTTAACCTACAAGGGGATGAATATTATCCAGTCGCCCTTGTTTTACGCCAACCAGTTCTGGATTGCAACACGCTTTTTTGAGAGTATCGTTCTGCTCACAGGTTTTATTTTTGTATCCAACCGCTACAAAATAAAGATCAAAAACCTGCTGATCACTTATAGCATTATAACCACATCCATCATTCTTTCTATTCTCTATTTTGAAATTTTTCCAACCTGTTTTATTGAAGGGGTGGGACAAACTCCCTTCAAAATTTACAGTGAATATGTAATAATCAGTATTTTAATTATTGCCTTTATTGTATTATTCAAAAATAAAAAACACTTCAGAGAGGAAACCTATACACTGATTACTGCTTCCATTATTCTCACCATTGTTAGCGAATTCTGTTTTACTTTATATATTGCCAATTACGATTACATCAATAAAATAGGCCATATTTTTAAGGTACTCTCGTTTTACATGATTTATAAAGCCAATATCGAAAGTGGATTTACCCGACCTATCGAAACCTTCTTCAACGAGTTAAAAATAAGCGAGGAAAAAATAAAAGCATCCAATCAGGAACTCGAAAAGCAGGTGGCCACCAAAAACAAGTTTTTCTCAATTATTTCTCACGATTTAAAGAATCCCGTATCTGTATTGGTTGGATTTGCTGAGTTACTGCTTTCCAATCATAAGAACTACTCCGAAGATGAAAAGTTAAAGATGTATCAAACCATTCACAACTCTTCTGAAAAAACTTATAAGCTGCTCGATAATCTTCTCTCGTGGGCCAGAACACAAACCAATAACATTCCGATTAAGCCGGTAAAATTCGATTTGAAAACCGTTCTCGACGAGAGTATCTCCATCAGCAACCATAAGCTCAAAGAAATTGAATTAATAAAAGATTATGATTCGATGATGGTTTTTGCTGATATTGATATGGTTCATACCATCGTCAGGAATCTGATATCCAATGCTGTCAAATACACTCCACGAACTGGCAAAATTACCATTCAGGGCAGAAACGAAGAAAACCATGTAAGAGTAAGTGTGATGGATAACGGAGTTGGAATTCCTCCTGCCCGATTACCAAATCTCTTCAAAATTGACAAGGCATTTTCCACCAAAGGAACTGAAAAAGAATCGGGCACAGGTTTGGGATTGATTCTTTGTGCCGAATTTGTTGCTAAAAACAATGGTGATATTTCGGTTGAGAGTGAAGAAGGAAAGGGAAGCACATTTACAGTTACTCTTCCGCGTGCCTGAGAATAGCTATTTTTAATACTTTTCTGGTAGTCTCCCTGATTCTGAACCGGTGATCGATTCTGAGCCCTACCACCCAGCAAATGCGGCTACCCGATTCCATTACCCATGTATTTTCCTTGTCAAAGAGCGAAAGTTTCTGATCGATCAAAAAATCGCTAATTTTTTTCAGATTCTCCATGCCCAGGGGAGCAAAATAATCGCCTGCACGCCATTTCCTAAGAACTAACGGCCATTGCAATAAATTAAAATCAATCATGGCAATATCGGAATCACGGCTAATTGGGAGCTCGCCGTTACAATCTTCTATTGTCATGTCTACCTTAAAAGGCAATCCCTGTGGTACATTATCCGGATCCAGATAAAACTGCTGGTGCTCGTTCTTTTGGAGTTTCGTGACGATAAGATGCGACCTGTCCTTGATCAGCCGGTGAGTAGGACTTAAAAATACTTTTCCGGGCTGCCCGTCCAACTGTGAAGCAATTTCGAAGCAGGTATCGCGGTTAAACGAAAAAGGACTAAGTACTTCCCATAAAAAGCCTGTTACTTCGGGCAATTCCTGCAGACTTTCAATATTGATGTACAGATTATTGTCCTGAGTTTTTACAATATCGGCTTTTAATTTGTTCAGCAGGTGATTATAAAGATGATGATCGCTGATAAGATTTTGAATGGTGGTATGAATTCCCTTCCGGAAATTACTCTGCGCCTCGTCCAGCACCGGAAGAACATTATGGCGGATGTAATTTCTCAGGTATTTATCCGAAGCATTGCTCGAATCCTCCCGGTAACTCACCCCTTTTCTTCTGGCATATGCCGAAATCACTTCACGCGGCGCAAAAAGCAACGGCCGGATGATATTTCCCGATTTTGGTTTTATACCCGTCAGGCCATCTAATCCGCAACCACGGCTCAGGTTAATGAAGAATGTTTCAACCGAATCGTCGGCATTGTGGGCTGTTGCGATGCTGTTATATCCATGTGCTTTGCGTATGTTCTCGAACCACGTGTAGCGCAATTCGCGTGCAGCCATCTGAATTGACAGTTTATTTTCCTCTGCATAGGTTGTGGTTTCGAACCGGGCCTGGAAAAATGGAATGCCCAGCATCTCAACCGAGGTTTTTACAAATTGTGCATCCTCGTCCGATTCCCGTCCACGGAGTTGAAAATTGCAATGAGCAACACCAAATTGCACTTCCAGTTGCCTAAATAAATGCAGCATCACCATAGAGTCGATTCCGCCGCTTACTGTAAGCAGAATTTTATCGTCGGCAGCGAAAAGGCTTTTATCGTGGATGTATTGTTTTAGAGAATCGAGCATGAGAGATAAATATGTATAAAATCAGTGTTTCCTGGCTAAACGATTTATTAAATGGATTTCTCATTTCATTCGAAATGACAATCAATGGCTTAGATTTAGTGTGGAGTGGGGTTGGTAGGCGGCGAAGCCGCCTACCAACACCCTCCACCTTTACAAACCATAAGCCTGTCATTCTGAGCAAAGCGAAGAATCCAATCATTTTTTTATTGGATCGAATATATAAAAATAAAAAAGGTTGACCTTTTAAAGTCAACCTTAAACGAAATGTTATGAACAATTTTGGAACAGTAAGTCGACGGACGACAGTCCACGGTCCACAGACAAATACAAAAGAGCCTATAGTCGATAGTCGATGGCCAATATTGCTTGGGCTGTTGGCTGTCGTCTGAGGACTGAGGACCGTGGACTGTGATCTATTACTACTTGGCAGACAAATATTCTGCAATGCCTTCCTGGGTAGCCTTCAGTCCTTTGTCGCCCTTGTGCCAGTCGGCAGGGCAAACCTCACCATTTTCTTCGAAGAACTGAAGTGCATCCACAACACGCAGAGCTTCTTCGATGCTACGGCCGATGGGTAAATCGTTAACCACCTGGTGGCGCACAATACCTTGTTTATCGATAAGGAAAAGGCCACGGTAAGCCACAGGAGCTCCTGTAAAGGTAGCCTCTCCGTCTTCGTTGTAATCGTAAGAGCCAGCCAGTACATCATAGTTTTCGGAGATAGTTTTGGAACTATCGGCAACCAAAGGATATTTTACGCCTTTAATCCCGCCGTCCTTACGTTCGGTCTGAAGCCATTTCCAGTGTGCAAATTCAGAATCAACAGAGCAACCTACAATGGCTACATTTCTTTTTTCAAATTCAGCTATTTTATCCTGAAATGCAATGATTTCAGTTGGGCAAACAAAAGTAAAATCAGCCGGATAGAAATAGAAGATTACAGATTTCTTACCCAAATACTGACCCAATGAAAAGTTTTCAACTATTTCACCACCATTTACTACTGCCTTAGCTTTAAACGAAGGTGCTTTTTTTCCTACTAAAACTGCCATTTTTTTATAAAATTTAAATGTTACTACTATTATACAATAAATGATAATCGTTGTTCAAACGGATAAAAAAAATTGCACTAGTCCTGCTGTTCATAAATAAACTGCTCTTTACGGATGAGGATATTATTGGCATCATAAACCCGTATTTCACTCACAGCTTTTTTATTCAGGACATATTCAACACGTTTTGTAATTTTACCTTCCTTGTCGAAATAAATCTCACCAACTTTTCTTTTATCCTGATACTGGTAAGAAATATTCCGGATAACATCACCTTTGACATTAAATTCTACTTCCTGAATAAGACTTCCATCCTTATCGAATCTAAGTTCCAGCTTTTTATAGCTTACTTCCTTTTTGCCCTTTTTCTCGGTTACCCAGGTGGTTTTTGTTTTCAGATTGAGATCGCGTGCTTCTTTTGGAGTCTGGGCATAAACAATTGAGCAGCAATAAACGAATGCAGCAAAAAAGAGAAATTTTTTCATTGACATGGATTTTTATTCAAATTTAATCCTTTTTTAAATTAGCTCCATATTGTTTCTGTATATTGAAATGAGTATTTTCGAAAGCAGGTAAAATATTTGGATTAAACATTTGGTGTTATCTCTGCGTTCAATTTTCAAGAAATAAAAACTGTTATAAATTTCCATTATGAAACCCACATGTTCCGTAAACAATAAATACAGAGGTATAATAATTGCTACATGTGCGGTTCCATCATTCCTTAATCTTAAAATTTTTATATGATGAAAAAATACAAGTGTATCGTTTGCGGCTATATATACGATCCGGTTGAAGGTGATCCCGACAGCGGAATAGCACCTGGAACAGCTTTTGAAGATATTCCCGATGACTGGCAGTGCCCCGTGTGCGGAATTACAAAGAGCGACTTTGAACTTTTGGACGAGTAGATAAAAATAAGTCCACAGACAACAGACCACAAACCACAGCTAAAAGCCAGTATCTTTGAATTGAGGCGAGTATTGATCTGTTGTCCGTTGACTCTTTTTCAGGAATCTAACTTATTTCTCCGGTACATTCTTCAAAATTTCCAGCAGAAAATTCCAGAATTTTTCAACGGTATAAATATTCAATCGTTCATCGGGAGAGTGAGCACCCTTAATCGTTGGTCCTATGGAAATCATATCCAGATTGGGGTATTTCTCAAGAAAAAGCCCGCATTCCAAACCGGCATGAATGGCTTTCACTTTAGGATATTCCTTAAATAATTCACGGTAAGCCTGAACCGATATCTTCAAAATTTCCGATTCGGGATCGGGTTTCCAGCCCGGGTATCCGTTGCCCTGTTTAATATCGGCTTTGCAACCCAAAAATGTATTGGCGACTTTCGTTGCAATTGCTTTCTTCTGAGCATCAACGGAGCTCCGCTGACTGGTTGCTATGGTAATTCTGTTGTCGTCGGTAAATTTAACTGATGCCAAATTTGTAGAAGTCTCTACAAGGTTAGGCATATCCTTGCTCCAGGCAATAATGCCATGAGGGCAGGTCTCCAAAGAACAAAGAAGCCTGTTCTGAAGATCTTCATCGAGAAGAAATTCAGGAACTGCGCTCTCTTCCAGTAAAACCTTCAATAATGGTTCATTTTCGCTGAATTGATCAGAAAGCTCAGTCTGCTTTGCTTCGAACCATTTTTTAAATTCGGCAACATTACCTTCCGGGACTACAAAATGCGACCATGCTTCACGGGGTATGGCATTCCGAAGATTTCCGCCTTCGAAAGCACTGAGCCGGAGTTGGAACTTAGCAATTGCTTCGTTCAATAAATTTGTAAGAATCTTAATGGAATTGCCCCGGTTCTTTTCGATATCATCACCTGAGTGGCCTCCCTGAAGTCCTGATACTTTTATTTTGAAAGCTGAAACGGCCTCAGGCATAACAGGAACGGTTTGCAGGTTAAAAAAAGCAGAGGTGTCCATTCCTCCGGCGCAACCGATAAATATCTCACCTTCGTCTTCCGAATCAAGATTGATCAAAATTGAACCTGTAATAAATTTCGGACGCATTTCAAAGGCTCCGGTAAGGCCGGTTTCCTCATCTACGGTGAATAAACATTCCAGCGGGCCATGCGGTATGGTCTTGTCCTGCAATAAAGCCAGCATGGCAGCAATACCAATTCCATCGTCGGCTCCCAGCGTGGTTCCTTTGGCTTTCACCCATTCGCCATCGCGGTAAGCTTTTATTTTATCCTTAAGAAAATCGTGTTCCACATCAGAGTTTTTCTCGCAAACCATGTCAACATGCGCCTGAAGAACAACCTTTTTTTTGTTTTCGTATCCTTTGGAAGCCCTTTTAACGATAACCAGGTTACCTACATAATCGCGCTTCACATGGAGTCCCAGCGACAATCCGAACTCTACAAGGTACCTGATTATTCTTTCCTCGTGTTTGGAAGGACGCGGTATTGAAGTAATCAAATCGAAATATTTCCAGACCGTTTTGGGTTCAAGGCTTTTTATTTCTTCCATAAATTGTTTAAAAGGATAATGCAATTTAAAAGTTTTTTTATTACGGATTTCCTATTTTTAAGTTTTATTAGAGATTGATGAATTTGAGCCCACATTATATTCTTGCTGTTGAAGCTTCTGTTAAGGCCGGTATTGCTATAAAACAGATTTATACGTCAAAAGATTACCAGATCGAAATAAAAGATGATGACAGTCCTGTTACGCGGGCCGATAAAACTTCATCGGCCATCATAGCAGATATGTTAAGAGAAACAGGTATTCCGGTAATTGATGAAGAGCATTGCTGCCCGGATTTTTCAGTCAGGAAATCATGGAAAAATCTTTGGCTTGTAGATCCCATGGATGGAACCAAGGAATTTATTTCGGGTAATGGTGAGTTTACGGTAAATATCGCCTTAATTGAAGATAAGCAACCCATCTTCGGGGTAATTTACGCTCCTGTTACCGGAGAGCTATACTGGGGCGGAAAAGTCACGGGTTCTTATAAAGCTCTGAACATTCAGGAGTGGTCAACTTTTGCCACCATCGAAAAAAAAGCAATTAAAATCCGACCCGACCAAAAAACTGACAATATCCTCAAAATTGCAGCAAGCCGTTCACACCTTGATAAGAACACGGAAAGCTTTATTGCCAGCCTGGAAAAAAGCTTTGAAAATGTCACTTTTGTGTCGAAAGGCAGCTCGTTAAAACTTTGCATGATTGCTGAAGGGACGACCGATATATACCCGCGATTCTCGAGAACAATGGAATGGGATACGGCTGCAGGACATGCAATTGCCGCAGGCACTGATGGCGTCTTATTCCGACAGGCAGACCTTAAGGAACTGGAATACAATAAAGAAGATTTATCAAACCCTCCGTTTTTTGCACTCTCAGGAATTCAAAATAAAAAGAAGCTGAATTACTTTTAGCGTTTCCCGTAAGCTTTGGGAATAGAATAAAACAAGTCGCCTAAGGAATGTATGTTGCCACCGAGCAAATTATTGATCCAAACATAGGTTCGGGAGCTTATCCAGTAAAAAGCAGGAAACGACAATAAACCAGCTATTACATCCACAGCATAGTGTAATTTCAAATAAATGGAAGCTATCAAAATCAGAATGCAAAGTGGAAGTACATACTTGAACAGAGGCTTAATATTTACAAATGTGAGGTAACCAATATAACAGAGTAAAAGTGAACTGATACTCGGGAAGGCGGATGCCGGCAAATCGGTTTTAAGAAAAATCCAGCGGGCTATGTCGCGAAAGAAAAATCCTTCGGGAGTCTGATTTTCGGGCGGAACCAGGTAATACTGCGGACCTGCAACCGGACAAAGCATAAAAATAAAGAAAATCATGTAAAACATCATGTTGATTACAAAAGCAACATAATCGTACCTGTCGCGATATTTGCTGTAAATCCTCACCACAAAAAAGATCACCAGAGCAAAGTATAAAAGATAAATAAGCGACATCAGCTCCGAGAACCACCTGAAGTGCAGAACGTCCGACATAACCACACCCGGGTGAGCTGAAAAAAGTGTGAGTTCAAAATTCACCATGTATCTGTCGAGGTCGGGGAATAATATGTTGTTGATGTAATCGCCTTCGCTGATAAAATATATCAATACCGGAACAAAATAAAAGTTACGGATTACATTGAGAATTGGATTTTTCTTCCCGTAGAGAAAAAAGGCAACAACAACCACAATGGAAATAACAACAATACGTATAAGTAACCGGGTTTGAACATTTTCGAGCTTAAAGGCCGCAAACAGCATAATAATCCCCGACACAAGAGCATATAGGATAGTTATAATATCAAATGCTTTAAAATGTTTTAATAAATCCTTTTGCATCTTTTTCTAAATATTCCAAAATAACGTAAATGAGCTTATCATACGGCAAACCTCAACAAATGTTAGGCTTCATGTTAATATTTACCATTCAACCATTAAACAGAATGAACAGACTTTCTTGTTCTGTTCAAAATTTAACGTGGTCTATAGTGGTTTAAGTATGGAATCCGATAATTTTATAATGGCTCATCACTTCGTTCCGCCGGTTAGAACGAACTTTTACAGTATTTTAGGCCTTGCATAACAATACATACACCCTGAATTACAAACCTTAGGCGGCCATCCGCCTATATCGACGGATTTAGTACATCCACATAATTCCCTGCTGTGCGGTTGAGATAAATCCAAGGGCCAGTGCTGATCATGGAGATTCATTAAAAGCTGACCATTGATACATGCAGATGTTGGCAGACCAGGTACAGAACACGACGTGATGGAAACCTTCAGGTTATCAGCGAGAGTATTCATATTTTCCGCAAAAAGTTTCCGCTCCGAAATATCTGGAGAAATAATTTCAATACCCTGGCGGGAGAACCGGTTATCAACCTTTTTATAAATGTCCTTCTCCAAAAAGCTAAAAGTGAAATTCTTAATAGCCTTAGGAGCTAAAAGCTCAATAATTTCAGGCAACTTATCATAATTTTCATATAAATTCCCCTGCGAATCTCTTACACGAATTAAAGGATCCACTCTTAAACGGATTCGGTGGGGATTACGTGCAAATTCTATCAAATCGTCCACATGAGCAAGCGATGCTTTCATATTTGGGACACAAGGTTCGGGAAATACTTTTCTTTGATGATACCCTATAACAACATCACTTCCCATTCCGGTAACAGTTAACTGAAAATAGAGCTGGGTACCTGACTTTTGTTGCTCTTTTAAATATGAGAACAATGGCTCTTTAAAAATGGACCTGATATGCTTTGTCCACAAAACAATCGTATGAATAGTAAAGCCTTTCGATTTGCGCATCTCAATTTCGCTGATGATCGCCTCAGGATAGAAGGCTGGCATGTCTGTCATGCGCGAAGCACTAATCACAATAGGTTTTTTAACCATAATCGGGTATGATGTTCGCCAAAATTACTATTTTAGTATTATTAATCTTATTTTAATCTTTATGCCTTTTATACTTTGGAGAAGTTCGCTGAGTGTTGGAAACGATTTAATTGATAGTCAACATCAAAAACTTATTGAGATAATAAATCAACTTTTTGACGGAATAAATAAAAAGGATACACAGTTTAAAATGGAAGAAATCTTTAAAGAGCTTTTAGCTTATACCAAGTACCATTTTAATGCAGAAGAGGAAATTATGATGCGAACCGGAAATCCTCATCTCTTATCGCATAAGAAAGCCCACCAGGACCTTATAACCAAGGTAAACGCCTTAAAACTTAACAGCATTATCGGGGATGAAAAGCTAAAAATGGAAGTTTTCAAATTTCTGAAGAACTGGCTCACCGAGCATATTATGAATGTAGATAAAAATACTTTTAGTTAGTCCTCCTTATAAGTGACCGTTGATGGCAATTCTCAGGCTGTTGTATCTTCAGCAATTGCTTACCTGCATCCTTATTACCTGCATTTTTACAAAGTTAAGGTGATAGAAATCACCAACTAACGGTAACCAATAATAATCTTTAACCGAATAAACACCTTCTTATTCGTTTACCTTTGTATTTCATACAATTGAATCGTTAGCAATATTTTTAGCTTTGAAACTCCATACTCAGGCATAGGTTCCGGACTCAGCCATATTGGTTATTGCTGAGACTACTTGTTCATGGAAATTTATAATAATTCACAGTACCACAATATGAATAATATCTTTAAAAACATGCGGATCGGCACACGGATGATTCTTTTAACAGTGATGTCGTTTCTAATTTTTGCTTTCGTCACTTTTCTGACAATTAACATCCAATTAAAAAGAAATGTAAAAGAACAACTAGCGTATACCAATAAAAATCTCCTAAGAGAAAAAACTGCGGTTTTGGATAACTATTTAAAAATTGCCTTTGCCATTCTCGAGGAAAACTATAAAATGGATTCTGTACCCGAAGCAGTCAGAAAGCAGCAAGCCGCCAAAGAACTGTCGGCTATGAAATTTGACGATGGAGCAGGATACTTTTTTGCGTATGAAATCAATAACAACAGTTATTCCTTTGCTTTTCACGGAGCTAACAGAAGTCTCTGGGGCAAACCGGTTAATATAAACGACCCCGACCCGAAAGGTTATGCTTTCCGTGTGGATCTCATAAAAAATGCCCTGGAAAAGAATTCGAAAGTTGTGGAATACTATTACGAAAAGCCAAATACGAAGGAATTGATTAAGAAAATGTCGGCAGGGCAATATTTTGAACCTTGGAAATGGGTTGTTATCACTGGCTTTTACATTGACGATGTAGAAAAAATAATGGCAGAACAGGAAGCCACAGTTCTATCGGCAAAACGAAAAATTTTAATTTCACTGGCCCTTATATCGTTAATTTTAATTGCAATAGTCGGTTTTTCGATACTTTACCTGAACAAATTAATTGTTAAAGCACCATTGCAGCGAGCCACCGACCGGCTATCGGCCATGGCTCACGGCGACATTTCGTTAACCAAAGAAAATCATTTTGGCAACGATGAAGTAGGATTGATGCTAAAGAGTCAGCAGGAAATGGTAGAGAAGCTGCACAAAATTATCTCAACTGCCGAAAATGTAACTTCAAAAATAGTTTCGAACTGTAACGGCCTGCAATCAAAATCACAGACGCTTTCTCAGGGAGCAAACGAGCTTGCTGCATCTGTGGAGGAAGTTTCCTCCTCCATGGAACAGATGCTGGCAAACATTGAACAAAACTCTGAGAATTCGAAACAGACAAACCAAATTGCTCTGGATGCCAGCTCAAGAATTAGCAAGAGCAGTGAAGCCAGCCTGCATGCCGTGGGATCAATGCAACACATTGCCGAAAGAATAACAGTGATTAATGACATTGCTTTCCAGACCAATATTCTCGCCTTAAATGCAGCTGTTGAGGCAGCAAGGGCAGGTGATCACGGGAGAGGATTTGCGGTAGTGGCAGCAGAGGTAAGAAAACTAGCCGAAAGAAGTAAAGTAGCCGCCACCGAAATTAGCGAAGTATCTTCCAATACTCTGGAAACAGCAAAAAATGCCGGAAAGGAACTGGAAAATCTCGTTCCTGAAATCAATAAAACGGTTCATCTGGTGCAGGAAATTACTTCATCGAGTCAGGAACAAACAGCCGGAGCCATGCAGATTAACAATGCAATTCAACAGCTAAATGCTGTTACCCAGCAAACTGCTTCGGCTTCGGAAGAAATTGCAGTAAATGCTGATAACCTGATGTTAATGGCCGAGCAACTAAAAGAAGTGATCGCATTTTTTAAACTTAAAAAATAGACCGATTACCGATTCCTTCCATATAAAAAATGGGTTGTGTGAAAAGTCAACTACCAGTCATATTTCGACTCCGCTCAATATGACAATAGCTGATTGTCAGTAGTCAGACTGAGCGTAGTCGAAGTCTTTCCGACCTTTTCACACACCTTCATATTTTTAACTCGTTCTCCCCAAATTATTAAGCCACCAGTTCCCTCTTCTTCACCATAGCAACTTTGAGTACATCTTCAAAGTAATTCACAAAATGAACCTTGATATCCTTTTTGATATAATCGGGTAAATGTTCAAAATCGTATTTGTTATCCCTGGGGAATATCAGCTCATTTATGCCCATACGCTTGGCGGCAATTGTTTTTTCGCGTACACCTCCTATGATTAAAACTTTCCCGGTTAAGGTAATTTCACCGGTCATGGCTAGTCCCGGTTTTACCGGCTTATTAACCGCCAGTGAATACAATGCAAGCGCCATTGTAATACCGGCAGAAGGTCCGTCTTTAGGTGTGGCACCTTCGGGTACATGCAGATGGATGGAATGTTCCTCGAAAAATTTCGTTAATTCTTCGTT
>JAJYAG010000046.1 GCA_021779665.1 Bacteroidota bacterium | reverse complement strand
ATGAGCTTTGCATCAATAAAATTCTTAAATAGGGATTTAGATATGAAATCTGAAGATACTAAACAAACCCGGATTGCCAGTTTAAGAAGTGAAATTCTGAAACTTCAGAATGAACTTAATCATTTGCAGGAAGAGGAAGCCAGGCTGAAGGAGAGTTACAGAGCTTCTGACAATGCTTTTAATGAAATTTTTGGTGAT
This sequence comes from Bacteroidota bacterium, assembly GCA_021779665.1. Lineage (GTDB taxonomy): Bacteria > Bacteroidota > Bacteroidia > Bacteroidales > JAAUTT01 > JAAUTT01. Next base: position 39,154 of record JAJYAG010000046.1, on the reverse strand, counting down.
AATACAGATATTTTCAGACAAATTGTGGAAACAGCCAATGAAGGGGTGTGGATTTCGGATTTGAATGCAAAAACCATTTTTCTGAACCAGCGGATGGCTGATATGCTGGGGTATCGTATTGATGAGATGATTGGACGCAGTGCTTTGGATTTTCTGGATGAGGAAGGTAAAGCTATAGCTCAGAATAACCTGGGAAAACGCACAAAAGGTGCAAAAGATGTCTATGAGCAAAAATATATCAGAAAGGACGGTTCATTTTTATGGGCTATGTTATCGGCTTCTCCAATGTACAACAATCAGAAAAATGTTGTCTGTATTCTGGGGTTACTTACCGATATCTCCGATAGGAAAATTATGGAAGAAGCATTAAAAAAGAATGAACAGCGATTACGCGCCACTTTTAACAATGCAGCCATAGGTATAGTGGAAGTTGATAACCAGGACAGGTTTATAAATGTAAACGAGCGTATTTGTCAGATGCTGGGCTATTCTCTTGAAGAATTTCTGGGCAAAACAGTGAACGATATCACATTTTACGAAGACCGCGATAAAAGCGATTATGTAAACAAAGGCATTCATACAGGAGCCACCAGAATTCATAAATATGAGAAGCGGTATTTAAAAAAGGACGGCTCGGCGCTGTGGGTTCATGTTACTGTTTCGGGAGTTTACGATTCGGTCGGACGCCATATAAATTCGATTGGGACGGTTGAAGATATTTCGGAAAGAAAAAAAGTCGAAAGGGCGCTCCGCGAAAGCGAATTAAGATTCAGGCTTTTGGCCGATAACATTTCTCAAATGGCATGGATATCCGATAAAACCGGAAAACCTTTGTGGTTTAATAAACGCTGGTACGATTATACCGGAGTGAGTCTGGAGGAAATGCAAAACGGAGGGCATGTAATCGTAAATGATCCCAACCAATCCGAAAGTGTTTTTAAAAGTTTTCAGCAGGCAATAAATGAAGGCCGTGTTTGGAAGGAGACTTATATGATGCGCAGCAAAACCGGTGAATACAGGTGGTTTTTATCATTGGCGTCGCCTGTTCCCGACGAACACGGAGAGATACAACTTTGGTTTGGAACCAGCACTGATATTCATGAACAGCGAAAAAATGAAGAAATATTACGGAGCAGCGAACAAAGACTTGCCGGCATTTTCAATAACGCTGCCATTGGTATTGTTGAACTTGATACCGAAATGAGGTTTATTTTGGTTAACAATAAGGTGTGCGAAATTCTGGGATATTCGCAGGACGAACTTCTGGCTAAAACCATGATTGAAGTTACTGCCCCGGAAGACAGGGAGCACAGCCAGTTTTTATATAATAATCTTCATAAGGGCAATTATAATATTCTGAATTACGAAAAGCGCTACCAGAAAAAAGATGGAACTAAGTTTTGGGTGCAGATCTCGGTATCGGCAATACGCGATGCTGAAGGGAAACATTTACGTTCAATCGGAACCGTAAAGGATATTAACGAACGAAAGCTTACGGACGACAGACTTCGCGAAGCATTGAAAAATGCTGAAGAAGGTAAGAATATACTTCAGGCTTTGATGGAGTATATTCCTATGGGAATAACAATTGCCGATGCTCCCGATGCGAAGATTCGGATGGTGAGCCGGTATGGCCGCGATTTGATTGAAAAGCCTTTTGAAGCTATTGTGGGCTATACGGTCGAGGATCACACTGAATCATGGGGGATTTATTACATGGATGGCGTAACACCGGCAAGAATTGAAGATCTCCCCTTAGGCCGCACTGTTCAGAAGGGTGAGGTAATTCGGAATGAAGAATGGATTATCACCCGTTCTGATGGGAAAAAAATTCCTGTTCTTTGCAATTCTGCGCCTATATTGAATAAAGACGGAAAAATCACGGGAGGCGTAATGGGCTGGCAGGATATTACAGAGAGCAGGAAGTTGATGCAGGAACTAATGGAAAGTGAGCAAAGGTATCGCACTGTAATTGAATCGGCCGATCTTGGCACCTGGGATTTTGATATTGAAACAGGTGTGGCAATTCATTCTTTTCGTCACGATCAGATATTTGGCTACAGTGAACCTCAGCCGGAATGGTCGTATGAAATCTCTGTGAAGCATATTTTCCCGGAATATCACCATGTTGTGAGAAATGCTGTAGCCCGTGCTATTGAAACCGGTGTGCTCGAATACGATGCAAAAATTAAGTGGCCTGACGGTTCTGTTCATTGGATTGGTCCCCGGGGAAGGGTGCTTTATAGTGCTGAGGGTAAGCCTTTGAGAATGACAGGTATTGTTGCTGATATTACCGATAGAAAAATGGCCGAGGAAGCACTCCGCGAAAGCGAAGAAAAATTCCGGTCGTTATTTGAGAATATAACCGAAGGTGTTGCTTTGTACGAAGTAACATCTGATGAAAACATTACTGACAATTATCGTCTTATTGATGCAAACCCTGCATACAGGCAATTCCCGGTTTTCGAAACTCAAAATGAATTCTATGCCCATGATATAACCCGGAATGATCAACTGCAATATTTCGGGGAATTTATAAATGTAGCCCGAAGCAGGCAACCTTTTCGTTTCGAGACAAGCTTCCCGGGTATAAACAAACATTTTATTATCAATGTTATTTCACCCAAAAAGGGCCAGTTCGCAACTGTTTTAGAAGATATAACCGAGCAAAAGAAGATAGAACATGAGCTTAAACAGAAAAATGAAGAACTGACTAGGTTTATTTATACCGTGTCGCACGATTTGAAGAGTCCGCTGGTCACAATTAAATCTTTTACATCGTATCTCAAGGAAGATATTGCGCTAAATGATGTGGAGGCACAGGATAAGGACGTTTCATTTATTCAGAATGCTGTGGACCGGATGGGCAAATTACTGGATGAGTTGTTGGAATTGTCGAGAATAGGAAGAAAAGAAGTGTCGAAAACAGAAGTTCCGCTAAGAGAAGTTGCTCAGACAGTACTCGACTTGTTGGCAGGCCAGATGCTGCAAACCAACATCGAGGTTAAATTTTCCGGGCCTCCGGTTATGCTTTTCGGACATATGCAGCGGTTAATTCAGCTATACCAGAATCTTATTGATAACGCGGCTAAATTTATGGGAAGTCAGCCTCATCCGCTGATCGAAATTGGAGCTTTTCCTGATGGGACGAATAAAGATCAGATTATCATGTTTGTACGGGATAACGGGTCGGGCATCGATCCCAAATATCATCATAAGCTTTTTGGATTATTCGAAAAACTCGACAACAGCACCGAAGGTACCGGGATAGGACTTGCTTTGGTGAAACGTATTGTGGAAGTGCATGGCGGAACAGTTTGGTTCGAATCCGAAGGTGTGGGGAAAGGCTCAACTTTTTACTTCACGCTTGACGGGACACGATTGATTTAAGGAAGCATTACCACGGTCCGACCCTTTAATCTACCCCCTTTTGTAAAAATTAACTATTTTTCACAAAATTAAAGATCTTTTAGTCTTATATTTGCATAACAATTTTTGACATGAATTCGTATCAGACATCATGAAAAAAGCGTTCTCCATAATTTTTGCAGTTTTCATCCTGGCTTCCGGGATGCATTTCAGCATTGCTACGCATTTTTGCGGTGGAGAAGTAGTTTCAAAGAAAGTTTCTTTTAGCGGCGCTAAAGCTTCCTGTGGTATGGAAGCAGACGATCAGGAAGACTGCCCCAATCCCGAGGTTTATAGTACGAATTGCTGTAAAAATACAGTTGATGCCTACGCTGTTAATCTGAATTACGAAAATATTTCAATTTTTAAAATCCCCGAGGTTACGAAAAACCTTCTTCAGGATATTTTTATTCCTGTTCGTGTAGTTCTCACTCCTGCATATTTTAATTTATCTGATAATTCCGGAGTCTCGCCTCCTTATCTTCTCCTGGCCAGTTCAGTCGATCTGGCCGATATCTGCATTTACCGTATTTGAGAATTCCAGCATTAAGAGTTAATGCCCAGGGAGTAACTTTTTTACTCTTGTTTGGGGTTTGAACTATTAATGTATTCAGGCTTCAGGATAGTTTCATTCCCGAAACTGTTATGGCCTGCTTTGGAGCGAAAGCTGTTCCGATAATCAAAATATCAGAATTTTTAATTATTAAATTTTTTAAACATGAAATCAGTAAAATTCATTATTACTGCTCTGTTAGCAGTATTTGTGGGATTAAATTCCTATGCCCAAACCCCAAAGACCGAAACTTTTAAAGTATCGGGTAATTGCGAAATGTGTAAGGCAAAAATTGAAAAAGCCGCTAAAGTTGATGGTGTAACCAAGGCTGAATGGAACAAAAACACCAAAGTTATGACAGTATCGTACGATTCTTCTAAAATTAAGAATGAGGACATTCAGAAGAAAATTGCCGCTGTTGGTTACGATACCGAAAAAGTTAAAGGTGACGATGCTGCTTATGCCAAGTTGCCAGGCTGCTGCAAGTACAGAAAATAGGCATCTTGCTAAATGGATGAAAGCCGTAAAAGTGACTGAGCCTTTCTGGCTTTGAAAGGCTCAGTTGCCGGCTTTGGAAAACGTCAGTAATTCATTAATTAAGGAATAAAAAAGAAGATTATGTTTAACCGACTTGTCAAATATTTCCTGGAGAACCGGCTGGTTACCTTTATTTTTCTCATAGCTTTTATAGCGTTTGGCGTGGTTTATTCACCTTTCAGCTGGAAAACAGGTTCATTGCCCCGCGATCCGGTTCCGGTAGATGCCATTCCCGATATTGGCGATAATCAGCAAATTGTTGCCACCGAATGGATGGGGCGTTCACCTAAAGATATTCAGGATCAGATTACATATCCGCTTACCACAGCGTTGCTGGGAATACCGGGTGTTCAAACCATCCGGAGCACTTCCATGTTTGGCATGTCGTTTATCTATATAATTTTTAAGGACGAAGTTGAGTTCTACTGGAGTCGATCCCGTATTCTCGAAAAATTAAACTCATTACCCTCGGGCACTTTGCCTCAGGGCGTTTCTCCAACATTGGGGCCTGATGCTACGGCCCTGGGACAAATTTTCTGGTATACGCTGGAAGGTCGTGATCCCAAAACCGGTGAACCTAAAGGTGGCTGGGATCCTCAGGAATTGCGAACTATTCAGGATTTCTACGTTAAATATGGCCTTTCTGCAGCTGAAGGTGTGTCGGAAGTTGCTTCCGTGGGTGGTTTTGTAAAGGAATATCAGATTGACCTGAACCCCGAAGCATTAAAAGCTTTCAATGTTTCTGTAATGGATGTGATGAATGCTGTTCGGAAAAGCAACCTCGATATTGGTGCAGAAACTATCGAACTCAACAATGTTGAATATATCATCAGAGGTTTGGGTTATGTAAAAAGTCCTGAAGATCTTGAGGCTTCTGTAATTGCCGTCAGAAACAATGTTCCGGTGCGCATTAAGGATGTTGCTAAAGTATCGTACGGTCCCGCAACCCGCCGGGGTGGGCTCGACAAATCGGGATCAGAAGCCGTTGGTGCAGTTGTGGTGGCCCGTTATGGTTCAAATCCGATGGAAGTAATTGGCAATGTGAAAGAAAAAGTAAAGGAACTTGAAGCCGGGTTACCACAAAAAACATTAGCTGATGGAAGTATTTCCAAAGTTACTATAGTGCCTTTTTACGACAGAACCGGCTTGATAAAAGAAACCATCGGGACGCTCGAATCTGCGCTGTCGCACGAAATTTTAATCAGCATCATCGTCATCATAGTACTTGTGTTAAACCTGCGGGCTTCGTTTATTGTGGCAGGATTGCTTCCCATTGGAGTTCTGATGACTTTTATACTGATGCATCTTTTTGGCGTTGATGCCAACATTGTTGCCCTCTCGGGAATCGCAATCGCCATTGGTGTTATGGTCGACATTGGTATTGTGGATGTTGAGAATATCCTGCGACATCTTGAAATGCCCGAAAACCATGGAATCCGAGGGAAGCAGCTGATGTCGGTAATATACAAGGCAACTACTGAAGTGCGCGATGCCGTGGTTACTTCCATAGCCACTACCATTGTGAGCTTTCTCCCTGTTTTTGCCATGGAAGCTGCCGAGGGTAAGTTGTTTCATCCGCTGGCATTTACAAAAACGTTCGCTTTGCTGTCGGCTTTCATCCTGGGTATTGTTGTGCTGCCAACGCTTGTTCATATATTTTTCAATGTCCGTTTCGATACAAGAAAAATCCGAAAGGTGTTTAACGGAATTTTGATTGCCGGTGGATTTTTGTTTCTCATCTTTTGGCACACTTTACCAGCATTAGCACTTATAGCTGTAGGAATTAATAATCTGATGGCTTCGCGCTGGCCTCATGAGAAAAAGGAATATCCAAACTACATCAATATTGGAATTACTTTGCTGGTGGCGGTTTATTACCTGTCGATAGAGTGGTTGCCATTAGGCGCCCATAACAGCACATTTTTGAACTTTATTTTTGTTGCCGGAATAGTTGCCCTTATACTTTCAGTCCTTATGTCGATGGTTCATTTTTATGAGCCCATTCTCCGATGGGGATTGCGCAATAAGTGGAAATTTCTGATTCTTCCTGCATTTACACTGTTTTTTGGTGTTCTCATCTGGCAGGGATTCGACCGCCTCTTTGGATTTGTTGCAACGGGTTTTGAAAAGGCTGGTTGGAAAACTTTCAGGCAGACCGCTTTATGGCAAGGGCCTGTAAATGCTTTTCCAGGAACAGGAAAGGAATTTATGCCCTCGCTCAACGAAGGATCATATTTGTTGATGCCAACCAGTATGCCTCATTCGAGCATCGAGAAAAATCTGGATTACATCGAAACTCTTGATAAGCGGCTAAATGCAATTCCGGAGGTTGAAGTTGCCGTAGGAAAATGGGGGAGGGTTAATTCAGCATTGGATCCGGCACCTGTACAAATGTTTGAAAATACAATCAATTACCGGCCTGAATATATTTTAGATGAAAATGGCCATCGAAAACGCTTTAAAGTCGACGGTGACGGAAATTTCATTTTTAGGAGTGGCACAAAGTATAATCCGGCAAAAAATGGTTTCAGGGTGGTAAATGCTGATAGTCTGGTTGCAGATTCCCGTGGCGATTTCTTCCGCCAGTGGAGACCTCATATTAAGCACCCCAGCGACATCTGGAACGAAATTGTAAAAGTTACCAATATTCCGGGTCTGACCTCTGCACCTAAGTTACAACCCATCGAAACAAGGCTTGTGATGCTTTCTACCGGGATGCGTGCTCCTATGGGCCTTAAAATATACGGTCCCGATTTGGAGACTATTGAAAAAGCTGGTATGGTATTCGAACAGGCACTCAAACATGTTCCATCGGTAAAAGCCTCTTCTGTGTTTTACGACCGCGCCGTGGGTGCTCCCTATATTGAGTTAAATCTCAAAAGAGAGGCAATGGCCCGCTATGGAATGAATATCAGCGATGTTCAGGAAGTTTTGCAGGTTGCTGTGGGCGGAATGGCCTTAACTAACTCGGTTGAAGGGCGTGAACGTTTCCCCATCCGCGTGAGATATGCACGTGAATTACGCGATAATCCCGAGGATTTGAAACGTATTCTTATACCTGCGATGAATGGCGCACAGGTTCCTTTGGGCGAAGTTGCCGATATTGGCTACACCCGCGGGGCACAGATGATCCGAAGCGAAAATACTTTTCTGGTAGGTTATGTGATTTTCGATAAAATTGAAGGAAAGGCGGAGGTTGATGTGGTTGAGGAAGCCTCAAAAATTCTGCAGGATAAAATTGCTGCTGGTGAAATCGCTGTCGATCCGGGTGTGACTTATAAATTTGCCGGTAATTATGAGCTGCAGATCAGGGCTACCAAACGTCTCGCAATTGTGATTCCGGTGAGCCTGGTCCTGATCTTTCTCCTGTTGTTCTTTCAGTTTAAAACTGTAACAGCTTCCTTCATACACTTTTCGGGCGTGTTTGTAGCTTTTGCCGGTGGTTTTATAATGCTGTGGCTCTACGGTCAGGGTTGGTTCATGAATTTCTCGATAGCAGGAATCAATATCCGCGATATGTTCCAGATGCATCCTATCAATTTAAGTGTGGCGGTATGGGTCGGATTTATTGCCTTGTTCGGGATAGCCACGAACGATGGCGTGATCATGGGTACTTATATTCATCAGGTTTTTGAAGAACGGAAACCATCCACTGTAAGCGAAGTTCGCGAAGCCGTAGTTACTGCAGGAAAGAAGCGTGTGCGTCCGGCAATGATGACGACAGCGGTTGCAGTAATAGCCCTTTTACCTGTTCTTACATCAACAGGAAAAGGAGCTGATATTATGGTCCCCATGGCTATTCCGACTTTTGGGGGTATGATCATTCAGGTGATGACCATTTTTGTTGTTCCGCTTTTTCAGGCTATGTGGAGAGAATGGGCGGTTACCCGGAAAAAAGTTAGTGCTGTTGAACCTAATAATCAGTAATTATGAAGTCTGTAAAAATATTTCTGATAATACTCTCCGTTTGTGCCGGATTAAGCAATTTGTCTGCTCAACAGCCTGATTCCCTTATGGAATATTTAGGTATTGCGGCCCGAAATAATCCCGGAGTTCAGCAAAAATTCTATGAATATCAGGCAGCGTTGCAAAAAATTCCTCAGGCGGGCAGTTTATCAGATCCGGAGCTGAACGTTGGAATATTTCTTAGTCCTATGGAGCTGATAGGAGGGAACCAGGTGGCCGAAATTCAGTTGATGCAAATGTTTCCCTGGTTTGGTGTTTTAAAGAATTCGAAAGATGAAATGAGCCTGATGGCAAATGCCAGATTCGAATCGATGCGCGATGCCAAACTGCAGGTTTTTTACGATGTTCAGCGAACGTGGTACGAGCTTCACCGGATTCATGAAAACATACGCATTTCTGAAAAGAATCTTGCTATTCTGAGAACCCTCGAACGAATTTCTCTGGTAAGGTATAAATCGGCTCCTTCAGGAAGCGTTCCATCTTCGTCAGTTAATAACACCGGTGGAACTACCGGATCTTCTGCTGCTCCGGCTTCACAGGGAATGGGCGGTATGGGTGGAAACAATAACAGCACCACTCCGGCAGTTTCTCCCTCCATGTCCTCAGCGCCCATGGGTTCATCGGGAGGAACGGGGTTATCAGACTTATATCGCATTCAGATAGAGATTGCCAACCTTGAAAACAGTATCGCCTTGCTTCAGAATCAACGCAGCACTGTAGTTGCCCGTTTCAATGCTTTTCTGAACAGACCTCCGCAAACTTCGGTTTCGTTACCCGATTCCTTAATCATGCAGCAGACCGGGATATCCCTTGCTTCCATATCGGATACGATGCTGGCCCGGAATCCGATGATCAATATGCTGCAATACGAGCAGCAATCGCTCGAAGCCCGCAAGCGGATGGTTACTAGGATGGGTTATCCGATGGTGGGCCTGGGCTTAAATTATACCCTGATCAATAAGAACGAAATGTCGACTTCGCCTATGAATGGTGAAGATATGATTATGCCTATGGTAAAAGTTACTTTACCTATTTACCGTAAAAAATATAAATCGATGCAGAAGGAAGCCGACTTGCTGAAAACAGCTGCGGAACAAGGCATACAAGCAACGGCTAATTCTTTACAAACCGAATACTATGAAGCGGTTCAGGCATACCAGGATGCCGGTAGACGGATAGAACTTTATAAAAATCAGAGTCAGCTTGCCCAAAAATCACTCGATATCATGATTAAAAGCTTTTCTTCATCTTCGGCAAGTGCGAGCCTGAGCGATATTCTGGCAATAAGGCAGCAAACACTCGATTTTGAAATGAAAAGAATTGAAGCGCTTACAGATTATAATACCGCCGTTGCCTGGCTAAAACGGTTAATGGCGAATAGTGAAGTGAATTAATGCAATCAGAAAATACCAGTAATATGAAAAATGTATTCAATAACAAATACTTAAAGTACGGACTCTTTATTCTGGGAGGTCTATTTTTGGGATGGTTGTTCTTCCATTCTCCTGAGAAAAGCGAAGAAAAACACAATCACGCATCAGAAACAGCCGAAGCAACTGTCTGGACATGCTCCATGCATCCGCAGATCAGGATGGAGAAGCCGGGGAAATGTCCTATCTGCGGTATGGATCTGATTCCTCTGAATAAGAGCGATGCCGTTGTTGATCCGGCTGCTGTTCACTTTACCAAGGAAGCTGCTGCGTTGGCTAATGTTTCTACTTCCATAGTAAGCAAGCAGAAACCTGAAAAAGAAGTGCGTTTGTATGGTAAAATTCAGCAGGACGAACGTCTTTTACAAAGTCTGGTGGCTCATGTTCCCGGACGTATAGAAAAGCTGATGGTAAATTTTACTGGCGAAACCATCAAAAAAGGACAGGTTCTGGCTGTTATTTATTCACCGGAGCTGATCACAGCACAGCAGGAATTTTTTGAAGCCATAAAAACCAGGGATACTCAGCCTGAAATTTACGAAGCTGTTAAAGAAAAACTGAGTTTCTGGAAACTGTCCGAAGCGCAAATTGCGGCTATTGAAAGTTCGGGAAAAATAAAGACCAACTTTGAAGTTTATTCAACCACAACCGGGGTTGTAACTGCCCGGAGAGTAAACAGCGGCGATTATATTTCGCAGGGAACGGTTTTATACGAAATCGCCGATTTGTCCAAAGTCTGGGCCTTATTCGATGCTTATGAGACTGATCTTCCTTTTCTCAACGAGGGCAATAAAATATCCTTTACAGTTCAGGCGGTTCCGGGGCAGACTTTTACCGGAAACATTACCTTTATCGATCCGGTAATCGATCCGGCCACAAGAGTCTCCAAAGTCCGGGTTGAAGTTGATAACCGGAATGGCAGGTTAAAACCCGAAATGTTTGCCACCGGAATGGTAAATGCCAACCTTGCCGAATACCGGAATAATTTCATCATTCCTCGTTCGGCAGTGCTATGGACAGGAAAACGGTCTATTGTTTATGTGAAAGTTCCCGAAAGTGAAGATCCTGTTTTCAAACTCCGCGAAATTGAAATTGGTCCTGTTCTTGGGAACAGTTATGTGGTTGTAAATGGCCTGGCTGAAGGTGAAGAAATTGTTACCCAGGGCGCTTTTAGTGTCGACGCTGCTGCCCAGCTGGAAGGCAAACCAAGTATGATGAACACCGAAGACGGCGAAGCAATGTCGGGTCATAATCATAGTGAAATGGGCAAAACGCCTTCAAAACCGGTTGAGGTAAGCGCAAGTTTTAAAAAGCAATTGAATGAAGTGTTCGATAATTATACCCTCATGAAGGATGCTTTTGTGAAAAGCAATGCCGCCGAAGTGAAGAAGACTGCTGCCAAAGTTCATCAATCCCTTTCTAAAATTGACATGAGTCTGGTTCCCGAGAAAGAACATGACCGGTGGATGGATCTTGCCGGTAAACTCGATAATGAGATAAGCAAAATAGAAAAAGCCCCGAACCTGGAACAACAGCGTGTGGTATTTTCAAGTTTTAATACTTATTTCTATCAAACTGTCAAGACATTTGGTTTAAGTGGTAAAACGGTTTATTATCAGTTTTGTCCAATGGCAAATAACGACAAGGGCGCCTATTGGCTGAGCAAAACAGAACCGATTCTAAACCCGTATTTTGGAGACGAAATGTTAACCTGCGGGGAGGTAAAGGAAACCATAAAATTTTAAAATCAGTTCGGCAAGGCTTCTCCGTTTGTCTTCGTGTTTTCTCAAATATCTAAAACCTAACAACACTTTTCGTTAATCTTAAGGAAAGAAGGTTAGCACAGGTGTTTCCATTTTTTCTCCCGTACCCGGGGCTGGATACTACCTTTTTTGAAAAAAGTAATCAATAATACCTCCCGGTTTGGAGTCGCCAAATCGGGAATTTTGTATATTGGTGCTGATTAACACAACATAAATCTAACGGAACAAAGCCTAATGCGGCATATCATCATAAAGAAGAACACTCGGAATAATTTTGTTAATGACATAACGGATATATCACCAATTGGTGATATAAGTATGTTGGCAAGCATTTAAGAAAGACTTCAACAATATGTAGGACAAATAGAATAATAATAAACATAATTATATGGAACTTTCTGAATTCAAGGATTTTTTAGAATCACCAATCAATAGTTTGATAAAAGGTTTAGGAAATGAATTAAAGCAAATTGCAAAAAATAGAATTTTAGAATATCAAACAATTGAATATAAAAAGAATTTCTTTGCAAAGACTCTTTTACATCGTTCTGAACCAGTCAAATTAACTGATTTCTATCTGCCGTTGCATATAGTTCCGTATAATAATTCACAGTATTATGATAAAAAGATAAAAAGAATATCGACTGAAAATGTATCTGGATTATTTAAAAAAACAAATTATATTACTTTAATTGGTAATGCTGGTAGTGGGAAAAGTACTATTGTTAAATATTTATTTATTAATTCTGTAGAGTTAAAATTTAAAATTCCAATAAAAGTTGAATTGAGGTATTTAAACGAATATAAAAGTAATTTGACAGATTATATTATTGATGAAATTTTCTTATTTTTAAAATTGGGGTTTTCAAAGGAGATTATTGATAGATTGTTAAATTCAGGTGCTTTTATATTCTTTCTCGATGGTTATGACGAGATAAATTCAACAAAAAAAGAAACCATCACAAATGATGTTGATAGGTTTGTAGGAAAATACCCTAGTAATTATTATCTAATTACATCAAGACCGTATACAAATATTGATACACTACCATTGTTCACAAATTATATTGTGTGTGAATTGTTAGACGGTGAGATACCTGCGTTTGTGAAAAAACAGTTGCCGGCTTCCGAAAATGAATTAACTGAAAAAATAATTAAAGCAATTTCTCAAATTGAAGGAAGTTCTTATAAAGCATTTTTAAGTAACCCACTACTTTTATCAATGTTTATTTTAACATTTCAATCCTATTCTGAAATACCTCAAAAACGGAGTGATTTTTATAAACAAGTTTTTGATACATTATATTCTGTACATGATAGTGTGTCAAAATTGTCATATGTAAGAGAAAAACAGAGTGGCTTATCTAAAGAAGGATTTGAAGAAGTATTAAAGCTATTTTCTTTTATCTCTTATTTTGATGAAAAATTTCTTTTTCAATCAGAATATATCGAATCTAAACTCAATTTTATAAAAGAAAAAAAGAATAATATAAAGTTTGATGACCAAAAACTTATAGAGGACTTACAAGTTGCAATTGGTATCTTAAATAAAGAAGGAGTAGAATATACGTTTCCTCATAGGTCTTTACAGGAATACTTTGCCGCAAATTATATAAGTAATGTTAGTGAATCGAATAAAATTATAATATTAAATAAAATAAAAAGTATTATAGAAAAGCGATGGTTTTATGTTATAGACAATCATCATTTTATATCATTGTTGTCGGAACAAACTTACAATTCTGTAGTTTTAAATATAGCAATTCCATTACTTGAGGAACAGTTTGTCCGAATTCAAAGAAATGAAATTAAAACAATTGACGATAAGTATGATATTTTTATTAAAGTTTTCCTTACTACAACGTATGTTCTACAAAATTCATTAAGAGTAGAAAGTATCCATAGGGATTTTTCGCACAACGCTAGGCCCACAATAATTATTGTGGGTGGTAGAAACAGAGAGTATTTTCAAATTCCCCCAGAAAGTAAAGAAGTTGACCCTATAAAAGTAGAAGAAACATATAATATGTTTTGTGAAAATGGATTTAAATGGATTGCCGAAATCCAAAAAAATGTTTGTAATGAAGAAAAAAGTGACTGTGATATAATTAGCTTAATATAAACACATGCCAACACATAGTATAGTGCATGCGGGTCTTAGAGGTATACGGGCGATTTTGGCTTTTAAAAAAGTCGGTGTAAACTGATAGGTTTTTGCCTCGTAATCCCGCACGACATCATACCATCAACGTTGGATGCAAGGCTAAAAAAACAATTACTCAGCTAACTAATTTATATAGACATGAAAAAAATTATTTCAGTTTCTCATCGGATGAAGAATGGAGTACTTGATGATGATTATACACTTTATGATTCTGGTGAAATTTTACATGAATATGACAAACATATTTATCCAGGAGGTTCGAATTTGAAGAGTACATTATCAGCTGATCAATTAAGCTTAGAAGTTAAGGAACGCCTTTTATTTGAAGCCTCTGATGAAAACAAAGAACTCGTCAGAAGTCTATTAGGCATGTAACTTTAGCAAAATAATGCTAATAGGAATGATTTTGTCTCAGAAATCCATGAAAAAGAATGAGTAAAAAAGAGATTATAATAAAAGCGGATGATTATAAATATCCTTCTTTGGATGAAAGAAAGGAAGTTATAAAGAATTATCCTACATTAACTTCATTTGGCTTCAAATACAAAAGTGGATTAGAATCATTAATTAATGATGAATTATCTTTTGATGATGCATTGAAAAAGGAGAATCTTTATTGGTGGGATAATTGTTTACTTAACCGCTTTGGAACTCTAAAAGAGACATACATTTTTATGTTAACAAGCTACAAGCGTGGGTTTAATGATGATTATTCAAATTGCTCTCACCTCGAGATTGTTAATAGATTGCAGTTTGATTATTTTGCTGAGATCTTTTATTATTACTTTTTTTCATCTCGTGACATAATAGCACAAATCATAAGGCTATATTACAAAATCAATATTAAAGAAAACAAGTTGCATTTTAATGAGGATTTTATCAGGAAAATCAATGAAGTAAAAGTTAAAGATTCATCAATGGCTTTTCTAAAGGCTACAAAAGTTGCTTCTGAATTTCGAAATGGATTTGCCCACCGATTTACCCCAACAATATCTGATTACAGAATCAATATTACCGAAGAGGAGGGTAAGAGATATCTTAATTTTGGCATTGGTAATTTTACTAAATCTAAAAAGATTGTTGAGAATATTGATTATTCATTGACTTCTCTAATAACACTCATTGATGAATTAAAACAACACCTAATAAATGAATGAAAAAAGCCCCAGATAAGCGGTAAATCTAAATCGAAGCGCTAAGCGGATTTTGCAAATCCGCTTGAAACATTGCAGGATTACTCACTGCCGTTCGTGAGGTACTGTGTTAAATTCCAAATTTTATTAGAACTTTTTGTAATTTTGTTTCAGCCAAAGGAAGGCTCCATGCGATTCGTTCAACTGAAGTCTATCTTGTGTAGTGGAGACATTTGTTTCCACTACTTTTTTCTTCTTGCCCTACCGGGCAAAGCCAAAGGAAGGTCTTATGCTCCTCATTCCCTGATGTCTTTTAAGCTGCTGAAGACTGATTATGGTCTGGGAAAAAGTCTTCGTTCTTTCTCCAAAGCGTGTAAATTAGGCCCAGAAGTTTTCTTTGTACGGCTACTGCAGCAATCATGGGTTTAGCTTTTTTTACTTTCAATTTTTCATAGTATTTATGTGTTTGATTATCAAATTTAATTTTGGTAAATGCTGGAAAGTACAAGGCTTTTCGAATATGACTATTGCCTTTTTTGCTTATTCTGCTCTTCCCTTTCCACAAACCAGATTCGGCTATTTGAATGTCTAATCCGGCAAAACTTGTTAATTGTTTAATGCTCTTTATGCTGGCAAAACCATTGGTTTCTGCTACAATAATAACAGCCGTAATTAAACCAACTCCTGGGATGGTTTGGAGGTTATTTAATTTTTGTTGGAGTTTTTTATCCTGCTTCACGATCTGAGCTATTTCTCTTTCAATTTCTTTTATTTGGTCATTGAAAAATGTTATACGCTTTTGTGAACGTGTTATGGAATTAGAATTAATCTTTCCCTGATGCTTATATGCATGTAGCTGATTATTTACCATAATCCGCTCTTGGACAATAGCCTCTCTTTCCCTTGTGAGCTGTTTTAGCTTTAGAAGATTTGTACTTAACGGCTGCCAGGGCAATAACTTGCGTTCAATGCCCATTTTGGACAAAATTTTAGCATCTATTTTGTCGGTCTTTGACTTAGTACCAAAACTTTCTGCATATTTCTTGGATTGATTAGGTAAAACAACATAAAGGGAATATCCATGATCAATCAGGAAATATGCCAAAGCTTCATAATAGACACCTGTAGCTTCCAAAGTAAAAGTAAGGCTAGCTTCTGCTTGTCCCTTTGCCTTAATCCATTCTAACAAATCAATAAAGCCTTTGGATGAATTTGGGAAAGTCTTAGCTCCAATAGTTACTATATCAAGTTGATTGGTTAATGCGGAAAATGAGCATTTAAAGTCATCTTTCGAAATATCACTTCCGATATTTTGTTTTAAGTATGTCGTTTTCATAACTAACTATTTTAAGTTATCGGAATCTTCCATACAGTCTTGTCTCGTGAATTTATTCGAGATTATGATGCTTTTTTCATATCCCTAGGTACTTTGTTCAAACTTGATGGAAAATAAAGGATAGAGACTATTTCTCACCGAACGATATCGCAATGCGTATCTGACCGCCTTGAGTTCTTCTATCCTTTTCCGAACCTATTTACAA
Organism: Bacteroidota bacterium; assembly: GCA_021779665.1. Classification (GTDB taxonomy): domain Bacteria; phylum Bacteroidota; class Bacteroidia; order Bacteroidales; family JAAUTT01; genus JAAUTT01. The sequence goes on along the minus strand of JAJYAG010000046.1, from coordinate 22,659 downwards.
ACAAACAACGTTAATAAAAGGTCGTTCCATTTTCCATACAAACATACGAGACCGCTTACGCTAAGTTTGCAATCCGCATAACACAAGCAACAAAATCTTCTGTATGATAAATCAACAAAAAATTAAAATTACAAATTTTCAGATACAACAAGCTGAATTGCAAATTCAGCTTATCGGTGGAATTTTGTATATTGGTGCTAATTAGCACAACATAAATCTAACGGAACAAAGCCTAATGCCGCATATCATCATAAAGAAGAACACTCGGGACCATCATTATTAATGTATAACGGATATATCAATTGGTGATATTAGGATGTTAAGTGCATGGCTAAGAGACCGAGTTACACAGAAACAACCTGATTATAAATTTGAAAAAAACAGAGTGAAAATATAGTCTCAGTTGATTGAAGTTCGGCCCAAATTTGAAAAAGAGTGCAATTTCTACAAACCCTCAAAACATTGGCTTATATGAAACGACTCTTTGCCATCGGTGATATTCACGGATGTTTTGATTCTTTAAAAGAATTAGTTGAAAGTAAAATCCAACTTGACATAAATGATAAACTTATTTTGTTGGGAGACTATATTGACCGTGGAGATAAGAGCAAAGAGGTTGTTGATTACATTATTGGCTTACAAGAAAAAGGTTACGATATCATTCCATTGATTGGAAATCACGAATTATTACTTCTTGAAGCATATGAAGACGAAAAGAATAAGCCAAAATGGATTCAGAATGGAGGTGACGAAACACTGAAAAGTTTTGGTATTAGCTCGATAAAGGATATCCCTCCTAAATATCTTGATTTTTTCAGAAATCTTAAGAGTTATTTTTCAATCGAAGATTACCTGTTTGTTCATGCAGGATATGATGACAAAATATTGAACCCATTTGAGGATACTTATTCAATGGTATGGAAAAGTCAAGTTGAATATTTTAATCCTTTGCTTGTTGAAAGGACAATTATACATGGACACAGACCAATTACAATTGAGTACTGTGAGAAGCAAATAGATGAGAATAAGCAAGTAATAAACATTGATACAGGCTGTGTTTATAAAGAAAAAGCAGGATACGGAAAATTGACAGCAATTGAATTGTATTCAAGAAAGTTGTTCTCAGTTTAATTTTATATATTTGACTATTCGTAATTCGCGAATCGCGAATTGAAAATATTGAGTATGAAAAAGCATAATGGGATGCGTCCCCAAGATATTGTAGTTTTATTGAAAATCATAGCTTTAAAGCATGATGACTGGTATAACTCCGATTTAGCTCAAGCATTAAAAATAAGTCCGTCTGAAATATCAGAGGTGTTGAATAGATGCAAGATTGCTGGCTTGATTGATTCAAAAAAGCGAAAAGTAAATATTAATTCCTTTGTCGATTTTTTAATCTATGGTCTCCAATATGTGTTCCCTACACAACCAGGTGCAATTGTAAAAGGGATACCCACTGCTCATTCTGCATCGCCAATCAAAGAGCATATTTCAAGTGGTTCTGACGTTTATGTTTGGTCAAGTGCTAAAGGAACTCATCGAGGACAAGCTATTGAACCACTTTTTAAATCTATCCCTCAAATTGTGCAAGAAGATAAATTATTTTATGAACTATTGGTAATTGCAGATACTATTCGGGTGGGAAAAGTTAGAGAAATAAACATTGCTAAAGAAGAACTTGAAAAACGATTAAGACATGCCTAATACCAATATTTCGATGCTACAAACAGTGGCAAATGGTTTGGGTACTTTGAAAGAAGATATGGTATTTGTGGGAGGTGCTGTTGCTGAATTGTACGCAAGTAATCCTGAATTATCTAATATTAGACCAACGCTTGACATTGATTGTGTAATTGAACTACGTTCAAAGACTGCTCATGCAAAATTAGAAGATGATTTAAGAGCTTTAGGTTTTGCAAATGACACTTCAAAAGGAGCTCCAATTTGCAGATGGGTTTATCAGGATATTTTAGTTGATGTTATGCCTTCTGATTCTGATGTGCTGGGATTTAGCAATATGTGGTATGATGAAGGAATTGAAAACAAGATTTCAAAAACACTTCCAGATGGAACAGAAATTTTTGTGTTTCCACCTGAATATTATTTAGCTGCTAAGATAGAAGCTCATAAAGGACGTGGTGGTTCTGATTTACGACAAAGCCATGATTTTGAAGACATCATTTACATGCTGGATAATTGCTCGAAACTACTCGAAAATATAAGCAATGCAAATGAAAGTGTAAAAGCGTATTTGAAAGAAGAATGTTCCAAGCTTTTGAAAAATGAAGGATTAACCGAAGGAATAGAAAGTGCTTTGCCTTATGGTTCAGAAGAGGAAGCTACTGAAATTATTATGCAACTAATCCAAAACATCGCAGATATTGAATAATGGAAAAAGGTAAGCAAGCATAGGAAAAATATGCGACATACTCCCAAAAAGAACCCATTGCGATATGAACACTTTTCTCATCATCCTAACCTCGGTTTTTCAATTTTTCTTGTTATTCTGCAACGGTAAAGTAAAATAGAAGGTTGTTCCTTTTTTTACCTCCGACTCCAGCCATATTTTGCCATTTAAAAGGCCTACCAATCCTTTCACGATGGAGAGTCCGAGGCCCGTTCCGCCGTATAATCTGCCCGACATCGATTCCAGTTGTGCAAATCTTTCGAAAATGTAATCTTTTTTCTCCTCAGGAATTCCAATACCACTGTCGGACACCGAGAATAGCAACTCATCGCTGTTGACCATCTTAATTCCTAATTCCACAAACCCCTGATCGGTAAACTTAAAAGCATTGCTGATTAAATTGATGAGTATCTGCTTTAATTTTACAACGTCGGTATATATGATGGTATCTTCTGAAATATCATAGGTTCGAACTTTGAAATTGATGTGCTGCTTGTTTTGTTTTCTTTGGTATTCCTTAAAAAGATCATAAAGCTCGTTTGTTAATTGACCTAACTGGCATTGGCCGACATGAACCGGCAACAAACCCGATTCTATCTGGGCAACATTCAGGATACCATTGATGATATCGAGCAAATCGGAACATCGCTGATTTATGATGGTAGTATATTTTTCGAGTTTTTGCTGGTTGCCAAATTCGTGGGGCAATAATTCAGCGAAGCCCATAATCGCATTCATTGGAGTGCGGATCTCATGACTCATATTCTGAAGAAAAGCAGTTTTAAGTTTGTTGCTTTGTTCGGCCTCTTCCTTTGCTTTAATCAGTTCCAGCTGAATGTGTTTGTAATCCGTAATATCTTTGACAATTCCTGTAAGGCATTTTTTATTCCCTTCTTTATCAAGTACAATCTCATCAGCCACGGCATAAACATACTTAAATGTACCATCGCCATTCAGAATTCTATATTCCACAGGAATGGGCTTATTATTCCGGAGAACCGAGAGGTTGGACTGTTCCACAGTTTTAATATCATCAGGATGGATGGAGGCCTTAATTATTTCATCCAGGTTTCCTGTAAAGTTACTTTTTTCGAGGTTAAAAATCCTGTACACTTCATCGGACCACCAAACCCGGTTGTCTTCAAAGAACCATATCCAGTTACCTGTTTTAGAGGTTTTTTGTGCTTTTATAAGCTGTTTCTCACTTTCTTCAGCTTCTTCTTTGGCCTTAATTAATAATTGCTGGTTTTTTTTAAGATCGTCAATAATGGGATTGGTCATTTTAAAAAGGACAATGGTAGAGACTGAACCTAAAAAAATGGTTAAAAACAGAACCAGGAGTAAGGTTTTAATAAACGGCTTGCTGGTTTCCCAAGCCGAGATTTGGGCTACAATTCCCCAGTTTAAGGGTTCAACATAAGTATATGCCGCAAATATTTTTTTACCCTTCAGGTCAATATCTGTCATAAACCCCGATTCGTTATGGGCTGATTTATAAAAGGAGGTTCCTGCTAAATTTCTTTCATGGGTTTTATATCGCAGATTAATTTTTTTGGACGACATTAATATTTCAATACTATCCTTATCCTTCCGTAAAATTGTTATTTCACCGTATTTCCCTAAAGTAGTGGTATCTTTTATATGCTCGAGTATATGAAATTCGTTGCTGGTGTTATCTTTTAAAATACTCAGGGCAAAAAAACGTTCTCTTTCAACAATGTCAGTAAGTCTGTTTTTTATATTCTTTTTGGTGTTATTGTAAAGCAGGATAATTGAAACAGAAGATAACAGGAAAGTAATAACTGCAATTACAACAATCATATATATTACTTTCTTGTATCGGAACACCTTGTACATTGAATGAATTTGAATTTAGAATTAAGTTAATAAAAAATCGTCGATTAGGAAAATCCCTGCTATTGGTTGTGAAAAATTCCTCTCGTACAATTATAAAGTAAAAAAAATAAAGTTTATTTGAATTATCAGGAAAATTGAAATGACATACTCAAATATAGAAGAAGAATTAATAGCCCTTCGTGCGCTTTTAAAACAGGAAAAGGACGAAGAATTAGCTCAGTATAATTTTAAAATGTCGGGCACCTCGCTGGTGCAGAGGCGAAAAGAAGGGCTTTGCTGGTATCCGGTGCGAATTGAAAAAACAAGCTTCGATTCGGGCGAGAGGTTGCTTGTAAGGATATCAAGGCCCCGGGAACACCAGGAATCTCATCTTTTTCAATCAGGTAAACCCATCAGGTTGTTTTCAAACGCCTCCAATAAACATGAAGAAGATTCGGTAAACGGTGTGGTAAACATGGTGAAGGAACAGGAAATGCTGATTACATTGAATGCTGACGATCTTCCTGACTGGATTTACCGCGGTTACCTGGGAGTCCACCTTTTATTCGACGAAATTTCGTACCGCGAGATGGAAAGCGCTGTTAATTATTTGCTTTCCACCAAAGAAGCGCGTATTAATAAATTGAAAGAGATTTTGCTTGGAGAAGAGGCTGCCAGTTTTTATCCAAACACAGCTATCCATTTAGAGACCTTGAACGAGAGTCAGAACAAAGCATTGAACCTGGTTGTCACCGCCCGGGATGTTGCTATTATCCACGGTCCTCCGGGAACCGGCAAAACTACAACACTTGTTGAATCGATTATAGAGGTTCTGAAGCAAGAAGAACAAATACTTGTGTGTGCCCCCAGCAATACCGCTGTCGATCTTTTAGTGGAAAAGCTCAGCGAAAAGCAGGTTGAGGTGCTGAGGATAGGAAACCCGGCGCGTGTTACGCAGGATTTGCTCAGTAAAACACTCGACGCCCGCATTGCACATCATACTTATTATAAAGAGCTGAAAGATGTAAAGAAAAAGGCCGAAGAGTTTCGAAGTATGGCCCAGAAATACAAGCGCAACTTTGGGTTTGAAGAAAGACAGCAGCGGAAACTTCTCTATGCTGAAGCCGATAGGTTAAAGGATGAGGCCGAACAACTCGAATTTTTTATCTCGAACGATATTATTTCCAAAGCCCGTGTAATTGCAAGTACGCTGGTTGGAGCCAACAGCTATGCCCTGAAAGGCAAAAAGTACAGTACTGTTTTTATTGATGAAGCAGCTCAGGCACTGGAACCTGCCACGTGGATACCCATTATCAAGTCCGAAAGGGTAATCTTCGCCGGCGATCATTGTCAGTTGCCACCGACAATTAAATCGTATAAGGCTGCAATTGCCGGGTTGAATATCACGCTTTTCGAAAAAGCAATTAAACGCAATAAGGCCGACGTAATGCTTACGGAACAGTATAGAATGAATACCGACATTATGAATTTTTCGAGCAGGCAGTTCTATAACAATCAGCTTATGGCCAATCCGGCGGTTGCAGCACGAAAGTTGTTCCCTGAAGATATTGCTTTGGAATTTATTGACACTGCCGGTTGTGGATTTTTTGAGCAGGAAGATAAGGAAACGCATAGTTTGAGTAATCAGGAGGAAGCAGGTTTGCTTTCTAAACATTTTATCGCTTATATTAATCAGCTGGAATCTTTGAATATTCTTGAAGATGTTGCCGATACGGGTATTATTTCGCCGTACAAGGCTCAGGTTGTTTTTCTGCAGAATTCATTGTCGGGGTCAGATGCTGTTCCCCCGCAGATATCTGAAAACCTGAGTATTAATACAGTCGATTCTTTTCAGGGGCAGGAGCGGGATATTATTTACATAAGCCTTGTACGGTCGAACGAGAAAGGCGAAATTGGTTTCCTTTCCGATATACGCCGGATGAATGTCGCCATGACCCGTGCCCGGAAAAAGCTCGTGATCATTGGCGATAGCGCTACCATTTGCAGCGATCCGTTTTATGATAAACTGCTGGATTATGTTAACGAAACGGGCGGCTACAGAAGTGCATTTGAATTATTAGGATGATGGAGGTTGTTTCATAAAGTCAAAGGCGCCCCGGCGCAGGTTAATACCATATTCCAGGTATGCTTTCATGCAGGCTAAAAAGTTGGCCCAACCTCCTGAATTTTGAGCAAGCCAGTTTATGCCTGATTCATCGGCAGGTAACTCTCCTTCAGTTACTTTCACCAGAGTTTGGGTTTCATTTACCTTAATCAGGTTGATTTCAACCAGGGTTGATTTTCCTTCAGCGCCATCCCATTCAAAAGATACAAGCTCGCCAGGGATTACATTAACTACTTTTACATCAAATGTAAAATCAAATTCAGGAAATTTCCAACGAACGGTTTTACCACCTTCCATAATATCCGATCCGGAGGAAATAAAGTAATTGGACATCTCCTGAGGATTAACAATTGCCTGGAAAACATCCTGCTGAGACCGGGCGATCTGTATTGACTGATTTATTTGCAGTGGTTTCATAATATCTTATTTTTGAATATAACACCCAAAAACTAAATGAGTCAGGCAAAAGTACGAATAATGTAATCTTTTCAAAAAGATGTGTAATGAGCTCCCCGGCTCAATGGCTTAATTTTGTTCCTGATTTTAAGTTTAATAACCGGCGTCCGGTTTTGACAATGAAAAGCACAACCGGATTGCCGTGAAATAACTTGATACACATAATTCGGTAACCCTAAAAGGAAAGGAGTATGTTATGTTAGTTAAGGCAAAAGAATTAAAAGGATATAAATTAAGCGGAATTGATGGTGAAATTGGCAATGTGAAAGAATTTATCTTCGATGATAAATTCTGGGCAGTCCGCTATTTAATTGCCAATACCGGAACTTTGTTCACCGGTAAAAAGATCATGATTTCTCCATATTTAATGCAGTCGGTCGATTACGAAAAAGAAGCCATCAACATCGATCTTACCAAGGAGCAGATCATGGACAGTCCGGAATTCGATGAAGATAAAATTTCGGCTGAAGATGAATCGAACTATTCCAGTTATTATGGCACACCTTCGTACAGGAGTGGACCAAACATGTGGGGTGCTCAATCCTCATTAATACGCGAAAGGAATAGCTGGGGTAATAATCTTGGCGAAGACTCATGGAATTCAACCTTGCGACGCACAAGTGTTGTAGATGACCATGATATTCATGCCAATGATGGTGATATTGGCCATGTCGACGATTTTATTATCGATGATGAATCCTGGGCCATCCGGTACTTAATTGTTGATACCAAGGACTGGGTACCCGGTAAAAAGGTTTTGATATCGCCTGAGTGGATAGAGTGCATCAGCTGGGACGAATCGAAGGTTTTTGTTAACCTCACACGCGATGCAATAAAACAGGCACCGGAATATTATGAAGACCTGGTAATTTCGAGAGAATTCGAAGATCAGCTTTTCAGGCACTACAACAGGGAAGGTTATTGGTATAATCAACCCGTTATTCAGGAATATTCTCATTAGTTAATGATACTCCATACAACGACTCCGGGCTTTATTTTGTCTGGAGTCGTTGTTGTGTTCAGGGGAAGGGGTGTTAAAATATTCTAACGGTATTTAATTTATTAATAATCAGATAAAATTAACTGTATCGTTTTGTGAATTACTCCTGAAATTGGGTATATTTATAAAATAATTTCCTTCCTATGAAGTTTATTACCTTTATTGTTGGGTTTGTGTTGTTGGTTCCTTTTTTCATCTATATTCAAAGGAATTCTCTGAAAGTAAAACTGAGAAAGATTAATAAAACTCGTTCGCGATTTACAAAAGACGATTTTGTAATTTATTTTGAAGCGCGCGGGTATGATCCTGAAATTGCTGAAATAGCATACGACGAAATTATGGAGTGGATTGTTTTAAAAAACTTCACCCTTATGCCCGATGATAATCTACATTTGCTATGCGATTTCCGTGATTTTGACGACATGGATTTCATCCACGAGGTTTGCTCAGGATTAGGTTATAAAATGCCCGACCAGCATGTACTTGATGAATTAAATGAAAAATACAATGAATTTACTCCGGAATATTTAATAGATTTGCTTCAGAATCATGCAAGTAAGCATCCATTGCAGCCACATGCGGTAGTTCGTTAAATGGGTGGAATACTGCATCAGCAAAACAACAACTTTGAGTCGTACTAACTAATAAAACTAACATGGAAAAATCGTCTCCAAAATCAGTTATTTGGGTTTTTGTAATTTTTTTGGCCATGTTTCTGGCATGGCTGATAGTTGGTTCTATCGGTTTTTATAAGGCTGTTGATTCCAAGAACTGGCCTGTTGTGCAGGGAACGGTAATTTCGTCGAACGTTATACGTCCATCGGGTAAAAGTACCAAGTATGTTGCCGAAGTAACCTATACCTACACTGTAAATCAAAAGGAATTTACGGGCAAAAAACTCAAAGCTACTGCAGCACGGGGAACATCAGAATGGGCAAAGGCAAAGGTTGAAGAATACCCGGTCAATGCTTTTGTAACGGTACACTATAATCCCGACAAGCCTGAATTAGCGGTTATTGAGCCGGGCCTTCAATCGGATAATTTTTGGATGACGGTAGCTCCTTTATTAGCAATGGTTTTAATATTCATGGTCATGCGTAAACAAATAAAGGACAGGAAGAATCAGGCTTAGCAACACTACCATTTCATAAAACATAAATGAGGTTTCTGGCTGAAGCCTTATAATTTTTTGTAAAACTTCAATCAGAACAGAAATTTCAGTGGCCCGAAATGCAGCTTCACATCCGAATTTGGAAGTTTCGCCCGGGTTTTTACCAGCACCCCGAACCTCTCCATTATATTTATCACAAAAATTGTGATTATGGAAAAGAAATCTTTTAATTATTACATGCGGTTATTGCATCGCGATATTGGATATTTAGTAATTGGGTTCGTAATTATTTACGCTTTAAGTGGAATTATTTTAACTTACCGCGATACTGGTTTTCTAAAGTATGAAGTAAATGTGCATAATGTTCTTGCTCCCAACCTTGAACCTGCAGAGTTGGGTAAAATGCTGCGAATTCATGATTTTAAAATTTTAAAGAACGAGGGTAATATTGTGTTTTTCAATGGTGGAAATTACGATAAAACAAGCGGTCACGTAGATTATATAACCCAGGAAACACCAAAATTTCTCGAGAAGTTCTTTTCTATGCACAAGGCAGCGAGTGGGAAACCCATCCATTGGATAAATATTATTTTTGGAGTATCTCTTATTTTCCTGGCAATTTCCTCTTTCTGGATGTATAAAAAAGGAACCCGGGTATTTAAAAGGAGTCTGCTTCTTACCGGATCGGGACTCGTAATTGCTTTTATTTTGGTTTGGTTGTAAAACAATGTAATTAATTTGCTATGGAGAAGGAAGGAAAATGGAAATACTTCAGAATAGCAGCTTTGCTGTCGGCCGCAATAGCAATAACGCTTCATTTTCCATTGGTGGTAAACTATCTGTTCAATTATGAAAGTGCTGAACACCGGCATCATTTCATGATTAGCTTTACGCATCTCGGAATGGAACTTTTTATTACATTCCTGGTGGCACTTCTGATGTTTACACTTAACTTCTTTATTCTTTTGCCTGTTCAAAAGCACGAGAGACTGCACATTTTGAGGATTTTTCTGTCTGTGATCCTGACGTTTTCATCGGTCACTATTTTAAACCACCTCTTTTATTCTGTCAAGGAGATTTTAGATCCTCAGCCGTGGGTTCGTGGTCACCGGGAGGAATTCGACATCCGAAATTTTTTTGTGTCGGCACTTGTAATAGGAAGTGTGCTGATAATAAGGCTGATATTCCAAAAGCAGACCGTTACCCTTGAGAATGAGACTTTGCGCAGGGAAGCCCTGCAAAGTCAGTTCGAATCGCTTAAAAACCAGCTGAGCCCGCATTTCCTTTTTAATTCACTTACAGCTCTTAAAATTTTGATTAAAGAGGCCCCTGATATTGCTCAGAATTATGTGAACAGTCTTTCGAAAGCGCTCAGGTATACGCTTCAAAGTAACGAGAAACGGCTTGTCACCTTAAAGGAAGAAATGGACTTTATGGAGTCGTATCTTTTTTTAATAAAGATGCGTTTCGATACAAATCTTACAGTGCAAACCCACATTCCCGAAAGCCACTTATTATTCAAAATACCTCCTCTGACAATTCAGACTTTAGTTGAAAACGCCATTAAGCATAATGAAATAAGCAGGAAAAATCCTTTAACAATCTCTATTCAGGTTACACCAGAAGATACACTGAAGGTTATTAACCCAATTCAGATGAAATTAACTCCACAGGATGGCACCGGGATAGGACTTTCAAATCTCTCGAAGCAGTTTATGTTGTTAATTGGCCGGGAAATTACGATAAGTCGTGAAAACAACCACTTTAAAGTTGAGGTGCCTTTAATAAAATGAATATGACAGCCATTATAATTGAAGATGAAATACTTGCCGTAAAACATTTGAGGCAGATACTTGATGAAACAGGCGGCATCCGGGTTGTTGAAGAACTCGAATCAATTTCCGGTGCGGTGGAATGGTTTAAAGAAAATCCACAACCAGATATTATTTTTATGGATATCCATCTGGCAGATGGACTGGCTTTCGAAATTTTCAGGCATGTAAACATCTTATGTCCCGTAGTTTTTACAACTGCTTACGACGAGTATGCTTTAAAGGCTTTTAAAGTGAACAGTATCGATTATTTGTTAAAACCAATTGAAATTGATGATGTCAAAAATGCACTTCAGAAACTAAAAAATCTCACCAGTGCAGGCTCGATGCAAACGGCATTGCATAATCTGATAAACACTTTTAAGAACCAAACCAAGTATAAAACACATTTTCTGCTGCCTGTAAAGGGCGATAAACTTATTCCTGTTAAGGCAGATGAGTTAGCCTGTTTGTACATTGATACCGGAATTGTGAAAGCCTTAACCTTCGATAACAGGATATTGCGCTTTGAGAATAATCTGGAAGAACTCGCTGAGATGCTCAACCCGGATGATTTTTTCCGGGCCAACAGGCAGTATATTATTTCCAGAAAAGCAGTTCACGATATCGACCTCTGGTTTAATAACAGGCTTTCGGTTAATCTTAAGGTTCCTTTTTCTGAGAAGATACTTATAAGCAAGGCTCGTATCGGTGAATTCAAGGCATGGTTCGGTGCGTGAATCAGCTAATCAATTCAATCTTACAAAAATTAAAACTTACAATATGGAAACATCAACAAAACGTTCAGTAAAATACTGGGGAAGCATAGCCTCTATTCCAGTGGTAATTATTCTTTTTATAAGCGGACTCCAGCTTCACTTAGAAGATGAACACAGCGAAGAAGGCAGATTTTCCGCGCATATTGAGCAAGAGGGGCATTTTGCAAGCCTGGAAAACCATAACAGGCACCATGAAAATGATTCAGAGGAGATTCACTCAGCTCCTCTGGAAGAGATAGAAAATCATGAAGAAGGAGGATGGGAAGCGGCACATCAAATCTGGGCCTTACTTTTCTTAACCCTTATGGTAGTTCATATTTATCTTCACTGGAACTGGTTCAAAACGGTGATTGGTAAGTTCCGGCTGCGTAACAGCAAATTACTTGCATTAACAGTGTTAGTTTTCACATTGATGGTAATTTCCGGATTTTCGATGTTTTTTCATCTTGTTCCGCGGGAGTTTGAAATGGGCGAGATCCATTTCCGGCTCGGGATAGTGCTGATGATATTAATATTAATCCATATTGTGCAGCGATTCAAATGGATTATTTCCATCACCCGGAAAATGGCATCACAGGAATAGGTTATTCCTGATGGTGCTCCGGAAGTGTCACAACGCTATTTCATGCCCAAAAACTTTCTGAAATAACCGCACTCCTTGATGATTTCCTGGTAGTATTTTGTTTTGGGGTAATCTGTTTTCAATTGCCTGAAAAATACTCCCGAACGTATGGAACGGTCGTAACTGAATTCAGGTGAAATAAAGTATTGATTTTGCTCACATTTTGCCGCCATAAAGCAGCACTTGGCTTTGAATTCCTTATCAGCAGATGCATTCATAGCTTTCTGATAGTATTCCATGGCTTTGCGACAGTCGAGATAAGGGTAGTATTGCGTTACTTCGGCGGCATCAAAATAGAAATAACCAACGCTCAGGTCTATTAATTCCGATGCGAAAACATGATGAGCATTGCCGAAATAAGTGATGTTGTATAAGCCATTGGCAATTTGGAAGTAGTACCGTGCTGCATTTTTAGAATCCTTAACGGCTTTGTCCTCCAGTTCAATCAGTTTCTGAACCAAAGTGTACGATGTGTACGAGTCGCCGTTAGGGGAAATGTAATCGCAATCGTGACAATCGTTGATATGGATAATGAACGGATCGGCAAGCAAAGCTCCGTCGCCCGAGCCTTTGCATGCATCGAACATGGCCAGCGCTTCCCTGAATTTATACTGATATATTAGTACGATTGCCTTATAATTAAAGAGATCCTCCCTGGAATAAGGATGATGCGTCAGAATAAACTTTTCGAAGTTGGTTTTTGCAGGTTTATCCATAAAAGCAATTAAAGCTTCCATGTTCTGTGGGTTGTAATAGAAGTTTTTATTTTGCCTGTAATCCAGGCACTGAGCTTTAACGGAGTCTCCCCAGCTCCGGTACTTTTCGCCAAGCCGGCTTAAGGCCCAGTATAAAATACCTCCGGCCCTTAATTCGGGTTCCTGATCTTCCTTTTCTATCCAGCTTAACTCTTTGGTAAGTGCTTCTTCAGTCTTCGGATCGGGTTTGAGGTATTCTTCTACCTTATTCATAATCCGAAATGACCTGATTTGCTCGGTTACAAGTTTATCTCCCTTTGATAACAATTCGGCTTTCGATAAAAATTTCTCCGATTGTTTATAGTTGCCTTGCGCCAGCTGCAGATACCCTGCAACCAGGTTCCATAAATAAGGTTTATTTGTTTTACCTGCTGCTGCCAGTTGCTCACTAAAACTCAGCAATTCTGTATCCACATTCTTTTTAATGAGCATGTAACTGGCATTCTCATTGTCTCCGTAGTAATCGCCGGGTATAAATTCTTCTTCGTTAATATTTACGGCTCTTGCTACAAGCAGGTCGAGCAGGTCCGATTTTGGATTCAGGGCATAAATTTCTTTCATGGCGCGCACCGGATCGGCATAAATTCCTAGCAATTGCCACAGCACTTCTTTTTCGCGGGAGGTTTTAGTCATATCCAAGGCTTCGTTCCAATCTTCTTCGTCCTGGGGGTGAAAACTCAGGAAGCTGGTTTTTCTCATCACCTCACATTTATCGAAAAGTTGTGCGTAGATGTAGTTGGCATGACTGTACATTTCGAGCTTATAGTAGGATGCGGCAACATATCCCAAAGCTCTGTAAGGCAACGATGTTTGTGATGCGAAAAGTGCTTTGTTATCGTTGTAAAAGGAGATACACCCGTCGTAGAGCCCCATTTGGTAATATAACCGGGTGACCTGAAAAGCGTATCTCTCTTTAAGGAAAGGCGATTTGGCATTCAGAAGGGATTTTTTTCCTCCGGTGAGAAGTTTCCGCATGGAAGCTGTGTCCAACCGGGGATCGTTGCTGTTATCGTCGCTCCACCATTCACGGGTATAGGTTGCGAAAGGTTCACAACGTTTTGCAAAACCAAGATAGAAGAGGAATTCACGAATCAGGTTCTTGTCTTCGAACGCAAGAACTGAATTTTTCTTAAGATAAGGTTTGATAGGGTAGGAGTTGTTCTTCAGATAAAATATGCATGTATCTATTTCGCCGATGCGCGATTGGTAAACGATATAATTCAGGTCCTTACCGGTAACTTTGGTGTTGAAAAATGTTTTCCACTCGTCGAGGTTGGTGGAGTCCAGTTCGTGAATGGCATCGTAAAAATACTGGCTTCCGTAAAAAGTCTGAAAAGAGCGGTAAAAAGGTTTTGCTTCATCGGTATGACTTGTTTCGGGTGCAAAAAACGACTTGTAAAAATCGCTGAAATCGTCACCTCCGGCGCAGGCAAATACAATTACGGTGGCTACCGTTAATACACTGCTAACGATAGTAATTAAAAACCTTTTCGAAATCCTGTTTTTCATATCGGGAAAATATTAAAGAGTCGAGATGATATATAGCTACGGTTCCTGCTGAATTAAGTTTGCTTTTAAGCTGTTTTGCTGCTGCATGGCACTCTTTTGGGCTGGTTTCTTCAATTTTAACCTCGTCGCCTTCCATAAAGTAGTAACCACGGTAAAAGAACGACTTTTGTGCAATATAAATGTTATTTTCTGATTTGATGAATTCACCTTTATTAATAAAATCTCCAGTAGCCATATTGTTTAAAAGCTCAATTATATTGCCTTTGCGGATATGGATTCCCCATGAAAATGCTGGCAGGGCGGCATCGAGTTTTAATGGATAACCGGGAATGTAATCGATATATTTTGCTGCATCGTCCTGGTTGAATATGGAATTGTTTGCCGGGTCGGTATTTATTTTTCCCATGTTGTAGTACATCAGCATTCCACGATCCACAGGTGGAACCCCTGTAATTTGCTGGTATTTTACCTGATGTAACCGGATAGTTGCTGAAATTATTATCTTCTTTGGTGCCAGATTGTTTTTTATTGTTTCCAGTAAGGCGAAGTAATTCTCCCGGGTGCTTTCGGTCCAGTCGCAATCTAATTGAAATTCACTAAAAGAGAGGTTGTTGTTTTCAGCTATTTCATTCGTTAGTTTTAAAATATTAGAAGCCATTGCTGTTACCTGTTGCGCTTTGATTTTCTGAAGAGAGCGATTTACAATGTAAACTACAGGTATAATCTCAAAATTTCCTGATGGTTTCTCTAAAAAACGGATTTTTGCTTTGGGCGTTACCAATCCGGCCGATTCGTTCCAGTCCACATCGAAAAAACGAATATACAATTTGGTAACTTTCAGATCGGAGAGGGTCTTTTCCTGAGAAGAAGATATTTTGTAAACTGATTTCCAATAATAAAATGCCCGTGAAGTCTCTTGTTTGCATGAACATACAAACAAAAGAAGCAATAATATGCTCAGTTTGGGAGATTTCATTCCCCAAACTTAAAAAATCGTAGAATGAAATTGACTGAAGAAGTTGAAAAATTTAATGGTACCCATATAAAATTTAAAAGGCAGTGCTTCACAGGACTGCCTTTTTAGTTGAATAACTATTAAACTAACTACTACTAACTAATTTTATATGTATGAGTATTTTTTCATTGTTATATGATCAAATAATACAATCCTTGTGCCACAATTTGTAAACATCTGATTAACTTTAAAATACACCATTTTGTAGTATATTCATATATGACCCAAAGTGTAACATAAAAGAACATGCCCGTTCGATAACGGACAATTTTGAGGGATTAATGCCAGGAATGCACGAATAAGAATTCATCCTGGCTATTTAAAACATATTCTTTTCCGAACATTTTCTCTTCGCTCCACAATTTAGTATCTTGGTGCCCGTTTTCTGATTTTCTTCTTAACCCAATTATATCAATTATGATCAAAAATATAGCCATTGTTGCCGGTGGCGATTCCGGCGAGTACGAAGTTTCGATTAAAAGCGGCAACCAGTTATTTTCACAAATCGACAGAACAAAATACAGTCCGGTACTTATACACATGAAAGGTATGCAGTGGACGGCCAAAATGGATGGAGCTGAGGTGGAAGTCGACAAAAACGATTTTTCTGTTACCTACAATGGGAAAAAGACGAAATTCGACTGCGCTTTGGTTGGAATTCACGGAACACCAGGCGAAGATGGAAAATTGCAATCGTACTTTGAACTTATCGGGCTCCCTTACACTACCTGCGGAGTCATGACTTCTTCTTTGACCTTCAATAAATTTGCCACAAAGCATTATCTGGCTCCTTACGGAGTTTATATGGCCAAGGGACTTATCTTTCATAAAAACGATGTTGTTAACACTGCTGAAGTAGTTAAATATCTGGGGTTGCCATGTTTTATCAAACCTAATAACGGAGGTTCCAGTTGCGGTACTTCAAAAATTTCTTCGGAAGCTGAAATGGAAGGCGCGATTCGCACCGCGCTGGAACACGACTCGGAAGTGATTGTCGAAGAATTTATAAAGGGAACCGAAGTTACCTGCGGAGTTATAAAAACTCTTGGTAAAATGCAGGTTCTTCCTATTGCCGAAATTGTAAGCAAAAAGGAATTCTTCGATTACGAAGCCAAATATACCAGCGGCATGGCCGATGAAATTATTCCTGCCCGCATTCCTCAACATATATGGGAAGCATGCGAAAAAACCTCTGCTCTCATTTACGATAAATTATTTTGTCGCGGCGTTGTGCGTATCGATTATATCATCAAGGATGAAAAACTGTATTTCCTTGAAGTAAATACAGTTCCGGGAATGACAGAAGCATCCATTATTCCGCGAATGATCAAAGCAAAGGATATTTCGATGAAAGAGGCTATAACCATGCTGATAGAGGATGCTTTAAGCAGAGCATAAAATTTTAATATCAGGCCAAAACAAAATCTAATTTATTTTATTTTCGCGGAAATTTTTGAAAGTATAGTATGAAGCAGTACGAACAATACCTTGCATATCTCGAATTATTAAAACAGCAGTTAATTGATTGGGGCATATCGGCATATTTTGCTGATATCTTTAAAATAACAGTCGTAATTCTGGTTATAATATTATTGGCATGGATGGCCAATTTTATAGCCAAACGCATTATTCTTGGAGCACTGCACCTGATGGTGAAAAAAAGCAAGACTACCTGGGATGATATTATTTTTGAGAGAAAAGTCTTTAACCGGTTATCGCTCATTGCTCCTGCTGCAGTAATTTATCATGCTGTTAAGCTGCCTTTGGCAGCTTATCCGGGATTTATGTCTCTTGTGCAGACACTCTGCCTGGTTTACATGGTTATCATTTCCCTGCTTGTGCTGCTTTCGTTTCTTGATGCATTGCACGAAATATACCTTACACTTCCTGTTTCCAAGGAAAGAACCATCAAAGGATATATTCAGGTAGTAAAAATCATTCTGTACGTAATTGTTGTTATTGTAGTCATTTCAATTCTGACGGGTACTCCTGCTAAGAATCTGTTTACAGGTTTAGGAGCTATGGCTGCGGTCTTAATGTTGGTTTTTAAAGATACAATTCTTGGACTGGTAGCCAGTATTCAGCTCTCGGCAAACGATATGTTAAAACCGGGCGACTGGGTCGAAATGCCAGCAAAAAAGGCCGATGGTACCGTGATTGATATTTCACTTACAACTGTTAAGGTTCAGAACTGGGATAAAACAATTGTCACAATACCCACATATGCGCTCGTTTCAGAATCGTTTACCAACTGGAGAGGTATGGAACAGTCTGAAGGCCGCCGCATTAAGAAGGTGTTTAATGTGGATGTCAATACCGTTCGTTTCTGCGACGAGGAGATGATTGCAAAATTCAAAGAAATACCATTACTCCGTGGCTTTTTTGAAACCTTTAAAGAAAATCAGTTTACAAATCTGACTATCTTCAGATATTATATTGAGGAATATTTAAGGAATTTCCCGGTTACCAATTCAAATATGACCATTCTGTCCACCATTACTACTACGGAGGGTGGAAATGGAATTTCAGTTCAGTACGTTGCATTTCTGAAGGAAAAGGCAGGAATACCTTTCGAAAAGAACCAATCTTTTATTTTTGAACACTTTTTAGCAAAGATGAAGGATTTTGATTTGAAAATATTCCAGGCACCTACAGGAAATGATATGCGCATGAAATAAACATTTATTGTTTTTAGCTGTTTTTATTTTTGCTTAAAAAAATTAACTTTAAGCCCGCTTTTAATTTAAGAATGTAAAGGAATTGCACCCATGGAAAATTTTCAGATAGACAGTCTTGATCGTAAAATACTTTCAATAATCAAGAAAAATGCCCGTACTCCTTTCCTGGAAGTCGGGCGTGAATGTGGTGTTTCAGGAGCCGCTGTTCATCAGAGGGTGCAACGATTGATCAGAATAGGGGTAATTTCGGGTGCCGAATTTATTCTCGATCCTATTAAAGTTGGCTACCAAACTTGTGCTTACATTGGAATTTTTCTTGAAAAGGCCAGTATGTACCACGAAGTTTCGAAACAACTCGAGCAAATTCTGGAAATTACGGAGGCTCATTATACAACAGGAAACTATTCTATTCTTATAAAACTATATGCCCGTAACAACGAGCACCTGAAAGAAATTCTTACTGAAAAGTTGCAGGCCATACAAGGGATTTCTCGTACCGAAACCTTCATCTCCCTCGAAGAAAGCATTAAACGCCAGCTGCCGGTTTAATTTCAGATTAACAAGGTATTAAAAATTCCTTTTTTCCGGATTTTTAGAGGTAAAAGCTTTTAGATTTAGTCTAAATTAGTTAAATTTAATAAAAGCTAACTTTATACCTATGATCCGAAAATTCAAAATTACTCACCGCCTTTTCTTTATTGTCGGGATCTTTTTAGTCTTGATGATTATCACCACTTCTTTATTTCTGAATGGATTCAGAAAAACAAGAATGCATTCAACTGAAGCTATTCAGACGAGGTTAATGGAGTTGCAAAAATCAAAACTGAAAGTAGCCGTACATTCTATGAGCAATTCTTTAGGAAAGCTGATACAGAACATTCCTGCTGACAGTTTAGAAATTGTTTTACGCGCTGCTGTTGATAAAATCAGGTTCGAAGCCGATAGTTCCGGGTACTATTTTATTTATAAGGGTACTGTGAACGTTGCCTTGCCTATTAAACCCGAATCAGTGGGTAAGGATCTGGCCCAGACAAAGGATGTTAACGGAATTTATTTTGTTCAGGAACTCGATAAGCAGGCGAGGAGTGGAGGCGGGTTTGTGGAATATGTTTTCCCAAAACCCAACAAAGGCGATCAGCCTAAGCTTGGGTATTCCGAAATGATTCCCGGAACCGAAATGTGGATTGGTACCGGAATTTATATTGATAACATTCAGGATGCCAAAACAGCGCTGGAAAGTGAGATAAAAAATCAGGTCTCGAAAACAACAACCAGCGTAATCATTTTTATTGTGCTCATTTTGGCAGCAATTCTGCCTTTAGTTTACATCATATACAAGAGTATTGTAAATCCTCTGAAAGAAGCTATTTTTAAGACCAATGAGGTGTCGAACGGAAATCTTTCCCTCGCTATGGATGAGGCGTACGATGATGAAATTGCTCAGTTAAACAAAGCTCTGGTTCATATGATCGGGACTCTGAAGGATATAAGTACCCAGATTTCAAAGAGCGCTTCGCTGATGCTGAAGATCAGCCGGGAGTTCAAAAATTCTTCGGAGAATATTTCAAGCGGTGCCAGCGAACAAGCTTCGTCCACCGAAGAAGTTTCGGCTACGATGGAACAGATTACTGCCGGGATTGAGCAAAGCACCATAAATGCCACCGAAACTGAAGGCATTGCCCGGAAAACTACTGATGGTATTCAGATTACCCACGATGCTATGGCGAGTGCAGTAACTTCCATGCAAAATATAGCTGGGAAAATAAGCATCATTACCGATATTTCTTTCCAAACCAACCTGCTGGCATTAAATGCTGCAGTTGAAGCTGCCCGTGCCGGAGAACACGGTAAAGGTTTTGCGGTGGTAGCCACCGAAGTGAGGAAATTAGCCGAAAAAAGTAAAGTTGCTGCTGTTGAAATAAATGAAGTATCCGATAATGGAGTGAAGTTTATTGAAGAAGCAAGAGGGAAGCTGGAACTTCTGGTTCCTGAAATTACACGAACATCCAAGCTTGTGCAGGAGATTGCTGCTTCGGGTAAGGAACAAAGCTCAGGCTCGAATCAGGTGAGCAATGCTTTGCAGCAATTAAGTGAAGTTGTGCAGCAAAATGCAGCCTCAGCCGAACATCTGGCTTCGCGGGCTGATGAGTTAAACAGTCAGGCCGAAAAGCTTAAAGAGCTGGTGTCGTTTTTCAAATAATCAAAAATTATCCGGGCTTTTGCAGTAGAAATAAGTGATTTTTTGTTTGGCATCGTCGAAGGTGAATAATTCGAGGTAGTTGAACTTCTCGAAAAATGCAAGCATGGCAAAGTCGCCGATACACATGGTTGCATGCCAGAAAATTGCCGAAAGGAAGAACCAGATGTAATTATGGGGCAAAATCAATTCCAGTAAAAGCAAGAATAGTGTGATAACGGCAAAGGGCATTAAAGCCAGAATGGAGAATTCCTTTCTGTTCATTACAAAATTGTCGGCAGTAACGTAAAACATCATCTGCTTCAGGTCTTTGCCATACTTAAGTTTTTCAGCTTTGAAAATTTTGAAAGTGATGCCATGCAATAATTCATGCAGTGGGACCATGATTGTAAACGAAGATACAAATCCTGCCAGACCAAACCAGAAAAGCTGCGCAAAAGTATAACCTGGCTGGAACAGGAAGGTCAGGACCGAAAGAGCGCATAAGAGCAGGAAGAAGTAAAAGAATCCCATGGTTTTGGTATTGGGCTTCATGTTTTCGAACAAAAAAGGCAAAAGTTTATCAAAAGGCACCGTTAAAACGTGCTGATATCCTTTTTCTCCCTTAAGCTCTTCTATCGTAGGTTTCATTCTGAAATTTTTGACGCGCAAAACTACACCATTTTGTCACAGTTGATTTTATCTAAAGGCATTTTTAGACAAAATGTTTTCCCGATTATTATTTTTTCTCGCAACAGTTTATTTGGTTTTATAACTTATGGCTATCCCCGCACCATTATTGTCAAGGGTAGTTTTGTAATTAGGAAGTTTGCTTACATATTCGTAGAAGCCATAATTTGTATTCCGGTTTACGTTATGGGTAACAAAACAGCCGCCAACCTTTAATTTGGGATCCATATCCTTAAAATATTGAATATACCAGCTTTTGTCGGCATCGCTGAATACAAAATCTATCGGGCCCTTCAATTCGGGCACAAGTTTGTGGGCATCTGCAAGGCGGGCATCTATATAATTTTTTAGTCCTGCTTTTTCGAAGTTTGCCAGAGCCTCTTTATAGCGGTCCTGGTCTATTTCAATGGTAATAAGCTTGCCGCCTGTTTTGCTCAGTGCCCAGGCAATCCATATTCCGGAATGCCCCGTGGAAGTGCCAATTTCTACAGCAGTTTTGTAATTATTTTTTACAATGATATCATACAGCAACTGCCCGTCCGATTCGGGAACATTCCAGTCGCTCCAGCTGTTCTGCATGCTCGCCAGGAAATCTTTTACCTGTTTGTCCAGTTTGGGATTATTTACTGTTTGAGCTGTTAAGCTAACTGAAAAAAGTATTATGAGAATAGTAGAAGTGGCTGATAATGTTTTCATCTCATGGTTTTTAGTTACAAATTAGTATTCTAACGTGAGTTCAATCTAAGAAATTCTGTAACATAATTAAAATAAGATAATAAGGTTAATATCCCTTTCTATATCTTTTGTACTAAGGTTTAAAAACGACTACAAATAAGGTTTTCAGAAAGAAGAACCTTATTTCTCAATTCCGCCAACCTTAGTAGAATAAATACCTGTGTCATTTTAACCTTATTATCATGTATTTAAAAGATTTAATCGAACTTATATTACTCTAATAACATTAATTCAGCATGTTTGTTTAGCAAGAGCACCGTTCGCTATAAAACAAAAAAAGATGGCCATTACAGCCATCTTCTCAACGTAACTATAAACTAAAAATGAACTTCTTATTTTAACTCAATGATCATTGCCGATTTGGCACTTATTTCAATTGAATTAAGGTTGTCAATATTCTTTCCCGAGATTACCTCGTAACCAGTACTGTAGTCTTTTAACATTTCGGCAAACCGGCTGGTATCAAGTTTTCTCGATTGCGAGTTATTGTTATTCAGAATTACCATTACTTTTTTCTGGTCGTTGTAACGGAAAAAAACATAACAATTATCGTATGGGAGATAGTGCATAAGCTTTCCTGTGTGGATAACGGGATTTTGCTTTCTCCAGTTCAACAGTTTCTTTGTGAAATTGAAAGCGTCGTTTTCAAGTTCGGTTCGGCCCTGACTGGTAAATGCGCTTCGGGAATCTCCGGGCCAGCCACCTGGGAAATCCTGGCGGATGTACCCGTCATCCTTACTTTTATCGCCTGTCATCATAATTTCAGTACCATAGTAAATTTGCGGAAAGCCACGTGTGGTAAGCAGGAATGCCATTGCAAGTTTATACCGGTTGACATCGGTACCAATGGTTGTTGCAACATGTACACCAAAAAATAAAAAGGCAATAAAATTAAAAAGTGCAGCCCATAAAACGGCCCAATGTGGCTTTAATACACGTGTTGAAACAATA
>JAJYAG010000229.1 GCA_021779665.1 Bacteroidota bacterium | reverse complement strand
TGTTCTCAATGGCATCCCAATATTCTTTAAAGTTCCCAAGGCTGTTCCCCATAATATGCGCATATTCGCTCATGATCAGAATACGGTCGGGATTGCGTTGCGAATATCGCACCAGCCAGTTGGGGTCGGGGTATTGCGGTACAATCATGTCGGTATTGTAATCCCACTCGGCACGTTCGTACTGAACCGGTCGGGTATCGGTTTTCTTCAGCCATTCGTATGCCTCGTACATCACGGCACCATTGCCGGCCTCGTTTCCGAGCGACCATGTAACAACCGACGGGTGGTTTTTGTCGCGCTCGTACATGCGCTGAACCCTTTCCATTTGCGGGATACGCCATTGTTTATTATTTGCAAGTGTATGTTCCAGGCTGTAACCCAATCCGTGCGATTCGATATTCGCTTCGTCAACAACATACAGTCCGTATTGGTCGCAAAGTTCCAGCCAGTATGGATCGGGTGGATAATGCGACTGACGCACAGCGTTCACGTTCAGTTTCTTCATCATCTCCATGTCTTTCAGCATATCTTCCTTTGAGAGGGTATGGCCTTTGGTGGCATTGTGCTCGTGACGGTTTACTCCCTTCAGGAAAACGCGTTTGCCATTCACAAGAAAATTACGGTCTTTGATTTCGATAGAACGGAAGCCAACTTTTACAGGAACTACCTGCAGTATATTGCCGTTCTTGTCCTTGAGCGTGATGAAAAGTGAATATAAATTTGGCAGCTCAGCCGACCATTTTTCAACGGAAGGAATTTCGGTCTCAAAGGATGCTTTTTTAAAATAATTGCCCAGCACAGATTCTGCCTTGCGGGTCTGGTCCTTCCATATTGTTTTGCCGCTTTTATCAGCGAGTTCTAATTCTACAGAGAATGTATCCGGGCGGCTGTGCAAAGTTTTCTGATCGATCTTGTAACTGTTCACTTCAATTTCAGCTTTGAAAATGCCGTTTGTATAAGTCGGATCGAGTGAGCTTGTTATTTTGAAGTCGCGGATATCGAGTTTTGGCGTTGAATACAGGTAAACATCGCGTTCTATTCCCGAGATACGCCACATGTCCTGGCATTCGAAGTAGCTGCCGTCGCTCCAGCGGTAAACCTGCAATGCAACCAGGTTTTCGCCGGGCTTTATATATTTTGTGATATCGAATTCAGCTGCCAGCTTACTATCCTCGCTGTAACCAACCTTCTGACCATTCACCCAGATAAAGAATGCAGATTTTACCGCTCCGAGATGAATAAACACCTGGCGGCCGTTCCAGTTTTCGGGAATTGTAAACTTGCGGCGGTAAGAGCCAACCGGATTGTAATCCTCGGGAATATCGAACGGCGGATTCAGTTTTCCGTATCTTTTGGCATGACCGGCAAATTCGTAAGGCTGATTCACATAAATGGGAACCCCGTAACTGTTTACTTCCCAATTGGCTGGCACTTTAAAGTTATCCCACGCCTGGTCGTTGTAATCGGTCTTGTAAAAGTCCTGCGGACGATCCTGCGGATTGCGCACCCAATTGAACTTCCAGGTACCGTTGAGGTTAATAAAATACTGCGATTTCGCTTTGAGATTTTCCTTTGCAAGATCATAACTTTCGTAGCCAAACGATGAGGCTCTCATGGGCATTCGTCCCAACGATACAACTTCGGGTGTTTGCAGTTCCCAGGGGATTTGCTGGGCATAGGAATTAAAGCACATCCCAAAGGCAATACATAAAAACAGAACTGGTCCTTTCATTATTTCATGTTTTTGTAGTTAGTAAAAAGATAAGGAAACAAAAGTAAAAGTTTTGCAGATAACAAAACATGCAAATTGTCCCCCTTTTAAAACTTAAAAACCCGGAGTATTATTAATGCCCCGGGTGTAATAGTCACAATGTTAATTATTTACTCAGATGTTAGCCTCACCTTAATGGTTCCTTTCTTTTCGGGAAAGATATAAGCAGGAATCATTATTTCTGCTCTTTTAAGATTTTCTATTACCTTGTCGAGCTGCATAGGAGGCGGGTCGAGCATAATAACCGATACTTTCACCTTTTCAGGCGACAGGATGGTAAGTTTGAGCTGCTTGCCGTCTTTTTTAAGAACAGCTCCGTCCTTTACCGGAATAACTTCAGAAGTAGTCATAAGCGACCAGGTAAGAAACTTCACCGAATCGCCAAGTATAATCTGGTCTTCAACAGTTAAGGAACGTTCGGTATCACGGGTAAATTTGCGCATGGCATTAAAGAGCTTTCCTCCGTAAAGGGCAGTCATGTTTAAAGTAGCTTCGGGTTTATCGCCTGCCGTAAAATCTATAATTGGAACATGACCGTTTACCTTAAAGCGTTCTCCGTTTACCGACAGCGTGCTGTGGTTGATATTACCCTTGGTCAGCAACGACCAGCGGTCACAATTCTGGCACGAACCCCATAAATCGAAACCAGCCTGTTCCAGGGCATTGTAACTTTGATTGCCGGGGTCGAGCACCCAGCGAACTCCGTTCAGTTCAAATATAAAACTGCCGGCATCCATGTTTCCGTGACTAAGAGAGGCTTTACCGCCTTTTCCGCCAAAATAGTAACTGTCGGGAGTGGTTTTAGCATCGCGAAAGAATACAACAGGGTTTGGACCATCACCTTTCCATGCAATTGGAAGGCTGGTTTCTGTTTTTTGTTTAAACTGAGACAACCATATTAAACCTGACCCTGCCAAACGGGGTAACTTGCTGTAAGATCTTGGTGTAATCATGAATTTTTCCTTTTCAAGATAAAGGGCATTGCCGGTAGTTTTTGCAAACCATGCAAGTGTCTCGTCGCCTTCTTCGCCAATCTTATCGCCACAATCGGCAAAGTTGTAATAATACCCCGACGGAGCTCCGCTTAAAATTCTGAAGTCGGCGCTGGATATAAACGCAGGGAAAGCGGCAATTCCAAAGTCAGTTCCAAAAGCTGATTCGAGCATGGAAGATGTGACACATGTAAAACTTGTACCATAATCCCAGTAAGTTGCGCCTTCGGGGTAAACCCCACTTGGGTAATACTGAACAAGAGCGCTGGGAATACCGTTCAACGAGCGACTGATGGTTTTGGCTGCCAGCTCGGGGTCTTTTTCTGCAATTGTGATAGCTGCTGCAATCATTCCTCCGTTGCATACCTGGTTCCAGTTGTTGGTTCCAGCTACCCATCCTGGTGCTTTTTCGCCTGCAAAACTCGGTTTGATGCCTTTTTCGATGAGTGCTGTTTTTGCCATTTCAACAGTGGTTTTGGGAAGCCACTCCCCAACCCAGTCTACAGCTAAAGATACAGCCAGCGACATTTCTGCTACATCCAAAAAATGCGACGGATTCCAGTTTGTAAAATTACAAACCGCAACCAGTTCATCATTAATCTTCCTGAGGAGCTCCGGTTTCTTTTCAAGGCGATAATTTATGGAGAGAATGGTCATTCTGTAAAGCATTTCCCTCGACGTTCCAAGCAGTCTTCGGCCAATGACATTACGCGTAAGAACTGGTTGGTTCAGTATTTGAGCCGAATTCAATCTGATGGCTTCGAAGTAATTTTTCACTATCTGATCCGACGAGAGTTTCTTCTTTAGCTCTTTTTCAATTGCAGGAGTTAGTATCAGGCGCGGACTCGCTTTCGATAATTTACTTTTAATATATTGAGCACTCAACGGGTTCTCAATTTTGTAAGCAATGTCTTTTGGAGTATAGCTTTCCTGAGCATGTGTCAATAAGCCTGTAAACAGCAGGATAATGAACAGTGTGGTAGTTCTTGTCAGTGTTTTCATTTTGTTAGGTGTTGTTAATACTTATAATATCCTTAAAGTTAACGTCTGAAATATAATTCTCCAAGCGAAACTCCTGTTCTTTGTTGTGTTTTTAAGGGATTATGATCTGGCCGAAAGTCAAGTAATTAAAAGTCAAGGATGTGAATGGGGTTTTAAACAACAATTACAAGAAGTAGGTCAAATAAAATTGTTGAAGAAAAAACTTTTTAATAAAGTTGAGTTATAATAAAGCCGCTTTTTTGTAATCACTCAATTCTGTGTATTATGAAATCAATTGAAAGAATTTCCAATATTATGATATTGCTGCTTTTGGTGTTAGGTTTTTGCCTTTTGTTAGACTGGGCTGCCAATCACGATATTCTTAACGATTATGCCAGCAAAAGTGTGATCAACAGGTTTGCGTCCGACAAGGCCGGGGCTTTTCCCGAGTGGACAAATACCACAGGAGAATGGATGATTATTCATTTCAGCTATTTAACACAACTGGCATTGGCAATAACTATGTTTGTTCTTTTGGTGAAATTAAAAGGAAAATTGCGTGAATTAAAGCAATAGTCGGAAAACAAAGAAGATAATTCCTTATTTGTAATTGATTTATATAGCTCTTTTTAGGTATTCTTTATGGAACAAAAAAAGGCGAAGAGGGTTTCTTTAAAAAAATGGGTTTGGATTGAAGATGGAAAATTGGGGACACATATTACTTAATCATTTATTAGGTTTTACAGTTTTATTATTCATAATAGGGATTATTAACATCTGGATAGCCTGGAAGCTTTGTAAAGAAATTATTAAAAGCAGACATCTCTTTGAAGATATCGATTTGAAACAGGAAACCCGGGTTGCTCAGCAGATTGAACTGCTTAAGAAAGAATCCTGGTGAATTAGCTCAAAGCCGCTTCTTTATCTCAAAGTCTTATCGAAAACTTTTTCAATCGCTCATCCAGCATATTCTCGGGCATAATTGATTTTATTGTATTTGCTACAGCATTTATAATGCGTTCCTTAATGAAGTCCTTTCGGATTACGATTGAAATCTCTCTGACTGCAGGAGGATCAGTTATTTCACGAACGTTTTGCTTTTGTTCATTGCTTAAAAATGGGAGATGTAGCTCCGGAATAACAGAATAACCGCCATTCTTATCCACAATTCTTATCAGGGTTTCTATGCTGCCGGCTTCATAGGTGTAGTTAAACTCTACAGTATTCTGACAGAAATTAAAAATCTGGCTGCGCAGGCAATGTCCTTCCTGAAGAATCCACAGGTTTTCGCGGGGTAAATTCTGCGCTGATAACGGCGCGTCCCGGAAAGGATTATCTGCAGCAAAATAGGCTACGAACTTTTCATAATAAATGGGTATTTCATAAAAGTCTTGCTGCTCCAGCGGAGTGGCTGCAATAAACATATCCACCGAATCCTTTTGAAGTGCTGTAATTAGCGATAGAGTTGGCATCTCATGAATAAGGAGCTGTATCTGCGGATAATGAATCTTAAAGTTATGAATAAGTTCCGGCACAAGATAGGGCGCAAGTGTTGGGATAACCCCCAGACGTAAAGTTCCGGCGAGACTTTCCGTTTCGCTTACAACCATTTCTTTCATCTTCCGGATTTCGCGCAATGTAATTTCTGCCTGCTCTATTAACCGCACACCCATGGCTGTTGGTTCTACCGGATGTTTACTGCGGTCGAAAATAGATACATTCAATTCCGATTCCAGTTTCTGGATCATTAAACTCAAAGTAGGCTGTGTTACACCACATTTTTCAGAAGCTGTAACAAAATGCCTGTATTTATTTAAGGCAACAATATACTCAAGTTGTTGAACTGTCATGTGAAATAAATAAAATCAATACAAGTATAAATAATATTTATTTGATTTATATATACGGGTGGGATAATTTTGATCCGAAATAAAAAATAATCACTCATTAAAAATAAAGACTATGTCACAAATTGGAAAACAGATTGTAGATTTTAAAGTACAGGCTTTTGTAAACAACGATTTCAAAACTGTTTCGAAAAAAGATGTTTTAGGGAAATGGTCGGTGTTTTTCTTTTATCCTGCCGACTTCACATTTGTATGTCCTACTGAATTAGAAGATCTGGCTAATAAATATGGCGAGTTCAAGCAGGCAAACTGCGAAATCTATTCCGTATCTACCGACACTCATTTTGTTCACAAAGCATGGCACGATACATCCGACACAATCAAAAAGGTTCAGTATCCAATGCTTGCCGATCCTACCGGAGTGCTCTCAAGAGGTTTCGATGTGATGATTGATGAAGCCGGTTTAGCTGAACGTGGAACTTTTATAGTTAATCCCGAAGGTGAAATTGTTGCTTACGAAGTTGTTGCCGGGAATATTGGGCGTAATGCCGATGAGTTGCTGCGCCGTTTACAGGCATTGCAGTTTGTGGCAAGCCATCCATCGGAAGTTTGCCCTGCCAAATGGAAACAGGGAGCCGAAACTTTAAAGCCCAGTATCGACCTTGTCGGGAAAATCTAAAGATATACTAACCGCCTTTGGAGTGCCGGATTTTTCCGGCCTCTCCAAATAAATAATTACATTATTATGTTGGAACAATCGTTAAAAGACCAGATTATCTCACTTTTTCAAGGTCTCAAAAGTAATTTCACTTTCCAGGTTGCTGTTAATCCTTCACATCCTAACCGGGAAGAACTAATAAATCTGCTGCAGGAAGTTGCATCCTGCTCATCAAAGGTGAATTGCAGTGTCGAAGAAGGGGACTCATTATCGTTCAAAATTCTGAAAAATGACGAACCTTTAGCATTTGAATTCAAAGCCGTTCCTAACGGGCACGAATTTACGTCTCTGCTGCTTGCTGTTCTTAATGCAGATGGTATTGGCAAAAATCTTCCTGATGAAACCGTCGCCGGAAAAATTAAAGCTTTAAAAGGTGTTGAGGTTAAAAGTTACATTTCCCTTACCTGTACCAATTGCCCTGATGTAGTTCAGGCTATAAATGTGATGTCAATACTCAACCCCAATGTGCAGCATCTAATTGTGGATGGCTCTATAAACCAGGAAGAGGTTGAAAATTTAAATATCCAGGCAGTACCTGCTGTTTATGCAAACGGAAAGCTGCTGCATGTTGGCCGTTCGTCTCTTGGTGAATTGCTTGCGAAACTGGAAGAAATGGTTGGGTCGGAGCCGGAAGCTGTACACACCGTTAACAAGGAGTATGATGTAATAGTTGCCGGCGGCGGACCGGCAGGAATTTCATCGGCAATTTATTCTGCCCGGAAGGGTTTTTCTGTTGCCATCATCGCCGAAAAAGTAGGCGGTCAGCTTACTGAAACCCTTGGAATCGAAAACATGATTTCTGTTTCGCAAACTACCGGTAGTCATCTTACTGCAAATCTTAAGCATCATTTGGGCGATTATCAGGTGGATATCTATGAAAACCGCAAAATAGAACAGGTTGATATGCATGAAGGTGTAAAGGAAGTACAGACCTCCTTGGGTGAAACCCTGAAAGCTCCGGCACTTATTATTGCAACTGGTGCAAGCTGGCGGCGGTTAAACGTACCTGGCGAGAATAACTATATTGGTTCGGGAGTTGCATTCTGTACCCATTGCGATGGTCCTTTTTATAAAGGTAAACGTGTAGTGGTTGTCGGAGGCGGTAACTCAGGCCTCGAAGCTGCTATAGACCTTTCAGCCATAGCAGGGGATGTTACTGTGCTCGAATTTATGAACGAGCTTAAAGGCGATCAGATTCTTCAAAATAAACTCAGGACTCTGCCTAATGTGAAAATAATTACCAGTGCCGAAACATTAAGTGTGGAAGGGGATGGAACTAAAGTTACCGGTTTGGTTTACCGTGACCGGGTTTCAGGGAAAACTGAATTACTGAAAACTGACGGTGTTTTTGTGCAGATCGGGTTAACGGCAAATAGTCAGATGTTTAGAAATCTGGTGAGTGTAAACCTCACTGGCGAAATTCTTATCGATGCACATTGTCGAACCGGAAAGGCCGGAATTTATGCTGCCGGAGACGTGTCAACAGTTCCATACAAACAAATAGTCATTGCTATGGGCGAAGGAGCAAAAGCAGCTCTTTCGGCATTTGAAGACAGAATAAAAGGTGCACTAAATTAAATTAAAAAAAAGAGGTGGGAAGGGTTTCTTAATCTAGTTTTTTGGGCGCTGCGAATAAGATTTCTTAATTAAATGTTAAAATAGAGTTGAATTAGAAAACAAGGCAAGGTTTTTGCATAACCGTATTGTAGATAAAATTTATATAATAAAAATTTGAAAATCAGATATTTTTAATTATATTGTTAGATAATTTAAAAATATCAAACATTTCAATTATGTTTGTCGTATGTTTTATAAGCTTATTGCAAAAAGATAGGGGTACGTTATGAAAAGCAGGTTGATATTTGTAGTAGACGATGACAGGTTAATCCAAAACTTGCTGGAATATACCATCTGTAGCAAAGAAGGGGTTGAAGTTATTGTGTTTAAGAATAGCGAAGATTGTCTTCAGAATCTTGAGAAAAAGCCCGA
This sequence comes from Bacteroidota bacterium, assembly GCA_021779665.1. Classification (GTDB taxonomy): domain Bacteria; phylum Bacteroidota; class Bacteroidia; order Bacteroidales; family JAAUTT01; genus JAAUTT01. The sequence goes on along the minus strand of JAJYAG010000229.1, from coordinate 1,330 downwards.
TGTTATAATTCTGGATCATCACTTTATTTCGGACGATAAGCCGGTTATGACTGGTTTGGAGGCGCTTGTAGAAATCAGAAAGAGAGAAAAATCGGTACCGGTTATTATTTTGTCGGGTCAGAATAATGAAACCTTAATTGAAGAATATTACAAGAAAGGTGCTACTTCTTATATATCCAAAAAAGGATACTTCATAAATAATTTACTCGAAACGTGCGATCAGATGTTGTAATTACCTTACATCCGAAATTTTAACGTTTTTGAAGTAGAATTTTAGTATCTCAGAATAATTTAGTCCTTTTTTAGCCATATTCATTGCTCCGTCTTGGCACAGGCCTATTCCATGGCCATATCCGTGTCCCATAATATGAACAGTATTATTTTTTACTTTCACCTGAAAGTATGCCGATTTCAAATTCCAGTCTGATCGGATCTGTTTTGTCAATATAGAATCGTTATTTACACGATAGTAAATTTGTCTGTTCCTGTTTTTGGTTTCTAATGCTGAAATGGATGCAGAGGGCTTAAATCCCTTCGTAGTCAGGTATTTTTTCCATTGGTGAAGAGGAATTTTGACTTCCCAGTTGGCATTTGCAGTTTGAGTGCAGTAGGGATCCTTTACAGGAACAAGGTAACTTTCGGGTTTTAACCAGATATTCAGCGCGGATTCTGTTTCTCCGCCGCAATTTCCATGAAAGGCTGCAGTTATTGGCTGGTTTGTTTCATCAGTTATAATTTTTCCGGCGGTTTGCATACTCGATTCCAGAATGGAGGCTGTAAAGGGAGTTATTCCTTTATATGCCTGGCAGTGGACTTCGTCGCACAGGTTAAAACCCTCTGTTTCGTGACGGTTCAGATGGCTGAACATATAAGTGCGGCAAAGTAAGGCTTGTGCTTTATAAAATTCAGGAGATGCATTTATTCCGCTTTCGGCCTCCACAACACCGGCAATATATTGTTCTGTATTGATTTCATTCAAAATTAATATTCGGCCATATTCAATCCTGAGGTGAATTTTCCCGCTGTAATTTCGGGCTGAGACTTTCGGGTTTATGAGTGCAATCCTTAGTTTGGATGTTTCGTTTGCAGGTGAAAGTGTTAATTCATCGTAACAGGCAAGAGGCCCGTTCTCGTCATTTAATAAAAGGCTTGTATTATAAAGAGAAATGTAGAAGATTTTTCCCGCATTGAGTGTGGAAACCTTTTCCCCCATGCAGGTAATTGTAAAATCGTCGCTATATGATGATAAGATGATGGTGTTTACAGGGTAACTGTTGAAAACACTCACTTGTACCTGCTGTGCAGAAAGTTCAATAGCAGACAATAATAC